>JAURZS010000197.1 GCA_030653255.1 Burkholderiaceae bacterium | reverse complement strand
GGCCATCCAGCTGGGCTATCTGCCGCGCCTCAATGTCGAGCACACCAGCGTGCGCGACACCGGGCAGATCTATATTCCCATGGTCAACTGGGGCTTGTTCGTGGCCATCGTGCTGGCGGTGGTGATGTTCCGCTCGTCGAGCAACCTCGCGGCAGCCTACGGCATCGCAGTGTGCACCGACATGCTGATCACCACCGTGCTGACCTTCTTTGTGATCCGCTACGGCTGGAACTACCCGCTGGCCTTGTGCGTTGCCGCCACTGGCCTGTTCTTTGTCGTGGACTTCGCCTTCTTTGCCTCCAACCTGCTCAAGCTGTTCCAGGGCGGCTGGTTCCCGCTGCTGATCGGTGGCGCCATCTTCACCCTGATGATGACCTGGAAGCAGGGGCGCGAGCTGCTCAACGGCAAGCTGCGTGCCGACGCCATCGACCTCAAGAGTTTTCTCGAAGCCGTGTTCGTGAGTCCGCCAGTTCGGGTCGAGGGCACGGCCGTGTTCCTCACGGCAGAGCCGGGCACCGTGCCCAACGCCATGCTGCACAACCTCAAGCACAACAAGGTATTGCACGAGAACAATCTGTTCGTCACCGTGCGGCACCACGAGCGGCCCTGGATCGGTCTGGACAAGCGTCTGGAGATCGAGGCCCTGGGCCACGATTGCTGGCAGGTGATCGTGCACTACGGCTTCAAGAACGACCCGGACGTTCCGAAGGCGCTGGAGCAGATCAAGGGCCGCGGCTGCGAGCTCGATGTCATGACCACCAGCTATTTCCTGTCGCGTGACACCATCATTCCCACCATTGGCGGCGGCATGGCGGCTTGGCGCGAAAAGCTGTTCGCGCAGATGCACCACAACGCCAGCGGCGCGGCGGACTTCCTCAACCTGCCGAACAACGCGGTGGTGGAGCTCGGCTCCAAGATCGAGATTTAAGGCCGGCATGGCCTGTCAAATTTTCCACTGCAGGTGTCGTCCATGCGGTTTTTCCGGGACCTGAGCTTGTCGGCCGTGGTGGCCGGCTTCGTTGCCGTGCTGGTCGGTTTCACCAGTTCGGTGGCCATCGTGTTTCAGGCGGCGCAGGCCTTTGCCGCCACGCCGGCGCAGATCAGCTCCTGGATGTGGGCGCTGGGGCTGGGCATGGGCCTGAGTTCCCTGCTGCCTTCGTTGTTCTGGCGCAAGCCGGTCATGGTCGCCTGGTCCACACCCGGCGCGGCGGTGCTGGCCACAGCGGGCCTGGCCGGCGGCTTCTCGATGGCCGAGGCCGTGGGCGCCTTCATGGTCTGCGCCGCGCTGATCACACTGCTGGGCGTGACCGGCTGGTTCGAGCGCGCCATGAACCGCATTCCGGTGGCGATCGCCTCGGCCTTGCTGGCCGGCGTGCTGGCGCGCTTTGGCCTGCAGGCCTTTGCAGCGGCGCAGACCGCGCTGCCGCTGCTGTTGTGGATGCTGGGCAGCTATTTGCTGGCCCGGCGCTGGGTGCCGCGGTACGCGGTGGTGGCGACCCTGCTGGTGGCCATTGTGTACGTGGCGCTTCATGGGCAGCTCGACGCCAGCGCCGTGCGCCTGGAGCTGGCCTGGCCGGTCTTCACGGCGCCGCGTTTCACGCTGCAGGCCATCGTCAGCCTGGCCCTGCCGCTGTTTGTGGTCACCATGGCTTCGCAGAACCTGCCCGGTGTGGCCGCAATCCGGGCGGCGGGCTACGACCTTCCGGTGTCGCGCCTGCTGACCTGGACCGGTCTGGCCACCCTGGTGCTGGCGCCCTTCGGCGCCTTCGCGCTGTGCCTGAGCGCGATCACCGCGTCCATCTGCATGGGGCGCGAAGCGCACGAAGACCCGGCCCGGCGTTACACGGCCGCGGTCAGCTGCGGTGCCTTCTATGTCCTGATCGGCGTTTTCGGCGCCACCGTCACCGGCTTGCTGAGCGCATTTCCCCGGGAGCTGGTGGTGGCCATCGCCGGCCTGGCCCTTCTGGGCTCCATTGGCGGCGGACTGGCCACGGCACTCAAGGACGAATCGCACCGCGAAGCCGCCTTGATTACCTTTCTGGTGACCCTCAGCGGCCTGACGCTGTTTGGCGTTGGTTCGGCGTTCTGGGGTGTGGCAGCCGGCACGATCGCGCTGTTTGTGCAACAGTACGGGCAACGCAGGCCTGCGGCCTGAGCCCACTTTCACGAACCGGCCCCAGGCCCTGAATCCGACCATGCATTTTCTATTCGTCGCCGATCCGCTCGAGTCCTTCAAGATATACAAGGACAGCACCTTCGTGATGATGCGCGAGCTGCAGCGCCGAGGCCACCGGCTGTCGGCCTGCGAGCCGGCTGATCTGCTGTGGCAGCGCGGCGGCGTGGTCCAGGCCCAGGTGCGCGACATCGTCCTGACGGGCGACCCGCAGGACTGGTTCAAGACAGAGGGCGAGCGCAGCACGCGTCCGCTCAAGGAATACGCCGCTGTGCTCATGCGCAAGGACCCGCCCTTCGACGCCGAATACATCTACGCCACCCACCTGCTGGAGCAGGCCGAGCGCGAGGGCGCGCGTGTCTTCAACAAGCCGCGCGCCTTGCGCGATCACCCGGAAAAACTCTCCATCCTCGAGTTCGCGCAGTTCATCGGGCCGACACTGGTCACGCGCGACGCGGCCGAGATCAAACGCTTCCATGCCGAGCACAAGGACATCATCCTCAAGCCGCTCGACGGCATGGGCGGCATGGGCATCTTCCGTGTGCGTGCCGATGGCCTCAACCTGGGCAGCATCACCGAGACGCTGAACCGCCATGGCGCGCAAAGCGTGATGGTGCAGAAATTCCTGCCCGAGATCGTCAAGGGCGACAAGCGGGTGCTGGTGATCGGCGGCAAGCCGGTGCCCCATTGCCTGGCGCGCATACCGCAGGGTGACGAAGTGCGCGGCAACCTGGCCGCTGGTGGCAAGGGCGTGGCTCAGCCGCTGGGGGCGCGCGAACGCGAGATTGCCGAATCGCTGGGTCCCGTGCTGGCGGCGCGTGGCCTGCTACTGGTGGGCATCGACGTCATCGGTGACTACGTCACCGAGATCAACGTCACGAGTCCGACCTGCTTCCAGGAAATCAAAGATCAGACCGGCTTCGATGTGGCGGCGATGTTCGTCGACGCCGTGGAGCGCGCGCTCTAGCGTGCGCTGCCGTCGACGAACACCTGGACCTCGCCGGGCGTCAGCGCCTGCCAGTTCTCGTTGGTGGTCAGCGGCGTCGTCACCACCACGGCCACGCGGTCACTCGGCTGGGTGTGCTCGGCAAAGTTGACACTCAGGTCTTCATCGCTCAGCGTGGCATGCGCAAAAGGGTGCCTGCGCTCCACATAGTAAAGACTGGTCGAGGCATGGGCCCACAGCGCCTCGCCGTTGGACATCAGGCAGTTGAAAGTGCCGTGACGCGCCACTTGCGGGAGCAGCTCGCGCAGTGTCAGCGTCAGCTCCTCGATGCTGGGCACTCCGGCATGGGACTTGGCAAGCTCCTGCATGATCCAGCAGAAGGCACGCTCGCTGTCGGTGCTGCCCACGGGGCGAAAGCCGGCGTGCAGGCGCGGATCGAAATCCTTCAGGTCGCCGTTGTGCGCGAACACCCAGTAGCGGCCCCACAACTCGCGCACGAAAGGGTGGCAGTTCTCCAGCGCGACGGCGCCCTGCGTGGCCCGGCGGATGTGGGCGATGACGTTGCGGCTCTTGATCGGATACCGCCGTATCAGGCCGGCCACGGGTGACTCGCTGGCCGGCTGGTGATCGACGAAATGGCGCAACCCCGCGCCTTCGAAAAACGCGATGCCCCAGCCGTCGCCATGGTGGTCGGTGTGGCCGCCGCGTTCGGCAAAGCCCGTGAAGCTGAACATCACATCGGTAGGCGTGTTGCAGTTCATCCCCAGGAGCTGGCACATGGCGCGTTCTCCGGGGTTCAGGCTGCCGGCCCGCTGGCCGGTTCTGCGGAGGGTTCGGTAGCGCACGCCTGGCAGATGCAGGCCCGCCGCCGCGCTGCAGCTGGCAACCGCGCCAAGGCTTGCGGGCTGATCCGCACGTTCATGCACCAGCAGGGCGGCGCCTCGGCTCCTTCGGCCCGCGGCGCCACCTGCGCACAGCCGTTCGGGCCGCCGCACAGGGGGCACAGCGAGGTGTCGATGGAAGGGGTGGAGGTCGACATGGGGGAGGGTGCAGTCAGCTGACAGTTTAGCCGCGCTGATGCGGGGGGGCGGTGGCGTGACTGGCTGGCGTTACCAGTATGTCAATTGGTGCAGCGGATGTGTTCCGACGCAGCAGGCTGGGGTCGCGCCATGCGGCAAAACTCACCTTTTGGTGTCAGTGGGTATAGCGTGTCAAGAATTCCGCAGGCCGCTCAGACTCAGATCTCTTCGTAGAGCGGCAGCGTCAGGAACTCCGCGAACGCGTCCTGCGTGCTCATCTGCGTGAAGATCTGCGCGGCCCGATCGAACTTGCCTTCGAAGCCGCCGGCCTTGATCTTTTCCAGCTCCTGCGGCACCAGCGCGCGCACCATGTCGGCCGTGACCTTGCGGCCGTCGTCGAGCACGCCCTTGGGGCTGCGGATCCACTGCCACACCTGCGAGCGGCTGATCTCTGCGGTGGCCGCGTCTTCCATCAGATTGTGGATCGGCACGCAGCCGTTGCCGGCCAGCCAGGCGCCCAGGTAGTGGATGCCCACGTTGATGTTCATGCGCAGGCCCGCTTCCGTGACCGGCGCCTCGGGCTGGAAGTTCAGCAGGTCGGCGGCGCTCACCTGCACCTCGGGCTTTTGCTTGTCGAACTGATTGGGACGGTCGCCCAGCACGGCGACGAATTCCTTCATCGAGGGCTCGACCAGCCCGGGGTGCGCGACCCAGCCGCCGTCATAGCCGTCTGTGGCGTCGCGCCGCTTGTCGTTGACGATGCCCTGCATGGCAACGGCATTCTTCTCGGGATCGTTCTTGATCGGGATCAGCGCGCTCATGCCGCCGATGGCCGGCGCGCCGCGCTTGTGGCAGGTCTTGAGCAGCAGCAGTGCATAGGCCCGCATGAAAGGCGCGGTCATGGTGACGCGGGCGCGGTCGGCCAGACAGAAGTTCTGGTCGACCTTGAATTTCTTGATGCAGCTGAAGATGTAGTCCCAGCGCCCGGCGTTCAGGCCGGCGCTGTGCTCGCGCAATTCGTACAGGATCTCTTCCATCTCGAAGGCGGCAAGGATGGACTCGATCAGCACCGTGGCCTTGATCGTGCCCTGGGGCAGGCCCAGTTCGTTCTGCGTCATCACGAACACATCGTTCCACAGCCGGGCTTCGAGGTGGCTTTCCATCTTGGGCAGGTAGAAGAAGGGTCCGGCGCCGCGCGCGATCTGCTCTTTGGCGTTGTGGAAGGTGAACAGCGCGAAGTCGAAGATGCCGCCGTGCACACGCTGGCCGTCCACGGTCACATGCTTTTCGTCCAGATGCCAGCCGCGCGGGCGCACCTGCAAGGTGGCGATCTTGTCGTTGAGCTGATAGCGCTTGCCGTTCTGCTCCAGACTCAGCGTGCGGCGGATCGCCTGGTACAAATTGACCTGGCCCTGGATCTGATTGGTCCACAGCGGGGAGTTGCTGTCCTCGAAATCGGTCATGTAGCTGTCGGCGCCCGAGTTGAAGGCGTTGATCACCATCTTGGCCTCCACCGGCCCCGTGATCTCGACGCGGCGGCAATGCAGCGCCTTCGGGATTGGCGCGATCTTCCAGTCGCCTTCACGGATGGCGCGGGTCTCGGGCAGGAAGTCGGGCCGCTCGCCTGCGTCCAGCCGCTTCGCACGTTCGGCGCGGGCGGCCAGCAGGGCCTGACGGCGCGGCTCGAAAGCGCGGTGCAGCTTGGCCACCAGCGCCAGCGCGGGCAGCGTCAGTATGG
>JAURZS010000090.1 GCA_030653255.1 Burkholderiaceae bacterium | reverse complement strand
ATCTTCAGGCCATAGGCCATGTTGTCGAAGACGCTCATGTGCGGGTACAGGGCGTAGTTCTGGAACACCATGGCGATGTCGCGTTCGGCCGGCTCCAGGTCGTTGACGACGCGCCCGCCGATGGAGATCTCGCCGCCGCTGATGGCCTCCAGGCCCGCGACCATGCGCAGCAGCGTGGACTTGCCGCAGCCCGACGGGCCGACGATGACGATGAACTCGTGGTCGCGGATGTCGGCGTTGATGCCGTGAATGACCTGCAGCGCGCTCTTGCCGGTGCCGTAGCGCTTGATGACGTTCTTGAGTTGGATGGCAGCCATGTTTTTCAGTCGGTTGGGGACGGCGCTTGCGGAGGTCTGGCCGCTGTCATTTCTCGGTGTCCACCAGACCCTTGACGAACCACTTCTGCATCAGGATCACGACGATGGCCGGCGGCAGCATGGCCAGGATGGCGGTGGCCATGACCACGTTCCATTCGACATAGACCTCGCCGAAAATCAGCCGCTTGATGCCCATCACGATGGGGTACATCTTCTCGTCAGTGGTTACCAGCAGCGGCCACAGGTACTGGTTCCAGCCATAGATGAACTGGATCACGAACAGCGCCGCAATGGAAGTCCGCGACAGCGGCAGCAGCACGTCCTTGAAAAATCGCATGGGGCCCGCGCCGTCCATGCGCGCGGCCTCGACGAGCTCGTCGGGCACAGTCAGGAAGAACTGGCGGAACAGGAAGGTGGCCGTGGCCGAGGCAATGAGCGGCACCGTCAGGCCCGCCATGGTGTTGAGCATGCCCAGGTCGGACACGACCTGGTAGGTCGGGCCGATGCGCACCTCGACCGGCAGCATCAGCGTGACAAAGTCCATCCAGAACACCAGGTTCTTGGCGGGAAAGCGGAAGTACACGATGGCGAAGGCCGACAGCAGGGAGATCACGATCTTTCCGACGGTGATGATCAGGGCGCTGGCCAGGCTGATCAGCATCATCGGCCAGGCCGCCCCGATGGTGGCGCCGGCCTCGGTCTTGCCGCCGAACAGGGCCAGCCGGTAGCTCTCGAGGAAGTTGCTGCCCGGCATCAGCGACAAGGGGTTGCTGCTGGTGATCTGTTGCGCGGTCTGGGTCGAGCCGATGAAGGTCACGTAGATTGGAAAGAACACGATCAGCACGCCGATGGCCAGGATCACGTGTGAGACAAAATCCAGCAGGGGACGCCGTTCGATCATGATCAGTACTGAACCTTTTTCTCGACGAAGCGGAACTGCACCACGGTGAGCGCGACCACGATGGCCATCAGCACCACTGACTGCGCCGCTGAACCGTTGATGTCCAGCGCTTTGAAACCATCGTAGTAGACCTTGTAGACCAGGATGGACGTGTCCTTGCCCGGACCACCGTGGGTGGCCGCGTCGACAATGGCAAAGGTGTCGAAGAAGGCGTAGACGATGTTGAACACCAGCAGGAAGAAGGTGGTGGGCGTCAGCAGCGGGAACACGATGGACCAGAAGCGCCGCCAGGGCGAGGCACCGTCAATGGTGGCAGCTTCGATCAGCGAGTGCGGAATCGACTGCAGGCCGGCCAGAAAGAACAGGAAGTTGTAGGAAATCTGCTTCCATACGGCGGCCATGATGATCAGCGCCATGGCATGGTTGCCATTGAGAACATGGTCCCACTGGAAGCCGATGGAGCGCAGCGCGTAGGCGATGGTGCCGTAGGGTGACGCGAACATCATCAGCCACAGCACACCGGCGACCACCGGGGCCACGGCATAGGGCCAGATCAGCAGGGTCTTGTAGATGCCGGCGCCGCGAACCACACGGTTGGCCATGACGGCCAGCAACAGTGCAATGCTCAGTCCGGCCACAGCCACCACGGCCGAGAAAAAGGCGGTGGTGTAGAAGGACGCAAGGTAGGTCGGGTCGGCAAACAGGCGTCTGAAGTTCTCCAGGCCGACGAACTCGGAGGACGAGCCAAACGCGTCCTCGATCAGCACACTCTGGCGCAAGGCCTGGGCCGCCGGCCAGAAAAAGAAAACCAGGATGACAATCATCTGGGGCGCGATCAGCACCCAGGGCAGCCAGGCGGATTTGAACAGTACGCGCTTTTCCATGGTCGCTCATTATGCGGCTCTCCCCGGGCGGCGCGTGAGGGCCGACCGGGGAGGGACCGGCGCGGAGCCGCGCCAGTTTCCGCGCCAGACTCAGCGCTTGTTGGCCCGCTCGAAGCGCTCGAGCTGCTCGTTGCCGCGCTTGATGGCGGTATCCAGCGCTTCCTTGGCCTGTTTCCTGCCGCTCCATACGCCTTCGAGTTCCTCGTCGATGATGGTGCGGATCTGCACGAAGTTGCCCAGGCGCACGCCGCGCGATTTGTCGGTGGTCTTGCGGATCATCTGGGTGACCGACACATCGGTGCCGGGATTCTTCTTGTAGAAGCCGGACTTGTCGGTCTGCTCGAACGAGGCCTTCGTCACCGGCAGGTAGCCCGTGCGCTGGTGGCTGGCGGAGGCGACGTCGGGGCGCGACAGATAGCTGAAGAACTGCCCCACGCCCTTGTAGTCGACGGCCTTCTTGCCGCTCATGACCCACAGGCTGGCGCCGCCGATCACGGTGTTCTGGGGCGCACCGGGAACGTCCGGATAGTAGGGCAGGGTGCCGATGCCGTAGGCGAACTTGCCGTTGCGCGTCACGTTGCCGTACAGCGCCGACGAGCCGGTGGCCATGGCGCATTCGCCCGAGACGAAGGTGGCGTCAGCCGCATTGGCCCGGCCCTTGTAGACAAACAGTCCCTGCTTGGCCATGTTGGCCAGGTTCTCGATGTGGCGCACATGCAGCGGCGTGTTGAACACCAGGCGCGTGTCCAGGCCGCCGAAGCCGTTGTTCTTGCTGGCGAACAGGGTGTTGTGCCAGGCCGAGAAGCTCTCGAGCTGGGACCAGCTGATCCAGCTGGTGGTGAAGGGGCACTTGTGGCCGGAAGCCTTGAGTTTGGCGGCGGCCAGCGCCACTTCGGGCCAGGTCGTGGGCGGCTTTGCGGGGTCCAGACCGGCGGCCTTGAAGGCGTCCTTGTTGTAGTGGAACACCGGCGTGGAGCTGTTGAAGGGGAAGCTCAGCATCTGGCCGTTGGGCGCCGTGTAGTAGCCGGCGACGGCGGGCACATAGGCGTTCTGGTCGAACTTCAGTCCGGATTCCTTCATCACATCGGCCACGGGCTTGATCGCGCCCTTGGACGCCATCATGGTGGCGGTGCCGACTTCGAACACCTGCAGGATGTGGGGCGCATTGCCGGCGCGGAAAGCCGCGATGGCTGCGGTCATGGATTCGTCGTAGCTGCCCTTGAAAGTGGGCACGATCTTGTAATCCTTTTGGCTGGCATTGAAGTCGCGGGCCAGGTCGTTGACCCATTCGCCGAGTCCGCCTCCCATCGAGTGCCACCATTGGATTTCGGTCTGGGCCTGGGCCGGAAGGGTGAATGCGGCCGCAAGGGCAACCGCTGTGATTTGCAGTTTCATGACTTCTCCTGAAAGGTCTGCGACAGTATCGTCGTCGTTTGTGACAGTAAGATTTAACCGGGTGCCCTCTCATGTCACAAGCGGGTTTCCATGGGGTGTCCCCACGACCGCTGCGCCATTGCTGCACTGCGGTAACATCGTCCTCCAGCCGTGATTTTCAGGTTCGGACTGGTAATTCAGGACACGATGAACGCCCCCACTACGCTCCACCAGATCATGGCCGCGGCTGACGACGCGCCGCGCCTGCGCGAGATCCCGTACAACTACACCTCGTTCTCGGACCGTGAAATCGTGATCCGGCTGCTCGGCGCCCGGGCCTGGGACCTGCTCTCCCAGTTGCGCGAGGAACGCCGCACCGGCCGCTCCGCACGCATGCTCTACGAGGTGCTTGGCGACATTTGGGTGGTGCAGCGCAACCCCTATCTGCAAGACGACCTGCTCGACAACCCGCGCCGGCGCCGCCAGCTCGTCGATGCCCTGCGCCACCGCCTGGGCGAGGTCCAGCGCCGCCGCACGCCGCAGGACGACACCGAGCGCGACGCTCTGGTGGGCGAGCTGCTGGCCGAGTCGCACCGGGCGGTGGACCGCTTCGATGCCACCTTTCTCAAGGGCGCCGCATTGCGCCGTCAGACACAGCGCCTGCTGCGCCGCTACACAGCCGGCGACAACATCAAGTTCGACGGCCTGAGCCGTGTCTCCCATGTGACCGACGCCACCGATTGGCGCGTCGAGTACCCCTTCGTCGTGCTCACGCCCGACACCGAGGCCGAGATGGCCGGGCTGGTCAAGGGTTGCATCGATCTGGGCCTGACCATCATCCCGCGCGGCGGTGGCACCGGCTACACCGGCGGCGCGGTTCCCCTGACCTGGCGCAGCGCGGTCATCAACACCGAGAAGCTTGAAGCCATGACCGAGGTCGAGCACGTCACGCTGCCCGGCGTGGCCGAGCCCGTGGCCACCATCTGGACCGAAGCCGGCGTAGTGACGCAGCGTGTGGCCGATGCCGCCGAGCGCGCCGGCCATGTCTTTGCGGTGGACCCGACATCGGCCGAGGCTTCCTGCGTGGGCGGCAACATCGCCATGAACGCGGGCGGAAAAAAGGCCGTGCTGTGGGGCACGGCGC
The DNA here is from genome assembly GCA_030653255.1 of Burkholderiaceae bacterium. Classification (GTDB taxonomy): domain Bacteria; phylum Pseudomonadota; class Gammaproteobacteria; order Burkholderiales; family Burkholderiaceae_C; genus JAURZS01. Next base: position 1,478 of record JAURZS010000090.1, on the reverse strand, counting down.
TGGACAACCTGGCGTCCTGGCGCATGGTCACGCCGGACGCGCGCTGGCTGGAGGTGACCCGTCTGGACCACAACATGGGCAAGATCCATGACGTGCAGACCGCCAGCTTCGAGCTGAAATACCTGGAGGCCGACGGCCGCACACTGATCCGCACCGATCGCCTTGACATTCCGGGTGCGGCTTTCCGCAAGGAAGGCCTGGGCAAGGACGTGACCGACAAGTTTCTCAGCGGCCTGCCGGGCATCCAGAAAGAGGGCTGTGACGGCCTGATCACTTCTGCGCGCTGGGTGGTGCACCGCATGCCGGCGCATACGCGCACCGTGTGCCTGGAGTTCTTCGGCAACGCGCGCGACGCCGTGCCCAGCATCGTCGAGATCAAGGATTACATGTTCGCGCAGGCGCGCCGTGGCGGCGCGATTCTCGCGGGACTGGAGCACCTTGACGACCGCTACCTCAAGGCGGTCGGCTACGCGACCAAATCGAAGCGCGGCGCCGCTGGCGGCCTGCCCAAGATGGTGCTGTTCGGTGACATCGCCGGCGACGATGCCGACGAAGTCGCACGGGCCGCCTCCGAGGTGGTGCGCATTGCCAATTCGCGCGCCGGAGAAGGCTTCATCGCGATCAGCCCCGAGGCGCGCAAGAAGTTCTGGCTGGACCGCAAGCGCACGGCCGCCATTTCCAGGCACACCAATGCATTCAAGATCAACGAAGACGTGGTCATTCCGCTGCCGCGCATGGCAGAGTACACCGACGGCATCGAGCGCATCAACATCGAGCTGAGCCTGGGCAACAAGATCGCGCTGTGCGACGCGCTCGAGGCTTTTCTTTCGCGCGGCGACCTGCCGCTGGGCCGCCACGAGGACGACCACGAGATCGCCCCGGCCGAGCTGCTCGAAGACCGCGTCGCGCAGGCGCTGGAGCTGGTGCGCGAGGTGCGCGAGCAGTGGCGCGGCTGGCTGCGCGATGTCGGGCCGCTGTTTGCGCAGTTGCAGGACCATACTCTGCGCGCCAGCTGGAAGACACAGCTGCGCACGCCCCTGCGTTCGATCTTCTCGGGGCTGGCCTTCGAGCCCATCCTGCGCGAGTGCGAAGCCATCCATCAGCGCGTGCTCAAGGGCCGGGTCTGGGCTGCGCTGCACATGCACGCGGGCGACGGCAATGTGCACACCAATCTGCCGGTCAACAGCGACAACTACGAAATGCTGCAGACGGCGCATGCCGCGGTCAAACGCATCATGGTGCTGGCTCGCTCGCTCGGCGGCGTGATCTCCGGCGAGCATGGCATCGGCATCACCAAGCTCGAATTCCTGACTGACGCCGAGATCGGCGACTTCGCGCGCTACAAGGCCAAAGTGGACCCCGAGGGCCGGTTCAACAAGGGCAAGCTGCTCAAGGACGCGCAGTTTCCCGCCGACTTGACCAACGCCTACACACCGAGCTTCGGCCTCATGGGACATGAGTCCTTGATCATGCAGCAG
>JAURZS010000190.1 GCA_030653255.1 Burkholderiaceae bacterium | reverse complement strand
TCGGCGGCGTCAGGATGGCCACGCCGCTGCTGGTGGTGATCCTGCTCATCGGCATCGTCGACATCGTGTTTGCGGTCGACTCGATCCCGGCCATCTTCGCGATCACGACCGACCCCTTCATCGTTCTCACCTCCAACGTATTCGCGATCCTCGGCCTGCGCGCGATGTACTTCCTGCTGGCCAACATGCACGAGCGCTTCCACCTGCTCAGCTACGGTCTGGCGATCGTCCTGGTGTTCATCGGCGCCAAGATGCTGCTGATCGACGTCTACAAGATTCCTGTGGTTGTTTCGCTCGGCTTCACCGCCGTCACGCTGGCCTTGACGATGATCCTGTCTCTGAAGATTCCGCCCAGGGGTACCCCCGGTGGTGCCTATCCGTTTGCTTCGAAGAAGCGGGATGAAGGAGCATGAGGGCGATTCCGGCGTCACCCGGGAAGCGTCGTTGTACAAGGCCCTTCGCCCAGGCAGTGAGTCGCTTTTTGATACGGTCTGCCGGGTCTGCGTGCCGCCCACCCGCCTGCGTCACGCATTCCAAGGATTGATGACAGCGACGCCTGCCGCCCGATAGGGCGCGGTGTCCCGTGATGCCACGATGAATTTCCTGGAAACTGCAATCGCTGCAATGTAGCCGCCAGGCGTTGGAAATCCTCGCCCGGCGCTCCTGGACGCAACGGCCAGTTCGGCGTAGCGCCGAGCCGCGTCGGTATCGAGTGGAAGCACTCGATCCCTGAACAACCCCATGAGACCGTCAAGAGTGCCGGCCAGCATATCTTTGCGCTTGCCAGCCGGAAGTGCCCCGATGCCATACAGCAACTCGGCCAAAGTCACGCTGGACAGAAAAAGTGTTTCGGCAACTTGCTCGTTCAGCCAGGCCCGCACTGCCGGATGCGGCTCGGGTTTCATCGCCTCGGAAACGACGTTGGTATCAAGGACGATCATTCAAACCTCAGCGGCTCAGCCGGAGCCCTGTCGTTCACTTCATGGAGTATTTCAAAATCCTTGTTCGTCAAGCCGACCTTGCGGCCCAATGCCGCGAGGGCATCCCCCAGAGCGACACTTTGACGCGGCCGGTAGGTACCCCTCAGTCAAAACTCATCCGCGCCGCCTCCACAATCGGCCGGTAAATTTCAAGGTTGCGCTTGATCAGCTGAACAGCCTGTTCGCTGCTCCCCCCATCGGCCTTCAGACTCCAGCCGGCGCTCTGCAGCTTGGCGCGCACCTCAGGATTCGCCAGCGCGCCGGCAAAGGCTCTGCTGAGCGACTGGATCACCGCCTGCGGCGTGCCGGTGGGCACCAGAACGCCCATCCATGTCGTGTACACAGCGCCCGTCACGCCCCCTTCCACCAGGGTCGGCAGATTGGGGATTTCCGTGGAGCGCTGGGTGCCGCTGACAGCTATGCCTTTGGCGCGACCCGATTCGATGTAGGTCTTGATGCCCACGTCGCTGAACACCGCGTCGATGTCGCCGGCGAGCAAGGCAGCCAATGCGGGGCCGCTGCCTTTGTAGGGCACGTGCACCACGTCGATGCCGGCCTTGTTGCCGAACATCGCAATGCCGAGGTGGCTGCCGCTGCCCGAGCCGGCGGAGCCAATTTTGAGTTTGCCTGGGTTGGACCGGCCGTAGGCAACCATGCCGGCCAGGTCGTTGAAGGGCGCCTTGGCGGTGGCGACCACCACCAGCGGCGTGTCGATGGCCACCATCACCGGCACGTAGTCCCGTCCGGGCTCTATGCCGAAGTTCTTCGGGTCGATGAGTGGAGAGACCACCAGCATGCCGTTGGTGAAGATGCCCAGGGTGTAGCCGTTGGGCTCAGAGCGCCGCACGGTATCGAGCGCCAGGCGGCCGTTGGCGCCGGGCTGGTTGATGAAGACAAGGGGTTGTTCAAGTCGCTTGGATGCTTCCTGGGCCAGCAGACGCCAGGCGGTGTCGGCGCCGGACCCGGCGGCAAAGGGGTAGATGATGCGGATTGGCCGGTTGGGGTAGCTCTGGGCGAAGGCGCTGGAGGCGACCCACAGGCCCAGACACAGCGCACACAGCGCTTTGATCATTTGTTGAATCTTCATTTTGTACCTGCTTTACTACGTTGAAAAGGGAGCGCCGCCGTGGGCTTCAATCGAGGCGGATGTTGCGTTGCCGGATGACGTCGCCCCACTTGGTGTGCTCCGCCTTCAGGAAGGCGCCAAACTGGTTGCTGTCGAGCGTCGCTGGCTCCAGGCCGATCTGGATCAGGCGCTGGCGGGTTTCTTCCTGGTTGGCGACGTCACGCAGGTCGGCATAGATTTTCTGGCGCAGTGCAGGGTCGACCTTGGCCGGCAGGAAGAGTCCGTACCAGGAGGCCGACAGCAGTCCCGGCAAGCCGGACTCTGCCGTGGTGGGCACTTGCGGGGCGCCAATCAGACGGGTCGGGTTGGCCACTGTAAGGGCGCGCAGCTTGCCGTCTTTGGTATTCGGCATCAGCGACATGGTGCCGAAGATGGCCTGCACATGGCCGCCGAGCAAATCGGTCACGGCCGGCGCTGTGCCTTTGTAAGGCACGTGGGTGATGGTGGCGCCGGCCATGACCGCAAACATCTCGGCCACGATGTGCGGGCTCGACCCATTGCCGGTCGAGGCGAAGCTGAGCTGGCCCGGCTTTGATCTTGCGTATTCGGCAACTTCCTTGGCGGTCGTCCCCGGCACACTGGAGGTGACGTACAGGATGTTGGGCGCCATCGCCAGCCGCATCAGCGGCGCCAGGGATGCCGGGTCGTAGGGGAGGTTACGCATCAGGATCTGGTTGGTGACGAAGCCAAAGCTCGTGAGCAGCAGGGTGTGGCCGTCTGGGTCGGCCTTCGCCGCTGCATCGGTGCCGATGACGGAGCCAGCGCCGGGTCGGTTGTCCACGACCACCGGCTGTTTCCATTTGTCTTCGAGTTTGCGGGCCAGGTAGCGGGCCACGGCGTCGATTTCGCCGCCGGAGGCATAGGGCACGATCAGCCGCACCGGCTTGGTCGGATAGGTCTGTGCGAATGCTGCGCCTGCGGCGAGCAGGCTCAGGACGGTGAGGGCTTTTTTGAGTAAGTTCATGAAAGTCTCCGAAAGACGAATAAAAGATTGAAAGAACGAAAGACTGATTGAATCGGGAAGCGTCATGCCATTGCGCTGCGCAAGGCGCCGTGCAGGCTCCGGTAAGCGCGCGCCAGGACGCGGTTGTCGATGGAACAAAGCAGAAAGTCGACGCCCAGGTCAGCCCACATCGCCGCCGCATCGGCATCGACGACGTACATGCCGACTTTCAGGCCCGGCACCGCCTTGGCTGCCTCGACCACGCGGCGCGCGGCGGCCACAACTCTGGGGTGGTTGCCCTGGCCATGCAGGCCCATGGAAGTGGCCAGGTCTCCGGGGCCACCGGGCACCACGGCGTCGACGCCGGAGTCGGCCAGCACGGCTTCGATGTTGTCCACCACATCCGCGTCTTCGATCAGGCCGATGGCCATGGTCTTTCGGTTGGATTCCTGCACATAGTCGGGGAAATGGCTCAGTCCATGCGACACGCTGCGCACGCCGGTGCAGGTGCCGCGTTGGCCCAGCGGTGCATACCGGAAGGCGCGCAGCGCCGCGCGCGTTGCCGCGGGGTCGAGGCCGAAATGCGGCAGGATCACACCTTGCACGCCGCAGTCCAGCAGTCGGCTGATTTCATTCGGCTGTGGGTCCCCCACCCTCACCCAGCACGAGATGCCGGCCGCATCGGCCGCACGCACGTGGTTGACGACGTCGCTGATCGTGAGCGGCGCGTGTTCCAGATCGACCACCGTCAGGTCGAAGCCCGAGGCTGCCAGTATTTCGGTGTGCGAGGGATCGGGCGAAAAGACAAAACTGCCCAGGCCGCGCTGGCCGGCCTGCAGCTTTTCCCAGAACCAGTAGCGCCGCAGGGGGGTCGGCTCGTCATCGGTATTCGGCTGTGCCATCAAGCATTCTCCTGAACGAACATGAGTGAGGTGAAGCCTGCGGGCTCATCACAGAAGCGGGCCCGCACGCGGTCGCCGATCTTCAGTGCGCCGAAGGCGACGTCCAGCACATTGCTGACCACCACCGGCCCGCCGTCGAGTGCCACCAGGCTGACGTTGTAGGGCACCTCGGTAAAGCGCGGATCGAGCGGCTGCATGTACCAGACGAAGGAGGTGACGGTTCCGGTTCCCACGTGCGCACGCCATTCATGCTTATCAGACCAGCATTCGGGGCAGATCGGGCCGGGGGGCATGCGCGGGTGGCCGCAGTCGGCGCAGTGCTGCAGCAGCAGGCGGTGTTTGCGCAGTCCGTCCCACCAGGCCTGGGCATGCGTGTCGAGCACGCGGGGCAGTGTGCGTTCAGGCATTCCAGTCTCCACGGCAGAACAGGCTGGCAGCCTGGTAGAACTGCGGCCGGATGCCGCCGCCGCCGACGTACTGCGCCAGCCGGGCGCCCTTGACCTGGCGCGCGCCGCATTCGCCGCGCAGTTGCCGCACCAGTTCCACGTGATGGGTCAGGCCCAGCAGATAGCCTTCCGAGAGATGGCC
>JAURZS010000085.1 GCA_030653255.1 Burkholderiaceae bacterium | reverse complement strand
TAGAGCAGCACCCAGTAGGAATAGGCGAGATAGTGGGGCCTGAGCTGTTGCGGCCAGAACCTGCGCAGCGCCATAAGCAGGCACAGCACCACGGCGACGAGCCGCAGCCCCAGGTCGTCGAAGGGCTGCGGGGCAGGCCTGGTGAACCTCATCAGGTAAAAAAGGGAGTACCCGCTGGCGCCGACAATGCCCATGTACACGGGTATGGATTCACTGATCTCATGGTGCGATCGGTAGCTCTCCATCAGACCACCCAGGTACTTTGTGGGGATTGCCAGCATGCTCCCGGCCCAGAGTTCGCGCATGCGGTTCAACTCAGGCACCTCTGGGCGAGCGCGCCATGTTGCGCCGTAGCAGGTACACCGCTCAATGCGCCGTACACATTCGACGACTGCCCATGAACGAGCATGAAGCGCTCTTCGCTGCCACCGCAGCCGAGGTCCTGGATGAGAGGAGAAAACGAAAAGCGTCGATACAGCCTGCCGAGCAGCGGCGAGCATGTGGCGAAAAGGTTATGCACTTCGGTGCGCTCGCACAGCTGCTGCAGCGCCAGCAACAGGCAGCGCTTGAGCAATTCGGGGCCACTGCGGTAAGCCGGGTCAATGATCAGGCGTCCGACTTCGAAACTGTGCGGCCACAGACTGGCGTCCCCCATCGAGGCTTTCATCAGCGCCGTTTCGGAGGGCGTCAGGCCGAGCCACATGGGAACGACCCGGATGGTTCCGATGACCCGGTGTTCCCAGTCGAAGGCGAATACGGAACCCGCGTGGTCTCTTTTTTTTCGAGCCCATGGAAATCCTGCAAATCAGGAGTCACAGGCTGCTTGAGTTGTGTGCGCAGCGCGTGGATCTCGGGTGCTTCGAAAGGAAAACAAAGGTGGCGGACTCGCAATTCTTCGATGGCGATTTCCGGATTGAAGTGCGGCGCCGAGACCTCTGGCAGATTCGGCTGGAGCGCAGGATGAGTGAGAGCTTGAGTGTGCTGTGCAGTGAGCATGACTTATTCCCTTCATGAAGTTGACCGGCGGCTCGATCGGAGTCGCGGTACGGAGGCTGGGGGGAGGGGGATTTCCGCCCGCTTCGCTGTGGCTCGTGACCACGAGACCGCCGTGAGAGACGGCAAAGAGGGGGTAGGCGGATTCTCGAAAAGAGCCGTGCACCCTGTCAAGAATTTACGGAACGTTACTTACATTACAGCGAACCAGCCGTATCCGGGGCCGGCGGCAGAAGGCAATTTCGGCGGTTTGCTACACTTTGCGCATGTTCATTCACCGAACCGCCATCACGGGTCTCAGTGACCGGGGAGCCTGGCCCTGGCGCCAGCCCCATTGCGCAGCTTGCTGATCCGGCACGGGCGCTCCGTGCCCTCGCGCCCCTTCTTCCGGGGCATCTCTTGAATGAACGCGGCGCCTCACGCGCCGCCCGGGCTCCTCGCCTCCAGCGGTGAGCCCGTCGAGAAGGACTGGAACCATGAAACTCCTGATGATCGACAACTACGACTCGTTCACCTACAACCTCGTCCAGTACTTTGGCGAGCTCGGGGCCGAGGTCGAGGTGTTCCGCAACGACGAGATCACCGTGCAGGGCGTGGCCGGGCGCGCGCCTGACCTGCTGGTGATTTCACCGGGCCCGTGCTCCCCTGCCGAAGCGGGCATATCGGTCGAAGCCATCCGCCATTTCGCAGGCAAGATGCCCATACTCGGGGTGTGTCTGGGTCACCAGAGCGTTGGCGCGGCCTTCGGCGGCAAGATCGTGCGCGCGCAGCAACTGATGCACGGCAAGACCAGCGTGATCACCACCAACGGGCAAGGCGTGTTCACGGGCTTGCCGTCGCAGTTCACCGTGAACCGTTACCACTCGCTCGCGATCGAGCCGGCCTCCTGTCCCGCCGTGCTCGAGCGCACGGCCTGGACCGATGACGGCGAAATCATGGGCTTGCGCCACCGGGAGCTGCCGATTCAGGGCGTGCAGTTCCACCCCGAGTCCATCCTGACGGAGCACGGCCACGCCATGCTCAGGAATTTCCTCGAACAGGCGTGACCAGCGCCGTTTTCACTGCACCCCAGAAGTCCCATGACGGAGACCCCCATGCCCATCACCCCCCAGGAAGCGCTGCAGCGCACCATCGAGCACCGCGAGATCTTCCATGACGAGATGCTCAGCATCATGCGTTTGATCATGAGCGGCGAGATGTCGCCCGTCATGATGGCGGCCCTGATCACGGGCCTGCGCGTCAAGAAGGAAACCATCGGCGAGATCACCGCTGCGGCGCAGGTCATGCGCGAGTTCGCCACCCGGGTCGATGTCGCCGACAAGACCCATCTGGTGGACATCGTGGGCACCGGTGGCGACGGCTCGCATACCTTCAATATCTCGACCTGCTCCATGTTCGTTGCGGCGGCGGCGGGTGCCAAGGTCAGCAAACATGGCGGGCGCAGTGTCAGCAGCAAGTCGGGCAGCGCCGACGTGCTGGAGAGCCTGGGTGTGAACATCAACCTCAAGCCCGAGGCCATTGCGCGCAGCATCGCCGAAGTCGGCATTGGCTTCATGTTCGCCCCCAACCACCATCCTGCGATGAAGACCGTCGCACCCGTGCGCAAGGAACTGGGTGTGCGCACCATCTTCAATATCCTGGGGCCGCTGACCAATCCCGCTGGCGCGCCCAACATCCTGATGGGCGTGTTCCATCCTGATCTGGTGGGCATCCAGGTGCGCGCATTGCAGCGCCTGGGCGCCGCGCATGCGGTGGTGGTCTACGGCCGCGACGGCATGGACGAAGTGAGCCTGGGCGCGGCCACGCAGGTCGGCGAACTGAAGAACGGCGAGATCACCGAATACGAGATCCATCCCGAGGATTTCGATCTGCCCATGGCCAGCAACCGGGCGCTGCGTGTGGAAACGCCCGAGCAGTCGCGCGACATGCTGATCGGCGTACTCGACAACCGGCCCGGCGCGGCCCGCGACATCACGCTGCTCAATGCGGGCGTGGCGCTGTATGCGGCCAATGTGGCGCCGACCATGCAGGCCGGCGTGGCACTGGCGCGCGAGGCCCTCGAGTCGGGCGCGGCCCGTGCCAAACTCGACCAATTCGTGGCCGCAAGCCGCGCCCTTTCACGCTGAGGCCTCGCTCATGTCCGACATTCTTGACAAAATCGTTGCTGTCAAACGCGAGGAAGTCGCTGCAGCCTTGCAACGCAAATCCCTGCAAGCCATGCGCGAAGACGCTGAATCGCGCCTGCGCACGCGGGACTTTGTCGGCGCCATGCGCGAACGCATCGCCGCCGGCGGCTCGGCCGTGATTGCCGAGATCAAGAAGGCCAGCCCGTCCAAAGGGGTGCTGCGCGAAGACTTCATCGCCGCCGACATCGCCCAGAGTTATGCCGAATTCGGCGCCGCCTGCCTGTCTGTGCTGACCGACAGGCAGTTCTTCCAGGGCAGTGTCGACTATCTCAAGCAGGCCCGCGCCTCCTGCGATCTGCCGGTGTTGCGCAAGGACTTCCTGGTCGACCCCTACCAGGTCTATGAGTCGCGCGCCATGGGCGCCGACTGCATCCTGCTGATTGCCGCTTGCCTGGACGATGGGCGTATGGCCGAACTCGAAGCCATTGCCCTGTCGCTCGACATGGCCGTGCTGGTGGAGGTGCACGACGCGGCCGAGCTCGCGCGCGCGCTGCGGCTCAAGACGCCGCTGGTGGGCATCAACAACCGCAACCTGAAGACCTTCGAAGTCACGCTGGACACCACGCTGGGTCTGCTGGCCGACGTGCCGCCCGATCGCCTGCTGGTGACCGAAAGCGGCGTACAGACACGCGCCGATGTGCAGCGCCTGCGCGAAGCCGGCGTGCGGGCTTTTCTGGTGGGCGAGGCTTTCATGCGCGCCGAAGACCCGGGCGCGGCCTTGGCCGAGCTGTTCGCCTGACCGGCGCCGCAGGCGGTGCGCGACAACCTGCTGAAGCGGCCGCTGCTGGCGGCCTTCGACGACATCCCTCCTGGCTGGCGGCCGCTGGTCGATGCGCTTCGCACTGCGCATGCGCAGCAGATCGAGGTGCTGGCGCGCAGTGTGGACGCGCAAGTCGGCCATGTGGCGCCCGAGCGGCCGTTCCGCGCGCTCGAGCTGCTTGCGCCTGAGGCGGTGCGCGCGGTCATCATCGGCCAGGACCCCTATCCCGGCGCCGGCCATGCGGAAGGCCTGTCGTTTTCCTGCGCCGTGGCCCGGCCGCGCTCCATGATCCCGGTCTACAAGGCCTTGCGGTTGGTCCGGGAGGACTTCGTGCCGCCCGACCATGCCGATTTGCTGCCCTGGGTCGGGCAGGGGGTTCTGCTCCTGAACACGGCGCTGACGGTGCGCATTGGGGAAGCGGGCAGCCATCTGCATCCCCGGCGTTTCGGCTGGCAGGTCCTGACCCAGGGGTTGGTGCGCTGTCTGGCGCAGCGCCAGGCGCCGCCGCTGTTCTGGCTGTGGGGCAACAAGGCGCAGCAGTTCTTCGACGAGGCCGTGGCGCAGCTGGATCTGGCGACCGTCCCGGTACGGCGGGTGCGCCATCCGTCCTACGACGACGGTAGTTTTGTCAGCACCGCCGCGCAGGACTTGCGCTGGATGGCGCAGCATCCCGACGCACGTATCCGGAACATCGACTGGTGGCGTGTGGGCGGCCCGGCCGCGCCGCAGCTCTTTGACTGAGCGCCCCCGGGCCGGACGGAAGTCTGGCCACAGCAGGCATTGTAAATGTTAGTGAGTGCATACTATTAAATTGCCATGTGGTGTCAAGGCGAATTTTCATGGCTGCGGGGTCTGTGTTGGAGTGACGATTGCCATCAAACCATGCTATATTCCAAGGTTCGCCGGAGAGGTGGCCGAGTGGTTAATGGCAGCAGACTGTAAATCTGCCCTCTAACGAGTACGCTGGTTCGAATCCAGCCCTCTCCACCAGCGACGAATGGATTTGCAGAGTGTGTATCCGGATGATTTGTGGGATGCCAGGCTTCGGTAGGCATTTGAGCCGAGGCGGGAGTAGTTCAATGGTAGAACCCCAGCCTTCCAAGCTGATGACGCGGGTTCGATTCCCGTCTCCCGCTCCACGAATCGGTTTGTGCGTTCCGGCGCAGTGAAAGTTTGGAAGCGGGTTTGTCCCCAAAGGGCAGGCCGGCAAGAGTGGCCCATTTGGCTCAGTGGTAGAGCACTCCCTTGGTAAGGGAGAGGTCGCGGGTCCGATTCCCGCAATGGGCACCAGTTATTTGGTGTATTGGTTTTAGTTTTTTTCGGAGTCGAAAAAATGGCAAAAGGTAAGTTCGAGCGGACCAAGCCCCACGTGAACGTGGGCACGATCGGTCACGTGGACCATGGCAAGACGACGCTGACAGCGGCGATCACGACGGTGCTGGCGGCCAAGTTTGGAGGCGAGGCCAAGGGTTACGACCAGATCGACGCGGCTCCGGAAGAGAAGGCACGCGTCATCACGATCAACACGGCGCACGTGGAGTACGAGACGGCGAACCGTCACTACGCGCACGTGGACTGTCCCGGCCACGCCGACTATGTGAAGAACATGATCACGGGCGCGGCGCAGATGGACGGTGCGATTCTGGTGTGCTC
>JAURZS010000084.1 GCA_030653255.1 Burkholderiaceae bacterium | reverse complement strand
GAGCACACCAGAATCGCACCGTCCATCTGCGCCGCGCCCGTGATCATGTTCTTCACATAGTCGGCGTGGCCGGGACAGTCCACGTGCGCGTAGTGACGGTTCGCCGTCTCGTACTCCACGTGCGCCGTGTTGATCGTGATGCCGCGTGCCTTCTCTTCCGGAGCCGCGTCGATCTGGTCGTAACCCTTGGCCTCGCCTCCAAACTTGGCCGCCAGCACCGTCGTGATCGCCGCCGTCAGCGTCGTCTTGCCATGGTCCACGTGACCGATCGTGCCCACGTTCACGTGGGGCTTGGTCCGCTCGAACTTACCTTTTGCCATTTGAATTCTCCAAAAAGAACATGCCCGTGTACGGTTTAACGTTTGCACCTGATTGCTGGTTCTCCTGACACGGGCATCAGGAGGCATCAGATCGCAGACGGTGCGGCTTGGTTTGCCGCAGCTTTTTTTCTAATCAGTTCGAGGACAGAGCAAAAATTGCTGCGCAATTTCTTGGTCTGTCCCCAAAGGTTTCAGGGGCGGCCTGTAGCAAAGTGATCGCTATGCGATCACTTTGCTCGGGCCGCTACGATGGCTTCTGCCACGTTGCGCGGGGCTTCGGAATAGTGCTTGAACTCCATCGTGTAGGTGGCGCGACCTTGCGACATGGAGCGCAGCGTGGTCGAATAGCCGAACATTTCGGGCAGCGGCACTTCGGCCTTGATGGCCTTGCCGCCACCCATCATGTCTTCCATGCCCTGGACCATGCCGCGGCGGGAGGACAGATCGCCCATCACGTTGCCGGCGTAGTCTTCCGGGGTTTCGACTTCCACCGCCATCATGGGCTCCAGGATCACAGGGCTGGCCTTGCGGCAGCCTTCCTTGAAGCCGAAGATCGCGGCCATCTTGAATGCCATTTCGTTCGAGTCCACGTCGTGGTAGGAGCCGAAATGCAGGGTCACCTTGACGTCGACCACCGGGTAGCCGGCGAGCACGCCCTGACCCAGAGCTTCGATCACGCCCTTTTCAACCGCGGGAATGTATTCGCGAGGCACCACGCCGCCTTTGATGGCGTCGACGAACTGGAAGCCCTTGCCGGGTTCGTTGGGCTCGATCTTGAGCACAACGTGACCGTACTGGCCCTTGCCGCCGGACTGACGCACGAACTTGCCTTCCGCTTCTTCGACAGTCTTGCGGATGGTTTCGCGGTAGGCGACCTGGGGTTTGCCGACGTTGGCTTCGACGCCGAATTCGCGCTTCATGCGGTCGACGATGATTTCAAGGTGCAGCTCGCCCATGCCGGCGATGATGGTCTGCCCCGACTCTTCGTCGGTCTTGACGCGGAAGGACGGGTCTTCCTGGGCCAGGCGTTGCAGCGCAATGCCCATTTTTTCCTGGTCGGCCTTGGTCTTGGGCTCCACGGCCTGCGAGATCACGCTTTCGGGGAAGATCATGCGCTCGAGCGTCAGGATGGCAGCCGGGTCACACAGGGTCTCGCCGGTCGTCACTTCCTTCAGGCCCACGCAGGCGGCGATGTCGCCAGCGCGGATTTCGGAGACTACTTCGCGGTTGTTGGCGTGCATCTGCACGATACGGCCGATGCGCTCTTTCTTGCCGCGCACAGGGTTGTAGACGCTGTCGCCCTTGGACAGCACGCCCGAGTAGACGCGCACGAAGGTGAGCTGGCCGACGAAGGGGTCGGTCATGAGCTTGAAGGCCAGAGCGGAGAATTTCTCGTTGTCGTCTGCGCGGCGCGTGACGGGCTCTTCGTTCTCGTCCATGCCTTTGACCGGAGGAATGTCCACCGGCGAGGGCATGAATTCGATCACGGCGTCGAGCATGCGCTGCACGCCCTTGTTCTTGAAGGCGGTGCCGCACAGCATGGGCTGGATTTCGCTTGCGATGGTGCGCGTGCGCAGGCCGAGCTTGATCTCGTCCTCGGTGAGGTCGCCCTCTTCAAGGTACTTGTTCATGAACTCTTCCGTCGCTTCAGCGGCGGCTTCGACCATCTTCTCGCGCCACTCCTTGGCCAGGGCCGACAGGTCGGCGGGAATCTCGCGGTATTCGAATTTCATGCCTTGCGAGGCTTCGTCCCAGATGATGGCTTTCATCTTGATCAGGTCGATCACGCCGGTGAAATTCTCTTCGGCGCCGATGGGAATCACGATAGGCACGGGGTTGGCTTTCAGGCGCTGACGCATCTGGTCAACAACCTTGAAGAAGTTCGCGCCGGTGCGGTCCATCTTGTTGACGAAGGCCAGGCGGGGCACTTTGTACTTGTTGGCCTGACGCCACACGGTCTCGGACTGCGGCTGCACGCCGCCCACCGCGCAATACACCATGCAGGCGCCGTCCAGCACGCGCATGGAGCGCTCCACCTCGATGGTGAAGTCCACGTGGCCGGGGGTGTCGATGATGTTGATGCGGTGTTCGGGCAGGGACGTGTCCATGCCCTTCCAGAAGCAGGTGGTCGCAGCGGAGGTGATGGTGATGCCACGCTCCTGCTCCTGCTCCATCCAGTCCATGGTGGCGGCGCCGTCGTGCACTTCACCGATCTTGTGGTTCACGCCGGTGTAGAAAAGAATGCGCTCGGTGGTCGTGGTCTTGCCGGCGTCGATGTGGGCCGAGATGCCGATATTGCGATAGCGCTCGATGGGAGTCTTGCGGGACATGATTTCTCTCCGTTGATGGGTGCGAAGCCCGCCCACCGGGATGCGGCGGCACGGGCTGACAACCCCGAATATGGGGGCGTTGCTTAGAAGCGGAAGTGGCTGAAGGCCTTGTTCGCCTCGGCCATGCGGTGCACTTCGTCACGCTTCTTCATGGCGCCGCCACGGCCTTCCGTGGCTTCCATCAGTTCGTTGGCCAGGCGCAGGGCCATGGACTTCTCGCCACGCTTGCGCGCGGCTTCCTTGATCCAGCGCATGGACAGTGCGAGCCGGCGAACCGGACGCACTTCGACGGGCACCTGATAGTTGGCGCCGCCGACCCGGCGGGATTTGACTTCCACCATGGGCTTGACGTTGTTGATGGCGATGCTGAATGCCTCGACCGGATCCTTGCCGGTCTTCTTCTCGATCTGTTCGAGCGCGCCGTAGATGATGCGCTCGGCGATCGCCTTTTTGCCGCCTTCCATGATCACGTTCATGAATTTGGACAGCTCGACATTGCCGAACTTGGGATCCGGCAGGATTTCACGTTTAGGGACTTCGCGACGACGTGGCATTTTTACACCTCTGATTTGCTTCAGTTGGCACTTTGCAGTGCCGCGAGAGCCATTCTGGGACTCTCACTTACTCGACCCAACAGCGGGTCACTACGTTCGCTGATGGCCTGCCAGGGCCTTCACGAACACCGTTTTGAAACTGCCGCAATGGCGGTTTCGCGAAAAAAGGCGGTCAGGCCTTCTTGGGGCGCTTGGCGCCGTACTTGGAGCGCGACTGCTTGCGGTCTTTGACGCCTTGCAAGTCGAGCGAGCCGCGCACGATGTGATAGCGCACGCCTGGCAGGTCCTTGACCCGGCCGCCGCGCACCAGCACCACCGAGTGCTCTTGCAGGTTGTGGCCTTCGCCACCGATATAGGAGATGACCTCGAACCCGTTGGTCAGGCGCACTTTGGCGACTTTACGCAGAGCGGAGTTGGGCTTCTTGGGCGTCGTGGTGTACACACGGGTGCACACGCCGCGGCGCTGCGGCGAGTTTTGCATCGCAGGGCTCTTGGACTTGGTCGTTTCGACCTCGCGCCCCTGACGCACCAGTTGATTGATGGTTGGCATTTGAAAAAACGTCCCTAAACGTTTGGTGATTCTTGGCAGCAACGTGAATTACTGCAAAAACGTGAATCCCTTCGGGAAATTCCGAAAAGCCTTCAAGTATAGCCGCAGTCGCTCAAACGAGCAAATTCACTTGATCCACAGGCGGATGGCGTCCCAGGCACGCCCCAGCAGCCCGGCCTGTTCGACGCCCTCCAGGGCCGTCAGGGGGATGTCGGCCAGCGGCTGGTCGTTGAGGCTGACCCTCAGGGTGCCGAGGGCCTGCCCCTTGGCGACCGGGGCGACGAGCGGGTCCGGTCGGGCCACCTGGGTTTTGATCTTCCCGGCACTGCCTGCGGGCACGGCAACCACGATCGCATAGGGGCGGCCCAGCCGGACGGTGTTTTCCTTGCCTTTCCAGATGGCCGGGGTGACGACGGGCTGGCCGGCGTCGAACAGCTTGACGGCTTCGAATGCCGTGTAGCCCCAGTTCAGGAGCTTCTGGGACTCGTTGGCGCGGGCGTTCTCATTGGCCGCGCCCAGCACGACGGAGATCAGGCGGCGGCTGCCCACGCCAGGGAGGTCGCGCCGGGCGGTGGCGATCAGGCAGTAGCCTGCCGCGTCGGTATGGCCGGTTTTGAGCCCGTCCACGGTGGGGTCCCGAAACAGCAGCAGATTGCGGTTGCTATCGTTGGCCGCGGGCGTTCCGGCGTAGCGGTATTTCTTGATGGCGTAGTAGCTGATGTAGTCCGGAAAATCATTGAGCAGGCGGTTCGCCAGCAGGGCGAGGTCTCTCGCAGTGGTGCTGTGTCCCGGCTCGGTCAGGCCCTCGACGTTCTTGAAGGTGCTGGATTTCATGCCCATGGCACGGGCCTGCTCGTTCATCAGCTGGACGAAGCGCTCTACGCTGCCGGCAACGCCTTCGGCCAGGGCCACGGTCGCATCGTTGCCGGACTGCACCACCATGCCCTTGATCAGGTCTTCGACGGGAACCTTCATCTTCGGGTCGATGAACATCCGCGAGCCGGGCATGCGCCAGGCGCGTTCGCTCACGGGCAGGGTCTGCGCGAGGCTGATCTTCC
>JAURZS010000163.1 GCA_030653255.1 Burkholderiaceae bacterium | reverse complement strand
GTTCAATGCGTCCATCGCCATCGCCCAGGCCGCGCCCGGCCCCAATGTGCTGTTCGTTGCACTGCTCGGCTGGAATGTGGGCATCAATTCAGCCGGCGGTGCCGCCGCTGGCATGGCGGCCTGGGGTGCCGGGCTGGCGGGACTGCTGATCACCATGACCGGCATCCTGGTTCCAAGTGCCACGCTGACCTATGTCGCAGGCCGCTGGAATCATCGCAACCGCAACCTGCCCGCCGTGCGCGCCTTCAAGCAAGGCCTGGCGCCCAGCGTTGTGGCCCTGCTGGTGGCCACGGGCTGGATCATGGCCGTGGGCAATGCACCCAAGGCGCAGGACTGGCCGCTGTGGCTGGTGGCGGCTGTCAGCGCCCTGATCGTATGGCGCACACGCCTGCACCTGCTGTGGCTGCTGGGCGCCGGTGCCTTGCTGGGCTGGCTGGGGTTGGTCTGACGACATCGACATTGCAAGGAACACCATGACATCCATGACATTTCGTCCCCTGGGCCGCTCCGGCCTGCAAGTCTCTCCCCTGGCCTTCGGCGGCAATGTGTTCGGCTGGACGGTGGACGAGGCCACCTCGTTTTCTCTATTGGACGCCTGGCTCGATGCCGGCTTCAACTTCATCGACACGGCCGATATCTACTCGCGCTGGGTCAGCGGCCACAGCGGCGGCGAATCGGAAACCATCATTGGCAAATGGCTGCGCCAGGGTGGACGGCGCAACCGTGTGGTGCTGGCCACCAAGGTCGGCAAGGACATGGGCGACGGGCGCATCGGCCTGAAGCCCGCCCGCATCCGCGAGGCCGTCGAAGCCTCGCTGCGCCGGCTGCAGACAGACTGCATCGATCTCTACCAGTCTCACGACGACGACCAGAGCACGCCGCTGGAGGACACGCTGGGTGCCTATACCGAACTCATCGCGCAAGGCAAGGTGCGCGCGATCGGCGCTTCCAATTACAGCGCCGAGCGCCTGGCGCAGGCGCTGAAGGTCAGCGAACAACACGGCCTGGCTCGCTACGAGAGCCTGCAGCCTCTGTACAACCTGTGCGATCGGGCCGCGTATGAGCGCGCACTGGAGCCGCTGTGTCTGCAAAGCGGCATCGGCGTGATGAATTTCTACGCCCTGGCGGCCGGCTTTCTCACTGGCAAATACCGCAGCGCCGCGGATGCCGGCAAGAGTCTGCGCGGCCCATCCACCATCGGCAAGTACCTCAATTCGCGGGGCCTGCGCATCCTGGCTGCGCTCGACGCAGTGGCCGCGCGCCACGGCTGCAAGCCGGGCCAGGTCGCCATCGCCTGGCAGCTTGCGCGCCCTTCGGTGACCTCGCCCATTGCCAGCGCCACCAACCTGGCCCAATTGAAGGAACTGGTGGAGGCAACGCAGTTGCGGCTCGACGCCGCGGATATCGGCAGCCTCGACGCGGCCAGCGCCGAGTAAGGCGCAGGAATCGGTCAGAGCCGCTGGCGCAAGGCCTCGTACAGGCAGACGCCGCTGGCCACCGAGACGTTGAGGCTTTCGACCGCGCCCTTCATGGGGATGCTGGCGAGTTCGTCGCAGGTCTTGCGGGTGAGTTGCCGCAAGCCGGAGCCCTCGGCGCCCAGCACCAGGGCCACCGGGCCCTTGAGATCGATCTGGTAAATGGTCTTGGGCGCGTCGTCGCTGGCGCCCACGCACCAGATGCCCCGCTCCTTGAGCTCGCCCAGCGTGCGCGCCAGGTTGGTCACCATGAAATAGGGCACAGTCTCGGCCGCGCCGCTGGCCACCTTGGCCACCGTGGCATTAACCCCGACGGCATGGTCCTTGGGCGCGATCACGGCATGCGCGCCCGCGCCATCGGCCACGCGCAGGCAGGCGCCCAGGTTGTGGGGATCGGTGACGCCATCGAGCACCAGCAGCAGGGGCGGCCCCTGCACCGCGTCGAGCAGATCGTCCAGCGAATGGGTCTGCGGCACGGGTGCAACCCGAGCGGCCACGCCCTGGTGTCCGTGGCTGCCGGCCAGCTTGGCCAGCCGCAGGCCATCGGCCTCGATCAGGCGCGCGCCAGCCTCCTGGGCGCGCTCCACGAACTGGCGCATGCGCGCATCGCGCCGGCTGGCGTCGTAATAGATTTCGATGATGGAGCCCGGCGCGGTCTTGAGACGCACGCCCACGGCATGAAAGCCGAACAGCACTTTGGGGGAAGACATGGCTTCATTATCGGTTGTCGCCCGAAGCGCACGATCCTCACTATGTGAGGGCTAGAATGCGCAAGCGCAAAGACTGCGGGGAGTACACGTGCACATGGGAATCGGTCTCGATTTCGGGCCTGCTGCGGGGCAACCACGGCCCTTGCTGTGCACCGTGATGGCACTGAGCCTGGTCGGCGAGCATCTTCACCAACCCGAGAACCGTACCGCCGTCGCCCGTCTGACCAGCGAACTGGTCAACAAAGCCTTGCGTGGCGTCCCCCAGTCGGCGCGCATCTCCACCAGCGAAGCCCAAGGCGCCGCCACCTGTTTCCTGGGCGCTCCGGAAGACGCGCTGCACAGCGCGCTGCTGCTGCGCGATCTGTCCGAGCGCCGGTTCGGCGAACTGCTGTCGGTGCGCCTGTGCCTGCACCTGGGCTGGCTGCGCATCCTGTCGCAGTCCGAACAAGGCGTTCACGCCGAGGGTGGCGCACTGAACACGGCCCAAAGCCTGCTTGATATCGCACGCAACGGGCAATTGTTGGCCTCGCGCCCTTATCGCGATCTTGTAACCAACCTGACCACGGGCCACGGCGTGCGCTTCGAATCGCTGGGTCGGCGAGAAGACCCCGAGCATGGTGAACTGGAGGTCTACGACGTCGCCGCGGTACGCGGCGGACTGTCCGGACCGCCCCGTGACGGCGGACATGGCACGCTGGATGCCGAGGTTTCGACGCAGGTCGAAGCCGAGCTGCGGCAACGCATCGGGCCCCTGGCGCGCACGCTGGTAGGCCGGCTGGCCCCGCGCTCGGCAAGTGCGGCCGAATTGCGCCAGACCATCGCCCGCGCCCTGCCCGACGCGGGCGCGCAGGCCAGCAGCCCGGCTCCTGCGCGCGTACCGGCGCGGACTGCACCCGCCACAGACCCACACACCACACGACAGATCGACGTCACCCCCCATGAGCTGATGATCATCGAGCACATGCTGCTCAAGTTCCTGGGCAAGCAGGCCCGGGCCCTGACGCTGCAGGCGATGCAGAACGCATCGACGCGCCAGCAGTTGATCGACGCGCTTGCGGCGCATATCGAGCATCCGCAGCAGCGCGAAGTTTTCCTGGCAGCAGTGGCGCGCGCGCTGCCCGGGCGTTAGGCCACCAGCCTGCGAGCCCCCTGTCCACGGCCAGCCGCCGCGCCCGTGCGGCGGTCAGACGATTTTTCCGGCCTCGATGGTGATGCGTCGCTCACAGCGCTGTGCGATGGCCATGTCGTGCGTGACCAGCAGCAGAGTGGTGCCCAATTCCCGATTCAGATCGAACATCAGCTCCATGACTTTCTCGCCGGTGGCGAAGTCAAGGCTGCCCGTGGGTTCATCGGCCAGCAGCACCGCCGGCTGCACGACAAAGGCGCGGGCCAGGGCGACGCGCTGCTGTTCGCCGCCAGACAACACCTTGGGATAATGACCGAGGCGCTGGCCCAGGCCTACACGGACAAGCATCTCGATGGCGGCGCGGCGTGCATCGCGACGGTTGGCCAGCTCCAGCGGCAGCATCACGTTTTCCAGTGCGCTCAGATTGCCCAGCAACTGAAAACTCTGGAAGACAAAGCCCATTTTCTGCGCCCGCAACGCGGCACGCTCGTCCTCGTCGATGGCGAACAGGTCCTGCCCGGCCAGACGCACCGTTCCCTGGCTGGGGGTGTCCAGTCCGGCGATGATCGACAGCAGCGTGCTTTTGCCCGAGCCCGAGGCACCTACGATGGCCGCAGTCTCCCTGGGCGCAAGTGTGAAATCGATATCGCGCAAAATGTCCAGTGTCCCGGTGGAGTCGGTCACCGACTTGGAGAGATGCTCGACGGCAATCATCGGCGAAGGCTGTGTTTCAGACATGAAAGATCCGTTTTGATACGACGACACTTTATCGCGGCAGCAGCCGCCCTTCTGGGCGTGGGGCCGGCGCGGGCCCAGAAAGCCGCCGCCGCACCCCTGATTCTGGTGCTTGGCGACTCACTCAGTGCAGAGTATGGCCTGCGCCGGGGCAGCGGCTGGGTGGCGCTGCTGGAGCAGCGGCTGGCACGCGAGTCGGTCGGCGCGCGCGTCCAGAATGCAAGCATCAGCGGCGAAACAACCTCCGGCGGCCGTTCGCGCCTGCCTGCGCTGCTCCGGCAACACCGGCCGGCGGTGCTGGTGATCGAGCTGGGTGGCAACGATGCGCTGCGTGGCCTGCCGCTGCAAATGACCGAAGACAATCTGATGTGGATGGTCCAGGCCGGCAAGCAGGCCGGGGCCAAGGTGCTGCTGGTGGGCATGCAGGTGCCGCCGAATTACGGCACCGAGTATGGGCGCCGCTTCGCGGGCGTTTTCGGCAAGGTGGCCAAGGCGCACAAGATCGGCCTGGTGCCTTTTCTGCTGGCGGGCGTGGGTGACGACGCAGACCCGACCCGCTGGTTTCAGGCCGACCGCATCCATCCGCGCGAAGAAGCGCATCCGCGCATGCTCGACAATGTCTGGCCCGAACTGAGGAAGCTGCTCAGGAGTTCCTGAATAGCCAGCCCGTCAGGGGGCGGCGTCCTTGACGCCGTCGGCGGGCGTTGCAGGCTCATCCTGCGCAGGCGCATCGCCTTCGCCAATCTTGCGGCCTGCCTTGGCCTTGAGCTTTTCTTCCTTCTTGCGCTTCTTGGCGAGCTCTTTCTGCCGTTTTTCGTATCCGTAGTTGGGTGTTGCCACGAGGCCTTCCGTTTCTGCGCTTCGCGCTCCTGAACATCATTCAATGTAAGCGATAAACCAGCCAGGGCCGGCGTGCGCCCCGTAATATTGTGCGCCCGGCGCTATATCGCCCGCAAGGCCGCAGCCAGGTCGGCCTGCAGGTCTTCAACGGCCTCCAGGCCAACGGAGAAGCGAACCAGCACGCCGCCATGGGGCCATGCAGCCACTGCCGGGTCGCGCATGGACGCGATGTCATAGGGCACGACCAGACTCACCGGACCGCCCCAGGAGTAGCCGATGCGAAACAGCCGCAGGGCATCACAAAAGGCATCGACCCGCGCGGGCGCGATGTCCGCCTTGAAGACCACGGAAAACAGTCCAGCCGCGGCGCCCTGGGCGCCGCACAAGGCCTGCCAATGGGCATGGCCGGGCGCGCCCTCGAGGGCCGGGTGCAGAACCTGTGCGATCTCCGGGCGGGCTTGCAGCCAGCGCGCCAGGCGGCGCGCGGCCACATCGTGGGCGTGATAGCGCAAGGCCATGCTTGGCAGCGAGCGCAACAGGGTCTCGACGTCGTTGGCGGCCACGCCGTAACCCATGCGCATATGGGTGAGTTTGATCCGCAGGTGCAGCGCCTCGTCGCGGGTGATCACACTGCCCATGAGCACATCGCCGCCACCGCTGGGGTATTTGGTCAGCGCATGCACCGACAGGTCCACCCCAAGGCGCGCGCCCTGCCCTGCATCGTCCGGCCCCAGATCGAAGGGATTGAAGGCGATGCCGGCACCCCAGGTGTTGTCCAGCGCGGTGGTCACGCCGCTGGCGCGGCAGACCCGCACCAGGGCAGGCAGATCGGGGAACTCCATGGTGACCGAGCCCGGCGCCTCCAGCCAGACCAGCCGCGTGCGCGGACCGATGCGCGCGGCCAGGTCTTGCGGGTTCAGGGGGTCGTAGCGCTGATAGGTGATGCCAAAGGCAGCGAGTTCACCCTCGGCCAGGGCCTTGCTCGGGCCGTAGGCATTGTCGGGAATCAGCACCTCATCGCCCGACTTGAGCAGCGCCATGTCGACCAACGCAATGGACGCCAGGCCACTGGGCACCAGCAGGCATTGCCGCCCACCCTCCAGGGTGCACAGCCGCTCCTCGAGCATGAAGCTGCCGGGCGTGCCATGCAAGCCATAGCTATAGCCCTGCTTGTTGCGCCAGTCACGCGAACGCAGCGCGGCCACATCGGGGAAGAACACCGTCGAGGCCTTGAACACGCCGGGCTGCGGCGCGTCGAAACCGTCGGGCGGGCGATAAGGATGGTGAATCAGATGGGTCGGATTCATCGCATCGCCCTCACACCGTCCACTTGGCCTTGAGCTGCTCCGGGCTGGTGGAGTCATAGCCTTCGAAGGGCTGGTGAATCCAGGGATTGGTCGGCAGATATTCGACCGAGTAGTCCGGCTTGAATGCAGAAACGCCCTTGGTCCAGATCACGGCGCTGCGCATTTCAATGATGGGCTTGTAATTGTTCTTCAGTAGATCGATCACGGCGCTGAGCGTGTGGCCAGTGTCGGCCAGATCGTCTACCAGAAGCACCCGGCCAGCGATCTCGCCTTGCGGCGTCGTGATGTAACGGGCGATGTCCAGGTGCCCTTGCTGCGTCCCGGAATGGGCGCGGTAGCTGCTCGTGGACATGATGGCCAGTGGCTTGTCGAACACGCGGGACAGGATGTCTCCGGGCCGCATGCCGCCGCGCGCCAGGCACAGAATGGTGTCGAACTGCCAGCCCGACTGATGGATCTTCAGCGCCAGCTTCTCGATGAGGTTGTGGTACTCGTCGTAGCTCACATAAAGGTGTTTGCCGTCTTCCGTCAACATGAAGTCTGCTCCTGAACAAGTGGGTCGAGGTCGAGCACCCTGGGCTGCCGCGTGCGCGGCGGCTCAGGCCGGCCGCTGCATCATGCCAGATAGGGGTGGCGCATCATGATGGTGTGATCCCGGTCGGGGCTGGTGGAGATCATGTCGATGGGCACACCGGTCACCTGCTGAATGCGCTGCAGGTAAAGGCGGGCATTGACCGGCAGTTTGGCGTAGTCGGTCACACCCACGGTGCTGGTACTCCAGCCTTCGAGCGCTTCGTAGACCGGCTTGCAACGGGCGATATCGTCCGCCCCCATGGGCAGGATGTCGATGATCTCGCCATCGAGCTCGTAGCCCGTGCACAGCAGCAATTCGGTCAGGCCATCGAGCACATCGAGTTTGGTGATGCACAGACCCGACAGGCCATTGACCTGCGCCGAGCGCTTGAGCAGCGCGGCGTCGAACCAGCCGCAACGCCGGCTGCGGCCGGTGGTCACGCCTTTTTCGGCGCCCACCGTGCTCATGTGGTAGCCGGGGGTGCCCGGCTTTTCCCATTCGAGTTCGGTCGGGAACGGCCCACCGCCCACGCGGGTGCAATAGGCCTTGGTAATACCCAGGATGTAATGCAGCATGCCCGGGCCGACCCCTGATCCGGCGGCGGCATTACCGGCCACGCAGTTGCTGGAGGTGACGTAGGGGTAGGTGCCGTGGTCAACGTCGAGCAGCGTGCCCTGCGCGCCCTCGAACAGCAGGTTCGCGCCTTTGAGGTGCGCTTCGTTGAGCTCGCGCGAGACGTCGGCCATCATGGGTTTGATGAGCTCGGCGTGGCGCATGGACTCGTCGAACACCGCGTCGAAGGCAATCTCGGGGGCCTGCAGGTAGTTTTTCAGAATGAAGTTGTGCACGTCCAGCAGCTCGCGCAGCTTGTCGGCAAAGCGCTTCGGATGCCGCAGGTCCTGCACGCGCAGCGCGCGCCGTGCAATCTTGTCCTCGTAGGCGGGGCCGATGCCGCGCCCGGTGGTGCCGATGCGCGCATTGCCGCCGCTCTCGCGCCGGGCCTCGCGCGCGATGTCAAGTGCCGCATGGAAAGGCAGGATCAGCGGGCAGGCCTCGCTGATGCGCAGCCGCGAGCGCACCTCGACGCCGGCTTTCTCCAGGCCTTCGATTTCCTCGAACAGCTTGGCCGCAGACAACACCACGCCGTTGCCGATGTAGCACTTGACGCCCGGGCGCATGATGCCGCTGGGAATCAGGTGCAGTGCCGTCTTCACGCCGTTGATGACCAGCGTGTGCCCAGCGTTGTGGCCCCCCTGGAAACGCACCACGCCCTGCGCGCTCTCGGTCAGCCAGTCCACCAGCTTGCCCTTGCCTTCATCGCCCCATTGGGTTCCAACGACGACCACGTTCCTGCCTGCAATTTGACCGCTTGTCTTTTTCATACCAGAGTGTTTGGAAAGAGTATTGAGTTCGTTTGAAATCAGGGCGCGGCCTTGACGACCCAGCGGCCCGCAACCTGCAGCAGTTCACGGTCGCAATGGAATTCGTCGACTTCGTTCTCGTGGCCGGGCAGCACGCAGACCACGGTCTCTCCGCGCTGGCGCAGCGCGGCAATGGCAGCGCGCAATTCGGCGTCCTCGCCCCAGGGAGCACGGATGGCGGCCTTGAGCGCTCGCGGCGCGACCACGCCGACCAGCTCGCGCAGGTCGAGGCTGAAACCGACGGCCGGCCGGTTGCGGCCGAACACCGCGCCGACCTCGTCGTAGCGGCCGCCGCGCACCAGCGCGTCGCTCGCGCCCTGCGTGTAGATGGCAAAGCGCACGCCGCTGTAATAGGCATAGCCGCGCAGATCGGCCAGATCGAAGCTGACGGTCGTGCCTTCGAGCTGACCGGCCAGCCATTGCAGTTGGTTCAGCGCCTCAGCGATGGCGGTGTTTGCCCCGCCGGCAGGCTTCAACACCGTGGCGGCCTCGCGCAGGACTTCCTTGCCACCATAAAGATGCACCAGGGCCAGCAGGCCTTCACGCGAGGCCTTGGGAAAGTTCCTGGTGAGCGAGGCCAGTTCGCTGGCGTCCTTGGCGGCCAGCGCCGCGTGGATCTGCGCCAGGGCCGCAGGCTCGACACTCACGCCGGCCAGCAGCGAACGCACGATGCGCGCGTCGCCCATGTCGACGATCAAGGCCGGCACCTGGGCCGCGCGCAGGCAGTCCAGCGCCAGCAGCAGGGTTTCGAGGTCGGCCTCCAGTCCGGCGTGACCATAGATTTCGGCGCCGAGCTGCAAGGGTTCGCGCGTGGCATGGGGCCGGTCAGGGCGGGTATGAAGCACCGGGCCGCAGTAGCACAGACGGGTCACACCCTGGCGGTTGAGCAAGTGAGCGTCGATGCGGGCGACCTGCGGCGTTGTGTCGGCGCGCAGCCCCATCATGCGGCCCGAGAGCTGGTCGACCAGCTTGAAGGTCTGCAGGTCCAGCGCCTCTCCGGTTCCGGTGAGAAGGGATTCGAGATGTTCAAGCAGAGGCGGCATCACGAGCTCATAGCCGTAGCCGCGCGCCGTATCGAGCAAATCTCGGCGAAGTTCTTCGATGTGCCGGGCCTCGGAGGGCAGGACATCGGCGATGTGATCCGGCAGGACCCAGGCGGACATGAATTTGGGGAGGCTGTTAAAAACGTGATTTTACCGGGCTCGGAGCCCGGGGCTCTTTACGGGGCCACCCGCTCAGCGGGTCAGCCACAGCACCAGCAGTCCGGCGACGATGGAACACAGGCCAAAAAAACGCAACTGACCGTCGCGCAGGGCCAGCACCGCCTGGAACATGCGCCGCCAGGCGCCCGGGCTCACCAGTGGCAGCAGGCCCTCTATCACCAACACCAGCGCCAGTGCTGCCCAGAGGCTGTTGGTGTCCACGCGCCGCCGTTACTTGCGCGCCGGCGCGGCGGTGGCGCCGCTACCCCGGTAGGCCTTGAAGAACTCGGTCGAGGGGTCCACCACCATCACGTCGCTCTTTTTACTGAAGCTCGCCTTGTAGGCGTCCAGGCTGCGATAGAACTGTGCAAACTGTGCGTCGCGCCCAAAAGCCTCGGCATAGATGCGCGCGGCCTGGGCATCACCTTCGCCCTTGATTTTCTGGGCGTCACGGTAGGCATTGGCGATGGTGACCTCGCGCTGGCGATCGGCGTCGGCGCGGATCTTTTCACCCTCGGCGCCGCCGGTGGAGCGAAGCTCGTTGGCCACGCGCTTGCGCTCGGCCTCCATGCGTCGGTAGACGGATTCGGTGATCGCGTCCACGTAATCCACGCGCGTGATGCGCACATCGATCACGTCCACACCCCAGGGCTTGGCGCCGCGCACCTGCTCAAGCACTTCGCGCTTGACGTCCGACATCAAGGCCTCGCGCTTGAGCGAGAGCAGATCCTTGACAGTGCGCTTGTTGATTTCCTCCTGGAAGGCGTTGCGCACCACACGGCTGAGCTGGTTGGCGCCCGCCGTTTCGTCCAGGCCGACGTTGCGGATGTACTGCGAAGGATCGATGACGCGCCAACGCACATACCAGTCGATGACCACGCGCTGCTTCTCGGCTGTGAGCATGGCCTCGGGATCGGTGCTGTCCAACGTGAGCAGGCGCTTGTCGATGTAGCTGACATTCTGGAACGGCGGCGGCAGCTTGAAATTCAGTCCGGGCTCGGTGATGACTTCCTTGATCTGCCCCAGCGCGTAGACCACGCCGAACTGGCGCTGATCGACCACGAACAAGGTCGAGCTCAGCAAGCCCAGCAGCACCAGCAAGGAGGAGGCGATGAATCCAATTTTGTTCATTTTGAAGGTGCTCCCTAGCGCGTTTCGCGGTCACGGGTGCGCGCGCTGTCGCGCGCACGCTGGTCGGCTGCCGCAGCGGCAGGCGCGGTGGGCGTCAGCGGCGCTGCGGCGGCTGCAGGTGTCGATTCTCCGGCCCCCGGCATGGTCTGCTGGATGATCTTGTCGAGCGGCAGATACAGCAGGTTGGAGCCTTGCTTGGAGTCGATCAGCACCTTGGTCACATTGCTGTAAATCTGCTGCATGGCGTCCAGATACATGCGGTCGCGCGTAACCTGGGGCGCCTTCTGGTATTCGGCCAGCACGGAGCGGAAGCGCTGCGCGTCACCCTGTGCCTGAGCAACGATGCGCGCCTTGTAGGCTTCGGATTCCTCTTTGAGGCGGGCTGCAGAGCCGACGGCGCGCGGAATGACGTCGTTGGCATAGGCCTGGGCTTCGTTCTTGGCGCGCTCGCGCTCCTGGCCGGCCTTGAGCACGTCGTCGAATGCCGACTGCACCTGCTCGGGGGGCCGCACACCGCTTTGCTGCAGATTGATGCCGACGACTTCGACGCCGACCTTGTAGCGGTCCAGGATGGCCTGCATCAGACCACGCACGCGCGGGGCGATCTGGTCGCGCTCTTCGGCCAGGGCGGAGTCCATGCGCATCTTGCCGACGACCTCGCGCACTGCGGTCTCTGCTGCCTGCACCACGGCTTCGGCAGGGTTTTTGCTCTCGAACAGGTAGGCGCGCGCGTCGCTGAGCCGGTATTGCACCGCGAACTTGATCTCGACGATGTTTTCGTCTTCGGTGAGCATCGCGGATTCACGCAGGCCGGTAGCCTTGATCACGGTGTCACGGCCCACATCGACCGAACGGATCTGGGTGACGAACACCAACTCATGGCGCTGGATCGGATAAGGCAGCCGCCAATTGAAGCCTGCACCCACCGTGGACTTGTACTTGCCGAACTGGGTGATGACCGCCTGCTGACCTTCTTGCACGATGAAAAAGCCGGTTCCAAGCCAGATCAGGAGCACGGCCCCGGCAATCAACCCGGCGCCGATGCCCGCGCTCTTCATGTCGGGCTGGAATCCACCTGGCCCGCCGCTGCCGCCATTGCCCCGGCCGGAGGGCGGGCGGGACGCACCGCCCTTGCCGCCGAACAGTCCGCCGAGCTTGCGGTTGAAGTCGCGCCAGAGTTCGTCAAGATCGGGCGGGCCTGCGTTGGGCCCCTGCCCCTGTCCGCGCCCCTGCGGGGGCTGCTGCGCCGGCGGCTGCTGAGGCTGCTGCCAGGGGGAAGCCGGCGGCGGCGAAGGCGGCTCGCCCTGGGGTTTGTCATCTCCGGAGGCCTTGTCGTCGCCACGCCCCCAGCGCGGGTCGTTCAGATTGAACATGCCCCGTATCCGCCCCTTGAGTCCAGCCCAGGGAAAGGCTCGTAAGTTCAGATTCATGCGCATTGGTCTCACTCTTGTGTCATGCCGTATCCGGATTGTGCCCAATCGACTGCGGGTCCTGCAAATCAGGGGTATCCGTCGTCGCTTCCCGCTCGGGCCGTGCCTGGCGAACTGTGCCGGCCAGCAGCGCCCGCAATTCGGCCAGCCCCTCGCCGCTGTGCGCGCTGACGAATATGCGGGGCCATGTCGTGCCTGCGATCTCGAAGCTATCCTGAAGCAGAATGGGGCGCTGCTCGGGTGCCAGGGCGTCGAGCTTGTTGAACACCAACAGTTGCGGTACATCCTGCGCGCCGATTTCTTCGAGCACGCGCTGCACCTCGGCGATCTGTTCCGGGAAACCGGGGTTGGAGGCATCCACCACATGCAGCAGGAGATCGGCGTCGACGGCCTCTTGCAAAGTGGCCTGGAAGGCATCGATCAGGCCGTGCGGCAGGTCGCGGATGAACCCCACCGTGTCAGACAGGGACGCGGAGCGCCCGGCCTCGGCCAGGTAGAGTTGGCGCGTGGTGGTGTCCAGGGTCGCGAAGAGCTGGTCGGCAGCATAGGCCCGGGCCTTGACCAGGGCGTTGAACAGCGTGGACTTGCCCGCATTGGTGTACCCAACCAGGGAAATATTGAAGGTGTCGCGTCGCTCGCGCTGACGGCGCTGGGTGCCACGCTGGCGCTTGAGCTTGACCAGGCGCTCCTTGGTGCGCTTGATGGACTCACCGATCATGCGGCGATCCAGCTCGATCTGGGTCTCGCCCGGGCCGCCGCGCGCGCCGATGCCGCCGCGCTGGCGCTCCAGGTGCGACCAGCGCCGCACCAGCCGCGTGCTCAAGTATTGCAGGCGTGCCAGTTCGACCTGCAACTTGCCCTCGTGGCTGCGGGCGCGCTGGGCGAAGATTTCGAGGATGAGCAGGGTCCGGTCGTTGACCGGCAAGCCCAGATGCCGCTCCAGGTTGCGCTGTTGCGCCGGGCTCAGGGACTGATCGAACAGCACCTCGGTGGCCCCGTGCATCTGGGCCATGAGCTTGATCTCATCAGCCTTGCCGCTGCCGACGAACAGCGCGGCATCCGGCGCGCGGCGCTTGCAGGTCATGCGCGCTACAGGTTGCAGCCCCGCTGTCTGCGCGAGCAAGCCCAGTTCTTCGAGATCGGCGTCGAAATGGGGCAGGCCAAGGTCCACGCCAACGAGAATCGTCGGCGCGGCAGTCTGGTCGGGCGTGGCGGATGAACTCAAATCTGGAAGATTAAGGGCCGGCGCGCCCGTCAGGCAGACCGCACAGCCCCCGCATCAGGCGGGCGGGTTGGCTTCCGTGCCTTCGGCGGCAGAGAAATTCACGGCACGCCCCGGCACGATGGTCGAGATGGCGTGCTTGTAGACCATCTGGGTGACGGTGTTGCGCAGAAGTACGACGTACTGGTCGAAAGACTCGATCTGACCTTGCAGCTTGATGCCGTTGACGAGATAGATCGACACTGGCACATGCTCGCGACGCAAGGTGTTGAGGAACGGGTCTTGAAGAAGCTGCCCTTTGTTGCTCACGATATTCTCCGTGTTCTAAAGAAGTGGGTGATTGTTGTTGGAAGTATCACCTTAACACAGGCCTGCACGCGCACCATCCGAATGCGCGCCAATACCCCACCACAGGAAAGGGCCACGCCTGCGCGGGGGGAAATCAGTCCTTGTCGGCGTAGGGATTGGCAGCCGTCTTCAACTCGATGCGCAGCGGTGTGCCGGTGAGCTTGAATTCCTTGCGGATACGGCCTTCGAGAAAGCGCCTGTAAGCGTCGGTGACCTTGTCCAGCGAGTTGCCATGCACCACCACCACCGGCGGGTTCATGCCGCCCTGGTGCGCATAGCGCAGCTTGGGCCGGAACATGCCGCCGCGCTTGGGAGCCTGGAACTGCACCGCTTCGAGCAGCAGCCGCGTGAGAACCGGCGTGGACATCTTGACCGTGGCCGACCGGTAGGCCTCTGCGATGGACAACCACACCGGCCCCAGGCCCTGCCTGCGGATCGCAGAGATCGGATGGATGGCGGCGAACTTGAGGAAGGGCAGACGCATCTCGATGGAGCGCTGCACGGTCTGGCGCTGGTAGTCGTCGACCGCGTCCCATTTGTTGATGGCGATGACCACGGCGCGGCCGCTCTCGAGAATGTAGCCTGCGATATGGGCGTCCTGGTCGGTCACACCCTGCGTG
>JAURZS010000159.1 GCA_030653255.1 Burkholderiaceae bacterium | reverse complement strand
CTCGAACACGCCGCGGTAATAGCCGGCCAGCAGGCCCAGCACCGTGCCCACGACCACAGAGATCGCCACGACCGCCAGCCCGATCACCAGCGACAGGCGCGCGCCGTGCATCAGGCGCGACAGGATGTCGCGTCCGATGGCATCGGTGCCCAGCCAATGTGCGGACGTGCCGCCGGCCTGCCAGGCGGGGGGCTGCAGAAACACACGGTTGTCCGTCAGATTGGGTTCGTAGGGCGCCAGCCACGGCGCGAACAAGGCCATCAGCAGCACAGCAACCACCACACACAGCCCGGCAACGGCGCCCTTGTTGCCTCGGAAATAACCCCAGAACTCGCGCAAGGGATGTGGCGGCGCGGCGGCCGTCGGGGGCTGCGCGGCCCCACTGCGGGCGGGATGGAGGATTGGAGTGCTCATCGCTGATGCCGGATGCGCGGATTGATGATGCCGTAGGTCAGATCCACCAGCAGGTTCACCGCCATCACCACGGTGCCCAGCAGAAGCATGCCGCCTTGCAGCACCGGATAGTCGCGGCGGCTGATGGCCTCGATGAGCCACTTGCCCACGCCCGGCCAGGAAAATATTGTCTCGGTGAGGATGGCGCCTGTGAACAGCACGCCCACCTGCAGGCCGATCACCGTGACGACAGGGATCAGCGCATTGCGCAGGCCATGCAGCGCCACCACCCGCAGACGCGACAGCCCCTTGGCCCGGGCGGTGCGTATGTAGTCTTCGCCGAGCACCTCCAGCATGGCCGAGCGCGTCATGCGCGCGATCACTGCCATCGGGTGGGTTCCCAGTACCAGCGCGGGAAGAATCAGGTGTGACGCCGCGGAGCGCAGCGCGCCCCGGTCGCCGGCAATCAGCGAGTCGATCAGCAGAAAGCCGGTGACGGGCTCGATGAAATACTGCACGGAAATGCGCCCGGACACCGGCGTCCAGCCAAGCTGCACGGAAAACAGCAGGATCAGCAGCAGACCCCACCAGAAGATCGGCATCGAATACCCGGTGAGCGACACGCCCATGACGCCATGGTCCAGCAGCGAATTGCGCTTGACCGCCGCGAGAATGCCCGCAGGAATACCCAACAGCAGCGCGAAGACGATCGCGCACAAGGCCAGCTCGATGGTGGCCGGAAACAGCGCGGCGAATTCGCGGATGACCGGCTCCTGCGTGATGAGGGACTTGCCCAGGTCGCCGCTCAGCACGCGGCCGATGTAGATGCCGTATTGCACGAGCACCGGCTGGTCCAGGCCGTAGGCCTTGAGCAGTTCGGCATGGCGCGCGGCGTCGATGCCGCGTTCGCCGGCCAGCGTCTCGATGGGGTCTCCGGGCACCAGCCGGATGAGGAAGAACGCCAACAGGGTCATGCCCACAAAAGTGGGCACGATCAGGCTGAGCCGCGTCAATACGAAGCGCAGCATGCCGATTCTTTCCGTCGGTTGAGTGTCATGGGTGCAGTCTAAAGAAAAAAAGGCCGGCTTGCGCCGGCCCTTTTGTCATCCAGGTGACTGGATTACTTGACGTGCTTGCCGATCAGGCCAGCCATCTCGAACATGGACACCTGGGCCTTGCCGAAGATTTCCTTCAGCTTGGCGTCGGCATTGACCATGCGACGGTTGACTGCATCCTGCAGCTTGTTCTTCTTGATGTAGGTCCACAGCTTGCTGACCACTTCGGTGCGCGGCAGCGGGGCGGAACCCACCACAGCGGCCAGAGCGGCGCTGGGCGTCAGGGCCTTCATGAATGCCGCGTTGGGGGTGCGCTTCTTTGCGGGAGCCTTCTTCGCAGCCTTCTTCGCGGGAGCGGCCTTCTTGGCAGGGGCTTTCTTCGCCGGAGCCTTCTTGGCCGGAGCAGCCTTCTTCGCTGCTACTTTTTTTGCCGGAGCTGCTTTTTTCGCTGCAGCCTTTTTGGCGGGGGCCTTCTTAGCCGGTGCTTTTTTCGCAGTTGCCATGATTGAATTTTCCTTCTAGAAGTTGATTAATCACCAGCGAAAAACTGCTTCTCCACTGGCACT
>JAURZS010000157.1 GCA_030653255.1 Burkholderiaceae bacterium | reverse complement strand
CCGTCAGCAGGCCGTGGTTGCGCAGCATCAGGTAGGTCTTGTCGCCGAGGTCGGCCACCAGGCGCGGCTTCTCTTCGTCGCGCAGGGCCACACCCTCGTAGTCGTGGTACCCCAGTGAAGACAGCACGAACATCGATTGCTGCGACAGTGGCAGCACACCGGCCTGCTGCGCCGACACCGCGATGCCGTTGGCGGTGTGCACGTGCAGCACGCAGGCGGCGTCGGCTCGAGCCGCGTGCACCGCGCTGTGAATGACGAACCCGGCCGGGTTGACGTCGAAGGGTGTGTCGTCGAGCTTGACGCCGCGCGCGTCCACCTTCACCAGGCTGGACGCGGTGATCTCCTCGAACATGAAGCCGTAGGGGTTGATGAGGAAGGCGCCGGTGTGGTCGCCGTTCTCACCCGGCACACGCGCGCTGATGTGGGTGAAGACGAGGTCGTCCCAGCCGAACATCGCCACCAGCCGGTAGGCGGCGGCGAGCTCGACCCGGGTGCGCCACTCGGCGGCGCCGCAGTTGTGCTGGCGGCAAGGGATGTGAACGGCGGTGGTGGGCATGGCGGGGTCTCCAGGTGGCCGCTGCGGCAGGTGTGCCCGGCGTTGGACAATGCCGCCATCGTCGCGCGCCTGTCGCGCCAGAGACAAGCCATGAATACCCCCGCTCTTACCATCGACGAACTGCACAACATCGAGACGGGCGCGTGGTTCAGCAAGCTTTCCCCGACGCTGCGACAGGACATCCTGGCCCGCGGCCGCGTGCGGCGGCTGGCCGACGGCGACGCCCTTGCCACACGCGGCACGCCGGCGGAAAGCTGGTGCGGCGTGGCGCGCGGGGCGGTGCGCATCAGCTCGACCTCGCTCGCCGGCAAGCCCATCACGCTGACCTATGCCGAGCCCGGCACCTGGTTCGGAGACATCGCGCTCTTCGACGGCCTGCCCCGCACCCACGATGCCGACGCGCATGGCGCGACCACGCTGCTGGTGGTGTCCCGGCACGACTTCAAGGAGCTGCTGGCCCGGCATGTCGAGCTCTACGACGCGCTGCTGCGCCTGAACTGCCGCCGCCTGCGCCTGATGTTCGACCAGCTCGAGGACATCAACACGCGCCCGCTGCAGGCGCGGCTGGCACGCCAGGTGCTGCTGCTGGCCAAGAGCTACGGCGTGGTGCAGGGCGACGAGATCCGCATCGGCCTGGCGCTGGCGCAGGAAGACCTGGCGCAGCTGCTGGGCGCGTCGCGCCAGCGCGTGAACCAGGAACTCAAGGGCTTCGAACGCGAGGGCGCGGTGCGCGTCGAGCCGACGCGGCTGGTGGTGCTGTCGCGCGAGAAGCTGCTGGCCATCGCCGGCCGGTGAGCCCGGCTGCGGATGACAGCGCCGCCGGGCCGCGCCATCATCGGCCCCCGACGGGCCGCCAGGACTGAAGCCATGGAGCACTACACCGGCACCAAGCCCGTGGCCGAGAGCCACGCCTTCGACACCGCGGCGCTGCAGGCTTACCTGCAAGCTGCGCTGACAGGGTTTGCCGGGCCGCTGACGGTCGAGCAGTTCAAGGGCGGCCAGTCGAATCCGACCTACAAGCTGCTGACGCCCGGCCACAACTACGTCATGCGCACCAAACCCGGGCCGGCGGCCAGGCTGCTGCCGTCGGCGCACGCCATCGAGCGCGAGTTCCGCGTCATGCAGGGCCTTGCCGACAGCGCCGTGCCGGTGCCACGCATGCAGCTGCTGTGCGAGGACGAAGCCGTCATCGGGCGCGCCTTCTACGTCATGGACTTCATGGACGGGCGGGTGCTGTGGGACCAGTCGCTGCCCGGCATGACACCGGCCGAACGCGGCGCGATCTACGACGAGATGAACCGCGTCATCGCCGCGCTGCACGGCGTCGACGTCGCTGCCGTCGGCCTGGCCGACTTCGGCAGGCCGGGCAACTACTTCGAGCGCCAGATCGGCCGCTGGAGCAAGCAGTACCTGGCCTCGGTGACCGAAGAGATCACCGAGATGGACCGCCTGATCCACTGGCTGCCGGCGCACCTGCCCGCGGGCGCCCGCGACAGCGCCGCGCCGGCCATCGTGCACGGCGACTTCAGGCTCGACAACCTCGTCTTCGACGCCACCGAGCCCCGCGTCATCGCCGTGCTCGACTGGGAACTCTCGACGCTGGGCCACCCGCTGGCCGACTTCAGCTACCACTGCATGGCCTGGCACATCCCGCCCGGCGTGTTCCGCGGCATCGGCGGGCTCGACCTGGCTGCGCTGGGCATACCTGCCGAGGCCGATTACATCCGCCGCTATTGCGAACGCACGGGCCGCAGTGACACGGCGGCGCTGGCCGGCGAGTGGAACTTCTATCTCGCCTACAACCTGTTCCGCCTGGCCAGCATCACGCAGGGCATCGCGCGGCGCGTGGTCGACGGCATCGCGTCGAGCGCACAGGCGCGCGCCACCGGCGCGGCCACACAGTCGCTGGCCGAGATGGCCTGGGACTTTGCGCGCCGGCACGACGCCACCACCGGTTGACGCGCCGCGGCTGCATACCCACGACAACGACAGAGGAGCAATACATGGACTTCAGCTATTCCCCGCGCACCCAGGAATTGCAGACGCGCCTGAACAACTTCATGGCCGAGCATGTCTACCCGGCCGAGGCAGCGTGGGCCGACGAGATCGAGGCCAACACGCATGCCGGCCGACGCTGGACGCCACTGCAGGTCATCGAGAAGCTCAAGCCCAAGGCACGCGCCGTCGGCCTGTGGAACCTCTTCCTGCCCCCCAGCGCCGACGGTTCGCACTCGCGCGGCGAAGGCGCCGCGGCCGACGCCGAATTCAACTTCGGCCTGTCGAACCAGGACTACGCGCCGCTGGCCGAGATCATGGGCGCGGTGCCCTGGAGCAGCGAGGTCTTCAACTGCTCGGCGCCCGACACCGGCAACATGGAGACCATCGCACGCTACGGCAGCGCCGAACACAAGAAACGCTGGCTCGAGCCCCTGCTGGACGGCAAGATCCGCAGCGCCTTCGCGATGACCGAACCGGCGGTGGCGTCGTCGGACGCCACCAACATCGAGGCCGACATCCGCCGTGAATCCGGGCCGCATGGCGACGAGTACGTCATCAACGGCCGCAAGTGGTGGACCAGCGGCGCCGGCGACCCGCGCTGCGCGGTCTACATCTTCATGGGCAAGACCGACCGCACGGCACCGCGCCATGCGCAGCAGAGCATGGTGCTGGTGCCCGCCGACACCCCGGGCCTGAAGGTGCTGCGCCCGCTGAGCGTCTTCGGCTACGACGACGCCCCGCACGGCCACATGGAAGTCGACTTCACGAACGTCCGTGTGCCGGCATCGAACGTCCTGCTCGGCGAAGGCCGCGGCTTCGAGATCGCGCAGGGGCGTCTCGGTCCGGGGCGGATTCACCATTGCATGCGGCTGGTCGGCCTGGCCGAACGGGCGCTGGAGCTGATGTGCAGGCGTGTGTCCTCCCGCGTGGCTTTCGGCCGCACACTGGCATCACAGACCGTCACCCAGGAGCGCATCGCCGAGGCGCGTTGCAAGATCGACATGGCGCGGCTGCTGACCCTCAAAGCCGCGTGGCTGATGGACGTGGCGGGCAACAAGGTCGCCAAGAACGAAATCGCGATGATCAAGGTGGTGGCGCCAAGCATGGCCTGTCAGGTCATCGACTGGGCCATCCAGGCGCACGGCGGCGGCGGCATGTCCGGTGATTTTCCGCTGGCCGAAGCCTATGCGGGTGCGCGGACCCTGCGTTTCGCTGACGGTCCGGACGAGGTCCACCGCAATGCCATCGCCAAGCTCGAGCTGGGCAAATACGCGCCCAATCCGCGCCCGGTGGAAATGCCGATCACCCGGGAATAGACCCCTAGCGCCCCACCGCCAGACCATCGATGGCGGACTCGCAGGCGCAGGTGAAGATGTCGGCCGCGTGCCGCAGCGTGGGCAGGTCGGCCGGGGCGTACTCCATGCGCAGGTAGGCCTTGCCACGCAGCAGCATGATCATCATGGGCACCTGGGGATGCGGTCCCGGCTCCGGCCAATGCATCAACCGATCGGCCAGGCGCGCGCTGACCCAGGCCTGGGCATTCTCCCGGGTGTCGGCCAGCACGGCATAACGCTGCCAAAAATCCGGCGGCAATTCGGCCCAGCCGAATTCCTCGTAGGTGGCCAGCCAGCGCAGTTCTTCGGGCAAACTGGGATCGACGGTGGTGCGCAGGTTGTCGGTGTAGAGCTGGTAGGCCTTCTTGTCCAGCGCCTCCTTCAGGGGACGGTTCATCACCAGAACGGCGGCGTCCTCGTCGATGCCCAGGACCGCGCGGGCGCGCAATTCCTCGCCGCGGATGAAGGTGCGCGATGGCTTTCCCCGCTCCAGACGCCAGGAGCGGCCACGCACGCGGCCATCGAGCGCAAAACTGCGGTTCGGACTCGGGCCGCTGAAGCCCCAGCCCTGCGTGCCAGCCCATTCGGAAACCTGGCTGGCAGCGGCCTGCCCGCTGTTTTCAAAGGCGGGCTTCTTCTGGGTGGAAAAAATGTTCTTGATGCGCTCGAACATGGGGCATTTGCTTTCGCTACAAAGCGCCATTATTCAATCAAATCCCTAAAAGGGGTAGCCCGTCCAGCGGACGTTCCACTCAGGCCCCGGCTTTGGCTTTCAGCTTGTCGGTGACGATCTGGGTCAGTCTGGCCTTTTGCACTTTGCCCCCAGGCCCGCGCGGGAAATCGTCGATCACTTCAAGGCGCTCCGGCAATTGCCACACAGCCAGATGCTGGCTCGTGAGGAATTCGACCATCTCCTCAAAGCCAAGGCTGGCACCCTGGCGCAGCAACACAAAGGCACAGGCCCGCTCGCCCAGAACGGCATCGGGCATGGCCACCACCGCCACATCCACCACCGCCGGATGCTTGATCAGCTGCTGCTCGATCGTCAACGGTGAAATATTGCGACCGCCGCGCAGGATCATGTCCTTGACGCGTCCGGTGATGCGCAGATAGCCGTCGGCATCGAACTGGCCGAGATCGCCGCTCTTGTAGAAATGGTCGGCCGTGAAATGGGCTGCGGTCTGCTCATCGTCGCCCAGATAGCCGTAGCATTTGTCGGCGCCGCGCCAGACCACCTCGCCCTGCTCGCCCGGCGCCACGGGCTTGCCGTCGGGGCCCCAGAGCTCGCATTCGCACTGCGGCACCACGCGCCCGACCGTGCGCAGCCGCTTTTCACGCGGGTCGTCGACCGTGGTGACTGTGGGGCAGCCGCCGTCAGTGGTGCCGTACATGGACTGGATCACGCAGCCCATGCCTTCTTCGATCTTCAGGCCGGTGTCGTAGGACAGGGGCGCGCCGGCATTGAAGAACAGGCGGAACGGCCCGAAGTCCTCGGGCTTGTGCTGCTCGATCTCCGGCACCATCAGCGTGAGTTGCGTCGGGATGCCGACGGCGCAGGTGCAGCGATTGCGGATGATGAGGTCCACCGCCTCGGGCACGTTGTTGCCCCAGCGCTGGAGAATGACCGAGGTTGCCCCATGCAGCAAGGGGGTCAGGATCGGGAAAATGTAGCCCGTCGCGCCGGTGCCAGCCGGGGCCAGCGCGGCAATGACGTCATCTGCGCCGAAGCGGGCCGGCAGCGCGAAGTTGTCCAGCATCACCATGAGATCGTTGCAGGTGAAGCGGCTGATCTTCGACAGGGCCGTGGTGCCGCCCGAGAGCATGGTATGCGCGGGCAGATCGGGGTCCGGGCGGCGTGCATCGAGCTCGGCCTGCGTGCGATGGCCGGGTTCGAGCAGTTCGCTGAACCGCCGCGTGCCGGGGGCTGCGCCATCCAGCGTGAACACATGCTGGAGTTGCGGCAGGTCGGCGCGGATGCGCGCGATCATGTCGGCATGATGGAAGTCGCGGTATTCGACCGGGACGATAACCATGCGCGCACGCGCACGCCGCAGCAGGTGCATGACCTCCACATCGCGCCATGAATCGTGCAGCGGCAGGTACAGCAGGCCGATGCGGTTGCAGGCCAGGTGCACCAGCGGCATGATCGAAGAATTGCGGTATTGCAGCGACACGACGTCGCCGGGCGCAAGCCCCAGGTCGAGCAGATGGCCAGCCAGGCCGTCGACGCGCTGGCGCAGTTCGCCGTAAGTGATGCGCTCAGCGCCGTCGATGATGGCCAGCTTGTCCGGATGGCGCGATGCGTTGGCGGCAAACCATTCGAACAGGGTTTTGTCATGCCACAGCCCCGCCTTGCGGTAGCGTGCTGCGTGCTCGGGAGAGGTCAATGGGAGTTGTATGTTCATGTCTGTGCGAGCCTTGCGGGCCCGCCCGGCAGGCCATGGCCTGCAAGGCACCAACTTAACTTGCGCCATTTGAATTAGTATTCAGTTGATTCTGCGGTAGCAGAAGCGTTGACGCAAGAAAAATGCGACAGATTCACTACAACGGAGACTTCATGGCGCGACTCGACTACCAACCCATCGACCTCAAGGAGCCCGCGGACATCGTCGCCGCAATGCGCGCGCGGCGCGGCGGGCAACTCAACCCAGTGGACCGGATGTTGCTGTACTCGCCGCCCGTGGCCCGCGGCTGGAACGACCTGATGCTGGCCATGCGTACCGAAATCAGTTTGCCGGACAAGTACCGCGAGATGGCGGTCTGCGCCATCGGCGTGGCGCACGGCAACGACTTCGAAGTAGGGGTGCATGGGCCTATCTACCTGAAGGCCGGCGGCACCCAGGCCCAGTTGGAGGCCTTGCGTGACTTGAAGTCGGCGGTCGACAACGTGCAGATGTTCGACGCCAGGGAGCGTGCGGTGATCCGGCTCACCGATGAAATGACACACCAGGTGAACGTGAGCGATGCCACGTTCTCTGAAGTGCGCAGCGCGTTTCCCGATTCTCGCCAGCTCGTGGAGCTGGTGGCGGTGATTGCCAGCTACAACATGGCCGCGCGCTTTGTCGGGGCACTCGAGATCCACCACGCAGACCTGGTGACAAAGGAGGCTTCATGATCAGGTTCAGGCTTTGGCGGGCGGCTTGCCGCCCAGTTGACGCCGCCAGGAAGCGGACTTTGCAACAGTGACCTTGCGCCGTCACCCGACACCGGCACCGACCGTGACAGCGACTGAACGCGTTCCATGAAATCCAAACACACTGACGCCAGCCTCATCTCCGTTCTGGGTCACTTTGCCCACAACGTAAAGTTGGCCACCACCCCGGAGCGGCCGCCGGCATGAGCGGGCCGGAACACATTCTGGAGAGCAAGGTCGGCTACTACGCGACGGTCTCGACCGGCATCGACTGCAACGCCGTACGCGACAGGGATCTGTGGTGCCTGGCCCGACCCAAGCGCAAGATGCACGCCTGCTGCGCCTTCATTCATTCCTCGGTGGAGGCCATGGCCCGGCTGCGGCGCGACCGGGCGCCGCTGGCCGATGCGCACGAGATCCGCATCGTGGCCGACCCTGCCCTGCCGCACTACTACCAGGCGATCGTGACATTGCACGACAAGACGGGCGCCGAGACCCATCGCGCAGTCAACCGCGCACCCAAGGGCAGCCCCGAAAACCCCATGAGCGACGATGAGGTGCGCGACAAGTTCAGGCGGCTGACACGAGACAAGGTCGATGGGAGCATGCTGGAGCGCTACATTGCGCGCATGGAACGGCTGGAGGACGAGCCGGACACGGACTGGATTGCTTCGCTTTCGGCCTGAACCCCAACGGACACGAAATGCGGTCCGGCACGGGAATCAAGAGGGATTGAGGGGCGTGCGGCAGCGCCTGACGGGTGGCCAGCCAGGAGGGACTCGAACCCCCTACCCCGAACTTAGAAGGTTCGTGCTCTATCCGGATGAGCTACTGGCTGTGGTGGGAGGAAATTTTACCGGGAAGAGTGGAGGCCGACGCTGAATATCGCCGCAGGATCAATGACTGGCCATTGAATGGTCGGGGCGAAAGGATTCGAACCTTCGACCCTCTGGTCCCAAACCAGATGCGCTACCAGGCTGCGCTACGCCCCGACTGAGGGGGATTCTACCCTGCTGAACGAACTGTTCCCGCCCCGTCAGGCTCACACCTGCCAGGCGGGCAGCTCCCATTTGCGCCACATGGCCAGAATGCGCAGACCTGCAGTCACAACCACACAGGCCAACAACGCCGTCCATCCCGGCGCATCCAGCCACCAAAGCCCCACATAGGTCCAGCCGCCGGCGAATGCGCAGACGGCGTATGGCTGGTGGTCGCTGAAGGCCGTGGGCACTTCATTGCAGACGATATCGCGCAGCACGCCACCGAAGACACCCGTGGTCACACCCATCAGGACGGCCACCAGCAGGGGCATCTGGTCGCTGAGCGCCAGGTGAACGCCTGTCGCAGTGAACAGCCCCAGCCCCAGCGCATCGGGCCACTGGATGGCCTTTTCCGTCACTTCGAAATGGTGCTGACGCAAGAACAGCATGGCCAATATGCACAGCGCCATGACGCCCCACAGCAGTTCGACATGCTGGACCCAGAAGAACGGCCGGCGGTCCAGCAGCAAGTCGCGCAGGGTGCCGCCACCGAAAGCCGCAAGAAATGCCACGACGCAGACCCCGACGGCATCAAGGCGCTTGCGGGCCGCCTTCAGCAGACCCGACAAAGCAAAAGAAGCCGTGCCCATCAGCTCGACCAGCAGGCGCAGTGTTTCTCCCCAGGACTGTATGTCGGCAAACATGCAGCTATTGTCTACGGACCAGCAAGAAATGTCGGGCTTCGGGGTGCATTTCATCGCACGCATCCTGTGCGATGATCGGTTTCCCATGCGAACCCAGGTCGCCATTGTCGGTGCCGGACCCTCAGGGCTTTTGCTGGCCCAGTTGCTGCATCGCGCGGGCGTCGACTCGGTGGTCATCGAGCGCCAGAGCGCCGACCATGTGCTGGGCCGTATCCGCGCCGGCGTGCTCGAAAAAGTCACCGTGGACCTGCTCGACCAGGCC
This sequence comes from Burkholderiaceae bacterium, assembly GCA_030653255.1. Classification (GTDB taxonomy): domain Bacteria; phylum Pseudomonadota; class Gammaproteobacteria; order Burkholderiales; family Burkholderiaceae_C; genus JAURZS01. Next base: position 3,937 of record JAURZS010000157.1, on the reverse strand, counting down.
GGTGTAGGACAGCGCGCGCATGCGCAGGGCCTGGTCCACGAAGGTATCGAGCTGCTGTTCAAGGGCAAGCGCCACCGCATCGATCTGAGCGCGCTCACGGGCGGCAGTCATGTCACGGTGTACGGGCAGACGGAGGTCACGCGCGACCTGATGGAGGCGCGCGCCGCAGCGGGCTTGCCCTCCGTCTACGGGGTGCAGGCCGTCAGCCTGCACGGCTTTGACGGCGCGCACCCGCAGGTGCGCTATGTGCTGGATGGCATCGCGCACGAGATCGAGTGCGATTTCATCGCCGGATGCGATGGCTACCACGGGGTGAGCCGCGCCAGCGTTCCGGCCTCGGCCATTCGCAACTACGAGCGGGTCTATCCCTTCGGCTGGCTGGGCGTGCTGGCCGAGGTGCCGCCGGTCTCGCCAGAGCTGATCTATGCCAACACGGAACGCGGCTTCGCTCTGTGCAGCATGCGCAGCGCCACGCGCAGCCGCTATTACCTGCAGTGCGGGGCTGATGAGAATGTGCAAACGTGGAGCGACGAGGCCTTTTGGGACGAGCTGCGCCGCAGGCTCGACCCCGAGGCCGCGCAGCGGCTGGTCACCGGCCCGTCGATCGAGAAGAGCATCGCGCCGCTGCGCAGTTTCGTAGCTGAGCCGATGCGCTTCGGCCGGCTATTCCTCGCCGGCGATGCAGCGCATATCGTGCCGCCCACGGGGGCCAAGGGCCTGAACCTGGCGGCTGCCGATGTGGGCTATCTGTCGCGCGCGCTGATCGAGCATTACCGCGAGCGCTCATCCGCCGGACTGGACGCGTATTCGCAGCGCTGCCTGGGCCGGGTCTGGAAGGCCGAGCGCTTCTCGTGGTGGTTTACTTCGCTGATGCACCGGTTTCCAGACACCGGCGCTTTCGGCCTGAAGAGGCAGGAAGCCGAACTGGACTACCTGGTCCAGTCGAGGGCGGCATCGGCCGCCCTCGCCGAGAATTACGTCGGCCTGCCGCTATAGACGGCGATGAAGGGGGCGCTCAGTCCGCGAAAGTGCCGCCAGCGCGGATGATCGGACCCCACTTGTCGATCTCTGCCTTGAGCCACGTCTGCAGCCCCTGCGGCGACAGCTTGGCGTCCGGCGCAATCTCGGCGCCCAGGTCGGCCATGCGCTTGAGCACATCCGGGTCTTTGAGCGCGGTCCGCAAAGCCACATTGAAGCGGTCGATGATGGGCTTGGGCGTGCCCTTGGGCGCATAGATGCCGTGCCACACGAGGACTTCAAAGTCCTTGAGGCCGCCTTCATTCAGCGTCGGCGCATCGGGCAAGGCGCGGATGCGGTTGCGCGTGGTCACGCCATAGAGCTTGACCGTGCCGGACTTGATCTGCGGAATGGTCTGCGTGGTCTGGTCGCACAGGATGTCGACCTGGCCGCCCAGCAGCGCGTTCATGGCCGGGGCCGTGCCCTGGAACGGCACGGCAGTCAGCTTGACGCCGACGGCGCGTTCGAACAGCATGCCGCACAGTTGCGAGACCGCGCCCAAGCCAGCATTGGCCAGATTGATCTTGGCGCTGTTGGCCTTGACGTAGGCAACCAGCTCCGCCAGGTTGTTGGCCGGAAAGTCCTTGCGCGCCAGCAGGGTCATGGGCACGTCCACGGCCTGGCTCACGAATTCGAAGTCGGTCAGCGGGTTGTAGGACAGCTTGCGGTACAGCGCCGTGGAGGTCGCCATGCCGTTGTGGTGGATGAAGAAGGTATAGCCGTCCGGTGCGGCCCTGGCCACGAATGACGCTGCCACCGTGCCGCCTGCACCCAGCTTGTTGTCGACGACGACGGTCTGACCCAGGGTGCGGCTCATGGAGCCGGCCAGTGTGCGCGCAACCACGTCGGTGGGGCCGCCTGCAGCAAAGGGCACGACCAGCGAGATCGAGCGGGACGGCCATGGGGCCTGGGCATGGGCAGCAGCGCTCAGGACGCCTATGCCAATGGTGGTGACAAACAGTTTGCTCAGACTACGCATAACGTCTCCTTTGTGGAATATCGTAAGTGGGGCGGCAATCCGGCAGGCGAGAGAAGCACCACCGGGATTGACGCACGGGCTTGAGACCCGGGCGGATTAGGCGGTCCAATTCTGACGTGAAAATAACGCCCTTACAGATCAACCGGGCTTGCGTGGGCCTTTGGCTTTGGCCTTTGCTGGCGCACCCGTGGCGCGCGGCGGCAAACCGGTGTGCTGCGTCAGCACGCGGCCCCTGACTGGGGTGACCGGCTTGGCCGAACGCGGCGCTGTCGATGTCGCGCGCGCGACATCGGCCTGCGTGGAGTTCTTGCGGCGTGCGCTCTGGTAGGCGCCGGTCGCCAGCGGCTGGAACGTCGGAATCAGGTGGTGCTTGCCATTACCGATGAGGTCGGCGCGCCCCATGGCCTGGAGCGCCTCGCGCAGCACCGGCCAGTTGTTGGCATCGTGGTAGCGCAGGAAGGCCTTGTGCAGCCGACGCCTGCGCTCGCCGCGCACGATGTCCACGGTTTCGCTGTCGCGCGTGATCTTGCGCAGGGGATTGCGCCCGCTGTGGTACATGGCCGTGGCGGTGGCCATGGGCGAGGGATAGAAGGTCTGCACCTGGTCGGCACGAAAGCCGTTTTTCTTGAGCCACAGCGCCAGGTTCATCATGTCTTCGTCGCTGGTGCCAGGATGTGCGGCGATGAAGTAGGGAATGAGGTATTGCTTTTTGCCGGCCTGCTCGCTGTATTTGTCGAACATCTGCTTGAATTTGTCGTAGCTGCCGATGCCGGGCTTCATCATGCGCGACAAGGGGCCCTGCTCGGTGTGTTCGGGCGCGATCTTGAGGTAGCCGCCCACGTGATGCGTGACCAGTTCCTTGACGTACTCGGGCGACTGCACCGCCAGGTCGTAGCGCAGGCCGGAGCCGATCAGGATTTTCTTCACGCCCCGCAGGGCGCGCGCGCGCCGGTACATGTGGATCAGCGGGCCGTGGTCGGTATTGAGGTTCTGGCAGATGCCGGGGTAGACACAGCTGGGCTTGCGGCAGGCGGCTTCGATCTCGGGGCTCTTGCAGCCGATGCGGTACATGTTGGCCGTGGGGCCGCCAAGGTCGGAGATGGTGCCGGTGAAGCCCTTGACCGAATCGCGGATGGCCTCGATCTCCTGGATCACGGAGTCTTCGGAGCGGCTCTGGATGATGCGACCCTCGTGCTCGGTGATGGAGCAGAAGGTGCAGCCGCCAAAGCAGCCGCGCATGATGTTGACGCTGAAGCGGATCATCTCCCACGCCGGAATGCGCGTGGCGCCGTCGTGGCTACCCTGCTCGTCGGCATAGACGGGATGCGGCGAACGCGCATAGGGCAGGCCGAAGACGAAGTCCATCTCGGCGGTGGTCAGGGGAATCGGTGGCGGCGTGATCCAGACGTCGCGTGCGGTCGCGCCCTCGCCGTGTGCCTGCACCAGCGCGCGAGCGTTGCCGGGATTGGTCTCCAGATGCAGCACCCGGCTGGCGTGCGCATAGAGCACAGGGTCGCTGCGGACCTGCTCGTAGGACGGTAGGCGGATGACGGAGCGCTCGCGCGGCGGCACCTGCAATCTGGCCCGCGCCTGCAATGCCGGGTTGGGCACGAAGGTCAGGGGCTGGATGGTGTTGCCGCGCGCAGGGGCCGCGCCCGCAGGTGCATCCGCTTCTGCGGCGCAGGTGCTCCCCTGCTGGGTCGCCTGTTCGGAGGTGGTCATGTAAGGGTTGACATGCGCCTCGACGCGCCCCGGCGCATCGACCGAACTGGAATCGATCTCGAACCAACCGCGCGCGCTCTCGTCGCCGGGGCGGCGCACGAAGGCCGTGCCGCGCACATCGGTGATGGACTGCACCGGCTCGCGGGCCGCCAGCCGATGGGCGATCTCGACGATGGCGCGCTCGGCGTTGCCGTAGAGCAGCAGATCGCATTTGGCGTC
>JAURZS010000144.1 GCA_030653255.1 Burkholderiaceae bacterium | reverse complement strand
GGCCCCGTGCAGGCCCATTCCGTGGTGGTGGCCACCGGCGGCCTGTCGATTCCGAAAATCGGCGCCAGCGACTTCGGCTATCGACTGGCCGCGCAGTTCGGCCACCGCATCGTCGAGACCCGGCCCGCACTGGTGCCGCTGACCTTCGACGGCCACGCCTGGGCGCCCTACGCCGAACTCGCCGGCCTGTCGCTGCCGGTGCGCATCGAATGCGGCAGCGGCAAATCGCGCGGCGCTTTCGACGAAGACCTGCTGTTCACCCACCGTGGCCTGAGCGGCCCCGCGGTCCTGCAGATCTCCAGCTATTGGCACGAAGGCCAGCCCGTGCGCATCAACCTGGCGCCAGGCACGGCCCTGCCCGAAGCGCTGGCGCAGGCCAAGGCCCGCTCGCGCAAACTCATCGCCAACGAACTGGCCGCACTGGTGCCCTCTCGCCTGGCCGACGCCTGGGTGCGGCGGGACGCCGACTGGCTGCGCCCCGTCAACGAAGCCTCGGACAAAGCCCTGGCCCGACTGGCCGAGCGGCTGGCCCGCTGGGAGATCGTGCCCACCGGCACCGAGGGCTACCGCAAGGCCGAAGTCACCGCCGGCGGCGTCGACACCCGGGAACTATCGTCCCAGACCCTGGAATCCACCCGACAGCCCGGCCTGCACTTCATCGGCGAGCTGGCCGACGTGACCGGCTGGCTGGGCGGATACAACTTCCAGTGGGCCTGGTCCAGCGCCCACGCCTGCGCTCTTGGCTTGATGGCAGCGGTCAGGCCGAATTAGAGACGTCCCCCTGATGGGGAGCCAGCGAACGCCCCTGCATCATCCAGCCGGGCGGCGTCTCCGTGCTGCGCCCAGAGCCGCCGCAGCCATGCAAAGGGAACATCGCCGCATGGCCCCCACAATATACTACTTTGGTTTTAGTATTGATTGAGCTCGCTCTGCTTTGCCGGGCTTGAACACTTCAATAGATTAAAGGAACGCATCTTGGAAGCAACCGCCAATAACAACTCTTTCCACTCTTTCGACGCTTCGCCCACCACGACACGCAACTGCAATACGACCTCTCTGCGTCAAACCCTGCTTCGCCTCGCTTCGGCATGCGTGCTTGCCGCTCTTCTTGGCGGTTGCGCCGCAACGCTCCAAAAAAACGAGACGTCCATTGATCTGGAAAAGGAGTCGATCGCAGTCCTGTCGATGCAGATGACCAACGCCTACCGCCCTGAATTCAGAACATGGTCACTGGGCGCCCTCATAAGCGGCCACACGTTGCCGTTCTCAGCGACCGCCTCCGTTGGCACGGGGAGGGGCGCTAGTTCAACGCTCGTCACCATGCGTCTGCAGCCCGGAAAGCACACACTTTCCGGATTCTGGGGAAAGGCCGGTCGCTTTCCTTTCATTGGTGAAATGTTCTACGACGTCCAGGCAGAGTTTGAAGTGCCGCCGCGCGCAGTCGTCTACCTGGGTCACATTGATCTGGTGAACAAAGAACGCACAGACAAGGACGACCAAGCCTCCGGAATTGCAATTCCGCTCATTGACCAGGCCTTGGTCGGATTCTCTGGCGGAACGCTGGACGTCAAGTTATCGGACCACTACGAGCGCGATGTCGGTCTTCTGAAGGCCCAATATCCCGCGACCAAGGATATCTCCGTTGCGCGTGCGCCATTGCCCTCGATGCTCTTGATGCGCAGAGGGGGGAGCAACGCTGCACCAATCACTGTAGTGAGGACGCCATGAACGGCGTGTTGCGCAGCCCCGACTCCCATCTCGAAAAAATCCGCAGCGCAGATGCGAAGCCCTCAAAGCGATTGACCACTCTGGAGAGCGAATCTTGAACACCACCGCTGAACAAGAGATTGCGCAAACCCCCGCAGCCGATTCTGCCGGGCCGGACCTGACGGCCATCGCCCGGCTTGCCCGCGAGCAGGCCCGCAGCGTGCTGGCCAAGTTGCCGCTGCTCGGGCCAGTGACCTGGCTGATGATGCAGCAGGGCGCTACCCGCCACACTTTGATCAGCGATCTGGAGTGGCGCGTGATGCCAGCCCTGATGTTCCAGCAGGCCAAGCTGTACATGCGTGATGAAGCGCCCATCGCATACGCGTCGTGGGCTCTGCTCTCGCCAGAAACTGCACTGCGATACAGAACGGCTCCGCATCAGTTGACGGCGGCGGACTGGAAAAGCGGCGACGAGGTCTGGCTGGTGGACTTGTTCACGCCCTTTGGCGGCGCGCACGAGGTGCTGTCCGATCTTCGCCAGCAGGTATTCCCCGGGCAAGTCATTCATCAAATCGCGCCTGCGACGGATGGGCTGGCTGAGGTGATCAGTTGGCCAAAAGGCTGACCAAGAGAGCATTAGAGATGAATTTCCGAGCACTGCCGGCGGGACATGCCTGGAACACCCGCTTGCCCAACACCAGGGGTCCACTCAAGTCGCGCTTAAAATTCTGCGTGAGCCTGCCCCACTCATCAGCCCCACCGAACATTTTTTCCAATTTCGACTTTACTGTGGTCACGAACTGACCTGCCCCCTCTTGCCGTACCAGGTGTAAGTAGGAAGTCCGGAGCGATTCACCCCTAAGCGCTGCGCTTCCTTCTGACTCATCAACCCCGCCTCTCCAACCATCTATGTCTCCTAAACACCAAGGGGACACTACTATCTGGTGCGAAGGGGACATTACCGTCTTGGGCTCACAATGGCTTGATGGCGGCGCCAAAACCGCTATAATCCAAGGCTTTGCTGGCAAACCCCTGCTGCCCGAACCTTTTTTGGCAGGGGACACCCCGTCTGCGGGCCCGATCTTCCCCAGGCAAATTTTCGGAAAACATTACGTAATGACCGCCATCCGTCTTAAAGAAAACGAGCCGTTCGATGTGGCTCTGCGCCGTTTCAAGCGCACCATCGAAAAACTGGGTCTGCTGACTGAACTGCGCGCCCGCGAGTTCTACGAAAAGCCGACCGCCGAGCGCAAGCGCAAGAAGGCCGCAGCCGTCAAGCGTCACTACAAGCGCGTGCGCAGCATGCAGCTGCCCAAGAAGCTGTACTGATCGCCTGATCGATCCGTCGGCTTTTTCCGGCCCGAAAGCTCGCCTGAGGATGCTCACGCGGGCTTTTTTGTTGCCGCCCTTTTTTTCCGCCTCTTCTTATCACCCGCCTGACTGGAGTCACACCATGCCGCTCAAAGACCAGATCACCGAAGACATGAAGACCGCCATGCGCGCCAAGGACAGTGAGCGCCTGGGCACGATCCGGCTACTGCTGTCCGCCATGAAGCAAAAAGAAGTCGACGAGCGCGTGGTGCTCGACGATGTGGCCGTGATCGCCATCGTCGACAAGCTGATCAAGCAGCGCAAAGACTCCGTCGCCGCCTTCACCCAGGCGGCCCGCATGGATCTGGCCGACAAGGAGACCGCCGAAATCAAGGTGCTCGAAGCCTATCTGCCACAACGGCTGAGCGCTGACGAAGTCCGCGCTCAGGTCGATGCCATCGTCGCCGAACTCGGCGCCAAGGGGCCCGGCGACATGGGTCGGGTCATGGGCGTGGTGAAGACGCGGCTGGCCGGCAAGGCCGACATGGGACAGGTCTCGGCCGCAGTCAAGGCCGCCCTGGCGGGCTGAAGACCGCAGGCGCACTCCAGCGACTGCGCAGCCAGCCGCAGCGGCTCAGCTCCCCGCGACCTTCATCCGGTCGATGAGGATTGAGCCGACAGTCTTGGCGCCGTAGTTGTAGGTGTCCGCGCCGATGGCCTGGATACCTTTGAGCATGTCGCGCATATTGCCGGCAATGGTGATCTCCTGCACCGGGTAGGCAATGCGGCCGTTCTCCACCCAGAACCCTGAAGCCCCACGCGAGTAATCGCCGGTGACGTAGTTCACGCCCGAGCCCATGAGTTCGATCACGAACAGGCCGGTGCCCAGCTTGCGCAGCATCTCGTCGAGGTCGTCGGTGGGGCGCGTCAGGCGCGAGCTCAGCGTGAGATTGTGCGAACCGCCCGCGTTGCCGGTGGTCTTCATGCCCAGTTTGCGGGCCGAATAGGTGCTGAGGAAATACCCCTGCACGCGACCGCCCTCCACCACCTGGCGGGGCGCGGCTCGCACGCCCTCTTCGTCAAAGGGCGAACTGCCCTTGCCGCGTGGCACGAAGGGGTCTTCGAACAGGTCCACGTGGCCGGGCAGAACCTTCTTGCCCAGGGAGTCGATCAGAAAACTGCTTTTGCGATACAGCGCGCCGCCGCTGACGGCCTGCACAAAGGCACCCAGCAGGCCGGCGGCCAGGGGCGACTCGAACAGCACGGGACATTGCGTGGTCTTGATCTTGCGGGACTTCAGGCGGCTGAGCGCGCGCTGCGCCGCATAGCGCCCCACCGCCTGCGGCGAGGCCAGATCTGCGGCATTGCGCATCGAGGTGTACCAGGCGTCGCGCTGCATGCCGTCGCCGCGCCCGGCAATGGGCGCCACCGACATCGAATGGCGCGAGCTGGCATAGCCGCCGCGAAAACCGTGCGTGTGGGCGCTGAAGAAATGCGACTGCTGGGCCGAGACGCCCGCACCCTCGCTGTTGGTGATGCGGCGATCGGTCGACAGCGCCGCGGCTTCACACTCCATTGCCATGGTGGCGGCCTGCTCGCTGGTCAGTGCCCAGGGGTGGAACAGATCGAGATCGGGCTGGGCCTGCGCGATGTCCTGCTCGTCGGGCAGGCCGGCCACCGGGTCCTCGGCGGTGAAGCGGGCGATGTCCCACGCCGCCTGGACCGTCTGGCGCACAGCCTCTGGCGAGAAGTCGGAGGTGCTGGCATTGCCGCGGCGGTTCCCGCTGTAGACCGTGACGCCCAGCGACTTGTCGCGGTTGCGCTCCACGGTTTCCAGCTCGCCCTTGCGCACGGACACGCTCAGGCCGCATCCCTCGGAGGCTTCGGCGCCGGCATCGCTGGCGCCCAGTTTCCTGGCATGCGCCAGGGCGGAGTCGACCAGCTCTTCGAAAAACGGGCGGCTGTAGGCAAAGCCGCTCAGGGCGGCAGGGGATGGTTTCTTCATATCGAAGGCTATGATACTTTCATGTCACGCAAACCAAAAAAAGGCTACTACGTCCGCGGCGAGTTTGTCGCCGAGGGCAGCGAGCTCGATCTTGAACTCAAGCGCGAGCTCAAGGGCACAGATGCGGCCAGCCGCACCGATCTCAAGCGCGAGAGCACCGAACTGCAAAAACTCGGCGAAGACCTGCTGACCCTGCGCGCCGACCTGCTCGCACGCCTTGAACTGTCCGAGAAACTGATGGACGCGCTGGCCGATGCGAAGCGCATCACCGACTTCGAGGGCCGGCGCCGGCAGATGCAGTTCATCGGCAAGCTGATGCGCCAATTGGAGCCCGAGACCCTGGACGCCGCCCGGCAGGCGCTGGTCGAGCAACACAGCGGATCGGCCCGCGAGACCCTGTCGCTGCACCAGGCCGAGAAATGGCGCGACGAACTCATCGCCAGCGAGGACGCGCTGGGACTGTGGCTGAGCCAGCACCCCGACACCGACACCCAGCAGTTGCGCGCGCTGATCCGCCAGGCTCGCCGCGACGCCGTGCCCGGGCGCCCCGGCGAGGCCCCCCGCCAGGGCAAGGCCTACCGCGACATCTTCAAGCTCGTGCGGGAGCACATGAGCGAATGAGCACCCCGCCCAGAACCCCTGACCCGGTGCGCATCGGTATCGTTTCGGTCAGCGACCGCGCCTCCAGTGGCGTCTACGAGGACAAGGGCCTGCCGGCGCTGCAGGAATGGCTGGGCCGGGCCCTGAAGAACCCCCTGCGCTTCGAGCCGCGCCTGATCCCCGACGAGCAGGACCGCATCAGCGCGACCCTGATCGCGCTGGTGGACGCCGGCTGCGACCTGGTTCTCACCACCGGCGGCACCGGCCCCGCGCCACGCGACGTCACCCCGGAGGCCACCCTGGCCGTGGCCCACAAGGTGATGCCGGGCTTTGGCGAGCAGATGCGCCAGATCAGCCTGCGCTTCGTGCCGACCGCCATACTGTCGCGCCAATGCGCCGTCATCAGGAACAAATGCCTGATCATCAACCTTCCGGGGCAGCCCAAATCGATCCAGGAGACTTTGGAGGGCCTCAGGGGCCAGAATGGCGAGGTCATCGTGTCGGGCATTTTTGCCGCTGTGCCCTACTGCGTGGACCTGATCGGCGGGCCGTACATCGAGACCCACGACGCGGTCTGCAAGGCGTTCCGCCCGAAGTCGGCCATCCGTCCCGCCTCCTGAGGCCCAGGAATGAAACCATGAATCCGACCCTAGCGCGACTTCCCCGCACCCTGGCGGTCTTGCTGCTGGCCCTGGGCTTTGCCTGGACCGGCGCCCAGGCCCAAGGTCCGGCGCCCGGCAGCACAGAGCCCAGCCTGCTCTACACCGTCAAGCGCACGGACAAACTCATCCGCCTGACCCGCGACATGCTGATCAAGGCCTCCGACTGGCCCGAGGTGGCGCGCTTCAATCGCCTGCGCGACCCCAACATCATCAGGCCCGGGCAGCAACTGGCGATCCCTCTGCGCCTGCTCAAGTCGCAGCCGGGCAGCGGCCGGGTCATCGTGGCCGAGGGCGATGTGGAACTCAACGGCAGCGCGGCCACGGTCGGTGCGGCTGTGGCCGAGGGTTCGCGCCTGCGCACCGGCGCCAACAGCTCGGCCGTGCTCGAGCTGACCGACGGCTCGCGTGTGAAGATTCTTCCCGGCAGTCTGGCGGAGATCGCCACCCAGCGCCATTACGCCATGCGCGACGCCTCGACCAGCGGCTCGACCACCTGGTTCTCCGGCCTGATCCGCCTGGCCCAGGGCGCGCTCGAAACCCTGGCTATGCGCGATGTCAAGCGCGCCACGCCGCTGCAAATCGAAACCCCTACCTCCCTTGTCGGTGTGCGCGGCACGCAGTTCCGCGTGGCCTACGAGGACCCGGCCACCCGCAACTCGCGCGCCGAAGTGGTCGACGGCCTGGTGCGCGCCGACAACCCCGCGCAGCAAAGCGGCGTAGACCTGACCAGAGGCACGGGTGCCGTCATCAACCCGGCGCAACGGGAAGTGCAGGCCATCACCCTGCTGTCGGCACCCATTCTGAACGCGACCCCTGCCGAAGTCGTGCGGCCGCTCGGTGCCTGGCCAATGCCCACACTGGCTGGGGCTCAGGCCTTTCGGGTACAGATCGCCAGCGATGAGTCGTTCGACCGCATCGTGCGCGATATCAAGGTCGAGGGCGGCAGCGTGGACCTGGGCGGCCTGGCTCTGGGCAACTGGTACGCGCGGGTGCGTGGCATAGACCGCCAGGGCCTCGAGGGCTTCGACAGCGTCAAGCTCATCGTGGTCAAGGAAGCGCCGCCGCCCCCACCGCCGCCCCCGCCCGCCATGCAGCCGTGGCGCATCATCAGCTCCAGTGTGTCGGTTCAGAACGGCCAGTCACTGCTGCGCTGGTCGGCACAGCAAGCCGATGGACAGCCGCTGCCCGCCGCAGCCACCAGCGCCCGGCTGGGCCGCGATGCAGCGCTGAGCGACATCGTGTCGGAACCGCGCAGCACAGGTGCCTCGCAGATGGTTCTGGGCGATCTGAGGCCCGGCGTCTATTACCTGCGCCTGCGCACGCAGGACAGCGCCGGCAAGCCCATCGACAGCGAGCTCTACCGGCTCGAAATTCCGGGCAACTGGGGCGCGACCGTGTTCGACATGGCCTCCGGCCTGCAGCCGACGCGTTGAAGCGGCTTACTTGCCCACAAGCTGGGTGAGCCTGTCTGCCTCGAAGGTTTCTTTCCGCGCGGCGTCCTGGGGCACGCAATCGTCGGCGGCACGCGTGTCGGACAATTTCTGCACCGCCTGCCACAGCAGCGCGATCTGGTGCTCCTGGCCTGCGGCGTTGTCGATCAGGCCGCGCATGGCCTGACTCAGCGGATCGTCGTTCTGCGTCACGCCGTAGGCTGAAAACCCCATCTTCGAGGCAGCAACCTCCCGCCGCGCGTCGGTATCGGCCTGGATGATGCGCGCCGGATTGCCTACCGCCGTCGCCCCCGCAGGCACAGGCTTGGTCACAACGGCATTGGAGCCGACCTTGGCGCCGTCGCCCACGGTGAAGCCGCCCAGCACCTTGGCGCCCGCGCCCACCACCACGTCGCGGCCCAGCGTCGGGTGCCGCTTGGCGCCCTTGTACAGCGAGGTTCCGCCCAGCGTCACGCCCTGGTAGATAGTGCAGCCGTCGCCGATCTCGGCGGTCTCGCCAACCACCACGCCCATGGCATGGTCGAAGAATACGCGTTCGCCGATCATGGCCGCCGGATGGATCTCGATGCCGGTGAGCCAGCGCGACAGATTGGAGATGAAGCGTGCGAGCCATTTGAGGCCGTGATTCCAGCACCAGTGCGCGCGCCGGTGCATCAGCAGGGCATGCAGACCGGGATAGCAGGTCAGCACCTCCCAGGCGCTGCGCGCGGCAGGATCGCGATCAAGAATGCATTGAATATCGGAGCGCAGTCGGGAAAACATGGGGCTTTGGGGTCTGGTTCTGGGCACAGTCTATCGTTTTGCACCGCTTGCCGCTTCGGACATGGCCTTGGCGACACCACGAAGAATGTGGATTTCTTCCTCGGTGAGCGCGGCGCGGTTGAACAACTGATTGAGCCTGGGCATCAGCTTCTTGGGCGAGGCCGGGTCCAGGAAACCGATGTCCGTGAGCGCGTGCTCCCAGTGCGTCAACATGCCCGCGACCTGCTGCGCGTCGGCAAAGTCCCGCGTGGTCGAAGCGTCGGCCACCTCGAACCCACCGAGCGCGAGCCGCCATTCGTAGGCCAGCACCTGGATGGCCGCCCCCAGGTTCAGGGAGCCGAAGCCGGGATCAGTGGGAATGCTCAGGGCCACGTGACAACGGTAGACGTCTTCATTGCGCATGCCGAAACGCTCGGAGCCGAACAGAAAAGCCACCGACTGTCCGGTCGGTGCCAGCGCCGCCAGATGCTCGCGCGGCGCGCGTGTGGGCGGGCCGAAATCGCGCGGCGTCATGGCCGTGGCGCACAGATGGGTCATGCCGTCCAGCGCCTCGTCCAGGGTCTCGACGATGCGCGCATTGCGCAGCACGTCGAGCGCGCCGCTGGCGCGTTGAATCGTCTCTTCACGCCGCAACACATTGTCCCAACGCGGCGCCACCAGCACCATGTCGTCGAAGCCCATGGTCTTCATGGCGCGGGCCGCCGCGCCCACATTGCCGGCATGGCTGGTATTGATCAGGACAAAACGGGTCTTCATGGCACGGCGGAATCCCAGTTGCCCGGGCGGGTAAAATCACCCTCCATTGTCGCCGCCCGCATCGCCGGTGCGGTTCCGCCGCCCCTTCGGCGCGGCCTTACGCTCTTCCTTACAAGCCATGTCGCCCAATCTGCATCCCATGATCAACGTGGCCGTGAAGGCCGCCCGCGCCGCCGGTGCCATCATCAACCGCGCCGCGCTCGACGTGGAATCCCTGCGCATCTCGCAAAAACAGGTCAACGATTTCGTCACCGAGGTGGACCACGCCAGCGAGCAGGTCATCATCGAGACCCTGCTGGCCGCCTACCCCGGCCACGGCATCCTGGCCGAGGAAAGCGGCGCCACCCATGGCGCCAAGGATTCCGACTACGTCTGGATCATCGACCCACTGGACGGCACGACCAACTTCATCCACGGCTTCCCCGTGTATTGCGTGAGCATCGCTCTGGCCGTCAAGGGCAAGGTCGAACATGGCGTGATCTACGACCCCAGCCGCAACGACCTGTTCACCGCCACGCGCGGCCGCGGCGCCTACATGAACGACCGCAGGCTGCGCGTGTCCAAGCGCATCCGCCTGTCCGACTGCCTGATCGCAACCGGCTTCCCCTTCCGCAGCGGAGACAACTTCCCGCGCTACCTGGCCATGATGGGCGACATCATGCCGCGCACTGCCGGCCTGCGCCGGCCGGGTGCCGCAGCGCTGGACCTCGCCTATGTGGCAGCCGGCTTCACCGACGGCTTCTTCGAGACCGGCCTGAGCCCCTGGGACGTGGCCGCAGGCTCGCTGCTGGTCACCGAGGCCGGCGGCCTGATCGGCAACTTCACGGGCGAGGCCGACTTCATGGACCAGAAAGAATGCGTGGCCGCCGCGCCCAAGATCTACGGCCAGCTCGTGCCCCTGCTGAGCAAATACAGCAAGTTCGCCAGCGCCGGCGACAAGGCCCAGGTGCGCCAGGCCATCGTCGGTCAGATCACGGGCAGCGGCGGTGTCCAAGAGGCACCGGACACGCAGGACTGAGGGCGCCCGGGCGCGGGGCGTCCCCGATGTGCCCGCAGCCTGCCTGCGGCGTACAGGGGCCAGCCCACCTGCACAAGCCCACCACCCGCCGCCCCTTCGGCGTGCTTGAGTGGCCCGCGATGCTGCGCTACCTGGACCGGCGCGACGCGAGTTACCGCGACCGAGGGATTGCAGGAAGGAGTTTGATCTGATTGATCCGTTCCTATACAATAAGATCAATCAGATCAAACTCCTTCCGCCCATGATCAAGTCCCGCCCCACCTCCGTGCAGGGAAACCTGCTGACGGTGCAGCCCGTGGGTGAAACCCGCACGAGCCGGGGCAGCGCGAGCAGATCGTTCCTGCTGGAAGTCAAGGACGACGCCAGCTCCAAGGTGCTGCTGGCTTCGCTGTCGATGCTCGATCGCCTCATGGGCGAAAAAGCCATCGAAGTGCGCGAACGCCGCATGGAAGAGATGGTCGATTTCATCACCCAGCGCATGCTCGAGCCCAACGTCGCCGAAATGGAGATGGCGCAGCGCCTGGCAACGCGCCATGCCCGCGTGCTCAATGAGTTTGGCTACTTCACGGCTGAGCAACTGGGCCGAGCCAACCGCTCGCAGGCGGCGGTACCCAGCGCGCTGGCGGACAACTGGCGCAAGCGCCGTCTGGTGTTTGCCGTGCCCCATCCGGAAAAGACCGCACGCGCGCGCGACATTTATCCCGCCTTCCAGTTCGAGAACCACAAACCGATCAAAACCATTCAGGCCGTCCTGGATGCCTTCGGTGAACGCAAGGATCCCTGGAAACTGGCTCTATGGTTCACCTCCAACAACGGCTCGCTGCCCGATGACGCCAGGCCCGTGGACCTGCTGACGTCCGATCCGCAGGCTGTCATCAAGGCAGCGCGACACGATGCAGCGGGGAGCGCGGGCACGGCGAGCTGACGCCACAGCGCGATCTGCGGCTCGTCGATCTGACGACCGAAGGCTTGCACAGACTCAAAGTCCCGAAGAGCGAGTTGATCGCAAGCACCGCGCGCGACTATCCAGACACTGCGCGCTGGGCCCAGGCCCTGCATCATCAATTCACGGAAATCGACGGCCTGGTATGGATGTCGCGCCAGCGCGATCGGGACCGGGCGCTGATCCTGTTCGCTGACCGGGTGCAGGGCGAGCTGTCGGGCGCTCGCATCGGCGCCCCCCCTTGGCGCGCAACGACCGGCTGCGCCAGAGCATTCTGGCCGCGGCCCTGCGCGCCGGCATCGATGCCATGTAGAGCGCCGTTGTCTCCGCGGTCCAGAAGACCATGGGCCGCATCATCGAAGACATCCTCCTGCCCTATGGCCGGCCACGTGATTCGATCGAACTGCCCTTCACCGACGAGTTCCGGGTGCTGGAGTTCAGTTTCCGGATTTCCCACATTAATTCCATAATTGTTGTAATATAGAACTATGAAAGAAACCGACGCCGTCCGATCCCTCGCCGCACTGGCCCAGGAGTTGCGCCTGCGCGTGTTCCGCGCGCTGGTCGTCGCGGGCCAGGGCGGACTGACACCCGGCGACCTGGGCGATCAATTGGCCGCCGCCCCCGCCACCCTGTCCTTCCACCTGAAAGAGCTCACCCACGCCGGCCTGATCACCCAGGAGCGACAGGGGCGCAACCTCATCTACCGCGCCTCCTTCGCCACCATGAACGAACTGCTCGGTTACCTCACCGAAAACTGCTGCCAGGGAGCGGCCTGCCTGTCTCCTGCTGCCGCATCCTGCGACTGCTGAAAAAGGAAACCCCCATGAAAAGATTCCACGTCCATGTGCATGTCGACGATCTCCCCCGGAGCATCGCCTTCTATTCCGGGCTCTTTGCGGCGCAGCCGGCCCGCGTCGAAGCCGACTACGCCAAGTGGATGCTTGAAGACCCGCGCGTGAACTTCGCCATCTCCACACGCGGCGACAAGCCCGGCCTCGACCATCTGGGCTTCCAGGTAGACGATGCCTCGGAACTTGCCGAACTCAAGACCCGCGCCGAATCCGCCGACATGGCCCTGCTGGACGAAGGCGCGACCAGTTGCTGCTATGCCCGCAGCGAAAAGCACTGGGTGACGGACCCCCAGGGCATCGCGTGGGAGCACTTCCACACGCTGGGCAATATTCCGGTGTTCAATGAAGCCAGCAAGCCGGTGGCGGCGGGCGCGTGCTGCGCCCCTACCGTGCAGGCTGCACCCGCGCCCCAAGCGGCGTGCTGTGCTCCCGCAAAGGCGGCGGTGACGGCGCCTGCAGCCCAGGCTGCCTGCTGCGGCCCCAGCGCCTCCAAATCTTCCTGCTGCTGATACTCCACCATGAGCACCTCCCCCAAGCCCCTGAACGTGCTGTTCCTGTGCACGCACAACTCCGCGCGCAGCATCCTCGCCGAAGCCCTGCTCAACGCCATGGGCGCGGGACGCTTCAAGGCCTACTCCGCCGGCAGCAGCCCGCGTGAGAACCAGAAGCCCAATCCCCTGGGCCTGCAGGTTCTGCAAAAGGCGGGCATCCCCACCGACGGCCTGCACAGCAAGAGTTGGGACGTGTTCGCCACGCCCGATGCGCCGCAGATGGACCTGATCATCACCGTGTGCGACGACGCCGCAGGTGAGGTCTGCCCCATCTGGCCGGGGCACCCCGCAACCGCGCACTGGGGCTATCCCGACCCCTCGCAGGGCAACGCACCCGATGCAGAAAAACTCGAGGCCTTCCGCAAGACCATGCACCAGATGCGCCGCCGCCTGGATCTCCTGATCAACCTGCCGGCCAGCAAACTCGAAAGCGCACTGCTACAGACAACAGCGCGCGATCTCGCCAGAAGCTGAAAGTCCCCCATGAGCGTTTTCGAGCGGTATCTCACCGTCTGGGTGTTCCTGTGCATCATCGCCGGCATTGCCCTCGGGCAGTTGTTCCCGGATGTGTTCCAGGCGATTGGCGGCATGGAGTTCGCACAGGTCAATCTGCCCGTGGGCCTGCTGATCTGGGTCATGATCATCCCGATGCTCATCAAGGTGGACTTCTCCGCCCTGGGCGAAGTGCGCAAGCACGCCAGAGGCATCGGCGTCACCCTGTTCGTGAACTGGCTGGTCAAGCCCTTCTCGATGGCCTTCCTGGGCTGGCTGTTCATCCGCCACTGGTTCGCGCCCCTGCTGCCGCCGGACCAGATCGACAGCTACATCGCGGGCCTGATCCTGCTGGCCGCCGCGCCCTGTACCGCCATGGTGTTCGTGTGGAGCCGGCTCACCGGCGGCGACCCGCTGTTCACGCTGTCGCAAGTGGCACTCAACGACAGCATCATGATCATTGCCTTCGCGCCCCTGGTGGCGTTTTTGCTGGGGTTGTCCGCCATCATCGTGCCCTGGGCCACGTTGCTGACCTCGGTCCTGCTCTACATCGTCATACCGGTCATCCTGGCCCAGTGGCTGCGCCGCCTGCTGCTGGCGCGGGGCGATGCGGCGCTTCAAATTGCTCTGGCACGCACCGGCCCCTGGTCCATCACCGCCCTGCTCGCCACGCTCGTTCTGCTGTTCGCCTTCCAGGGCGAGGCCATCCTGAAACAGCCCCTGGTGATTGCGCTGCTGGCCGTACCCATCCTGATCCAGGTGCTCTTCAACTCCGCGCTGGCCTACGGGCTCAACCGCGCCGTCGGTGAGAAGCACAACATCGCCTGCCCCTCGGCCCTGATCGGCGCGTCCAACTTCTTCGAACTCGCGGTGGCGGCGGCCATCAGCCTGTTTGGCATGAATTCGGGCGCCGCACTGGCCACCGTGGTCGGTGTGCTGATCGAGGTGCCGGTCATGCTGCTGGTGGTGAGCGTGGTCAATCGGAGCAAGGGGTGGTACGAGCGGGGGTGATTGCCCGCACGGGCTTTTTTTGTGGCGGGGCCAGCTTCCCCGCCCCCGCCACGCGCAGCAGTCGCTGGAAAGTCGGACACTCCGAGTGGTTGGTAGCCGGGCATACAGCCGCATGGCGCAGTCCATTGCTCAGGGCCTGCAGCCGCCTGATCGTCGCGTCAATATCGTCGGCCTTGCCTTTCAGGGACTCCCGATCGATGTTGGCCCGTCCATCCGATGAAAACATGCGCCCGATCTCGCCCAGTGAAAAGCCCGCAGCCTTGCCAAGCGCAATGAGCGACAGCTGGTTCAGCACGATCGGGGCGAACCGACGACGCAATCCGTCCCGCCCGACCGAGGCGATCAGCCCCTTCTCCTCGTAAAACCGTAACGTGGAGGCTGGAACACCCGATTTTTTGGCGACTGCGGCAATGTCCATGAAGAAAACCCCTTGACCTCAAGTTGACTTGAACTTGCATAGTGACGTTCAGACCCCTTCTCGTCAACAAGGAAAGAGCATGAACACACTGACAGACGATATTGCGCGAATCGCGTTGATCGGCATCGGCGCGACGGCAACCATGGACCTTTGGCTTTTGCTGCAGCAGCGGCTGGGCGGGCCCGCACTCAAGTTCGACATGATCGGCCGCTGGGTGGGGCACTGGCGCAGCGGCGTATGGAGGCACGACGCAATTGCCAGGGCTGCCCCCGTGAGGGGGGAACGCGCGCTTGGCTGGCTAGTGCACTACGCGACCGGCGTAGCGTTCGCCGCACTGCTCGTTAGCGTGCGCGGCTCCGGGTGGCTGTACAGCCCCGCCCTGCTTCCCGCACTGAGCATCGGCATCGCGACAATTGCCGCACCATGGCTCCTCATGCAGCCAGCCATGGGCGCAGGCATCGCCTCCTCGAAGACTCCGGCACCCGCAAAAAATCGCGCCAGGAGTCTTGCCAACCACGCTGTATTCGGACTCGGGCTTTATGCAACCGCCGTCCTCGTCGCCTCGATCTCGCGGTGAGAATACTTCAAGATAGTTTCGCAACTGAAAGGACAACGCAATGAAAAACCTCGCAGTCATCTATCACAGCGCCCACGGCAACACCGCGCACATATCCTGCGTGGAAGAAGCGGAGGTGGCGCAATGATTCCCCGAAAATTCGAACCCGTGCTGTTTGGCCTGGTTCTCTCTGGCCTGATGTCGCTGATCGTGTCGGCCATATCGACTGCCGTGGCGCGAGGCTTCGGGAGCGGTTTTTTTGGCCTCTGGATAAGTTCCTGGCTGACCGCCTGGGTGTTGGCATTCCCTATCGTTCTGCTGGTCGGTCCAATGGCGCGCCGCATGGTCCAACGCGTGCTCAAGCCAGAATGACGACGTCGATCCAATACGGAAAGCACAGGAAACTTGATAGGTATCTATCGCTTCTGACGCGGTTCTTGGGTGGCCGGGCGAAGAACCGCATCCGCGCCTCAGTCCTGGGTGAAAACTCTGCGTCAAGCCCGTTGTATGATCCGCGAATCAGCCCCATAAATAACTCGCTTTAATACACGCATTTTTTTAAAAATTAATTATATAATATACATATTAATCAATACGTTAAATAATTTTAAATATACGCAAAAATGACCGCATTTAATATGGATCCTTTTGACCAGCTGGAACCGCTGCTCCCCCAAGAGAGTGCGATGGGGCCAGTGCTGGAGAAGGCCCACGACCTTCGTACGGAAGCCGCTCGGCTCACCGGTGCCTGCCAGGCCGGTGTGAGCCGTGAACTCGCCCGGATGCTGCGGTCCATGAATTCGTATTACTCGAACAAGATCGAGGGCGAGCACACACGCCCTGTGGAGATTGAGCAGGCCATGGCCAAAGTCTTCTCGGAGAATCGCGAAATGGCGCGCCTCCAACACCTGGCCGTTGCCCACATCGAGACCGAGAGGTGGATCTATGAGCAACGCATGGCCACGGCGGACCTCTACTCGGGCCGGGCCTTGTGTGCCATCCACCAGCACCTGTTTGCACAACTCGATGCGAACGACCGGATCGTGCGGCTGCATGATGTCGATGGCCAAGTGAGCGAGGCGGTGGTGGTCGAGCCTGGCCAGATCCGTACGCGCGATGTTGCTGTCAGGCGCCACATAGCGCCGGCCTGGGGTGCGCTGGACGCGCTGATTCAGCGCTGGTCATCGGTCTATGGCCACGCACGCCGTGGTGAAATGCAGGTGATCGCGGCTGCCGCTGCGCATCACAGATTGATGTGGATCCACCCCTTTTGCGACGGCAACGGCCGCACCGGGCGCTTGCACTCGCTGGCTGTACTGCAATCACTGGACTTGACTGCGGGTCTGTGGTCTCCGCTGCGAGGTCTCGCGCGCAGCGGAAGCGCCTACGCAGAAAAACTGTCCAACGCCGACATGCCCAGGATGGGCGACCTGGACGGACGCGGCCAGCGAAGCCAACGCATGCTCATCGAGTGGATCGACTTCTTCGTCGATGTATGCAGGGACCAAGTGCGGTTCATGAGCCATATGCTCAACCTGCAGGCGATGCAGGATCGGCTTGGCGCGCTGCTCGCGCATGAGGAAAAAGTGGTCAAGCGCGGTATCCGCATGGAGGCGCTGCGCCCCTTGCATTACCTGTTCGTCAGCCAGGGAGAGATCGGTCGCGGGGATTTCGCCAGCATGACGGGGATGGGCGAGCGAACTGCCACAACACTCATCAGCAAACTGCTCGACGCCGGGCTTCTGGTGTCGGACACGCCACGCGGCCATGTTCGCTTTGGCATCCCCTTGGGGGCTCTGCGTTTCCTGTTCCCGAGCCTATGGCCTGAGGCCGAAGCCGACGCTGCAGCAGCTGACAGGTAGAAAGCGGCAGTCCGGCCATTGCCAGACCGCCGGGGCTTCGTCGAGTGAAGAAGGAGAAAAATGAATCCTGCGACGAAATTGAATCCAGGCGTGGCTGCCGCGCTCGCAGCCGCGTTGCTCTTTGGCGCAGGCACGCCGATCGCCAAGCACCTTTTGGGCAACGTCGGGCCGTGGATGCTCGCAGGCCTTTTTTACCTGGGGTCGGGACTTGGGCTGACGATTTACCGGATGGCAAGACGATCCGCCCACGTGAAACTGCCGAAGGGCGAGGCCAAATGGCTTGCAGGGGCCACGATTTCCGGTGGTGTCGTCGGTCCTGTGCTGCTGATGGCAGGCCTTGCCGGCATGCCCGCTTCTGGCGCATCGCTCCTCCTCAATGCCGAAGGCGTTTTCACGGCCCTTCTGGCCTGGATCGCTTTTCGCGAGAACTTCGATCGGCGCATCGCCCTGGGCATGGCCTCCATCGCAGCCGGGGCGGCGATCCTGAGCTGGCCGCAAGAGCTGAGCTTCTCGGGCCTTTGGCCAGCGCTGTCGATTCTTGGCGCCTGTTTTGCCTGGGGCATCGACAACAACCTGACCCGCAAGGTTTCCCTCAATGACGCGACCTGGGTCGCCTCGGTCAAAGGGCTGGTGGCGGGGAGCGCGAATCTGGCCTTGGCCCTGGCGATGGGAGACCGGCTGCCCTCGATGCTTATCTTGGGCGGCGCGCTGGCCGTTGGCTTTCTGGCTTATGGCGTGAGCCTCGCATTGTTCGTGGTAGGTCTGCGCCACTTGGGGACCGCAAGGACTGGCGCCTATTTTTCCGTGGCGCCGTTCTTCGGCGCGGCTCTGGCGCTGGCCGGTGGAGAACCGGTCACGGCGCGACTCGGAGCCGCCGGGCTCCTGATGGGCCTGGGCGTCTGGTTGCACCTGACGGAGAAGCACGCGCATCCCCATGTCCACGAGCCCATGGAACACGAACATGTGCATGCGCACGATGAGCACCATCAGCATGAGCACCCCGATCAGGCCGGGCTTGTCCTGGCGCCTGGACAAAGGCACACACATGAGCACCGGCACGAACCGATCGAGCATGCGCACGCGCATTTTCCCGACGCGCACCACCGCCATGTTCATTGAGGATTGATGCGATCATGGTGAATGACATCGGGCTTGGTTAACGGTGTTGATCATTCTGCGCAATGTCTGAGCTTGCCTTAGCGAGCCGGCCCCACCGCCTTGACCAGAAAGGCGAATTGGAATGAAATTTCCGGTGCAACACCGATTCAAGCAAGTACGAAAGAGAACAATATGCAAGCCACTTCGTCACCCCCAACAATCAAGGTCATCGATGCAAATGGGGAAATTTCACTTGGCAAACAGTTTGCGGGTCGCCAAGTCCTGGTCGAGGAACAGGAAGTGGGCGTCTGGCTGATCCGCACAGCAACCGTCATTCCAGATAACGAACGCTGGCTGCATGAAACACAAGCTGCTTCTGACCTGGCCAGGGCAGTGGCTTGGTCAACGCAACGCGGCCGTTAGATGTCTGCGGGGATGCCCTCAAGAAAAATAAACATCGGCGTCGAGACACCCCGCGGCGCCTGGCCGCCAGTTGCGTCAAGGGACTTGAACCCCAAGCCAACGTAGAAGCCATACGCACCCGCGTCGGCATCGAGATACATACCTCGGCATCCCACCTGCGCGGCCAGTGCCCGGGTGTTTCCAAGAGCGTGCCTCATCAGGTCCGTTCCCCACTTCTGGCCTTTGTAGCTTTTGTCCACGCCGAGCATCACCAAACGAACACAGGGGACCAGTTTCGGGAGTTTGCTGCCCAGGTGGACGAGGAGGCTCTGGTCCACGCTCATCATCGTCCAGGTATAAAAGCCGACGAGAAACGGATTGCCGTTCTGATCCAGATTGGCATCATCGGTGAGCACCCAGGCCACGCTGGATCTGGCTTGGACTTGTTGCTTCAGCGAACCGGCCACAAAGTCGTTGATGACTTTGTGGCCGCAGTCAAACCCGCCTTTGCCAGCCTTCTTGAGGCCGGCATAGGTTTTTGTCGGATCGAATTTTTCCAGTGCGACGGTCATTCGCCGCGCAGGGGCAGGCGTGGCCGCTTGGCAAGTTCGCGCATCGCTTCAGTGGGCTTACCGGTCTTGGCCGATTCCTCATTGAGCTGCGCAAACCGCCGCTGACCTTCAAGGGAGAGATGGATCATCTGATGCTCCATCAGCACTTTGCGGGCGCGTTGAGCCACGTCCACCATCAGGAAGGAGGTCGTGTCCATGCCGCTCAAGGCCGCAGCCTGGGCGATCATCTGCTTCAACTCCTGCGTCGTCTTCAATTCGAGACGCGCGGTTCTTTTTTGCGCGGTTTCCATGGTGTTCGCCTTTGATGCCTTCTGCATTGTACGGCTAATAGCCGTGTTTTACTACTTATATACGATTTATAGCCGTATCACATACTGACTGAGTTCCATCAAATGGAGAGCGCCGATTGCGGTGTCTAAAATGATTTTTGCCGCCCAGGCGGCGCAGCAACTGGCGGACTGACAGCGATCAACAACGGACAACCGCAGCAA
The DNA here is from genome assembly GCA_030653255.1 of Burkholderiaceae bacterium. Classification (GTDB taxonomy): domain Bacteria; phylum Pseudomonadota; class Gammaproteobacteria; order Burkholderiales; family Burkholderiaceae_C; genus JAURZS01. The sequence goes on along the minus strand of JAURZS010000144.1, from coordinate 7,830 downwards.
GTAGCGGTCGATAAACAATGGGCTTAACTTGTTGAACGATAAGGAAAATTTGGACGCGACGCAGAGCAAGCCGTCGAAATTCGAGGGCCACACCCCGATGATGGCGCAGTACCTCGCACTCAAGGCCGACTTCCCCGACACCCTGCTCCTCTACCGCATGGGCGACTTCTACGAGTTGTTCTATGCCGACGCCGAAAAGGCTGCGCGTCTGCTCGACATCACGCTCACACGCCGCGGCCAGTCCGCGGGTCAGCCCGTGTCCATGGCGGGCGTTCCCTTTCATGCGCTGGAAAACTATCTGGGCCGGCTGATCAAGCTCGGCGAGTCCGTAGCCATCTGCGAGCAGGTGGGCGATGTGACGGGCAAGGGGCCGGTAGAGCGCAAGGTGATGCGGGTGGTCACGCCCGGCACGCTCACCGACACCGAGCTGCTCGCCGACAAGAGCGAGTCGCTGCTGATGGCCGTGCATCAGGGCGCGCGCCATGTCTGCGGCCTGGCCTGGGTCAGTGTCACGCAGGGCGAGCTGCAACTGGCCGAGTGCCCCGCCGATGAACTTGACGCCTGGATCGCGCGCATCGCGCCGAGCGAGCTGCTCTACAGCGCCGGCGTCACCACCGCCTTTGAACAACGACTCAAGGCCCTGCGCGCAGCCCATGGCGGCGCGCAGACGCTGCGCCCCGAGTGGCAGTTCGATGCCGCACTGGGCCAGCGCAAGCTGCTCGAACAACTGGGCGCCGCCAGCCTGTCGGCGTGGCAGGCCGAGGCCCTGCCACAGGCCCATGCCGCGGCCGCCGCGCTGCTGGCCTACGGTGAGCACACGCAGGGTCGTGCGCTGTCGCACATCCGCACGCTCAAGGTGCAGCGCAGCGATGAACTGCTGGACCTGCCGGCCGCCACGCGGCGCAATCTGGAGCTCACGCGCACGCTGCGCGGCGAGGATTCGCCCACGCTGTTCTCCCTGCTCGACACCTGCATGACGGGCATGGGCAGCCGCGCCCTGAAGACCTGGCTGCTGGAGCCCCGGCGCGAGCGCAGCGAAGCGCTGCAGCGCCAGGATGCGATCCAGGCGCTGCGCGGCGACGGCGCGCAGGCCGGACAAGCCCCGTGGCAGCGGCTGCGCGATCTGCTCAAGGGCAGCAGCGATGTCGAGCGCATCACGGCGCGCATTGCACTGCGCCAGGTGCGCCCGCGCGAGCTCGTCGCGTTGCGCCACACGCTGGATAAAAGCGGCCTGCTGCTGCCCGCCGGCACGACCGGCCTGCCGCCGCTGCTCGAACGCATCGCGCACGATCTGCAGCCGCCCACGGGTTGTGCCGGTCTGTTGCAGCGCGCCCTGCTCGATGAACCCGCCGCCATGGTGCGCGACGGCGGCGTGATCGCTCCGGGCTTCGACGCCGAACTCGACGAACTGCGCGGCCTCACCGACAACTGCGACGCCTTCCTGCTGGCGCTGGAGTCGCGCGAGCGCGAACGCAGCGGCATCGCCAATCTGCGCGTGCAGTTCAACAAGGTGCACGGCTTCTACATCGAGGTCACGCAGGGCCAGCTCGACAAGGTGCCCGACGACTACCGCCGCCGCCAGACGCTGAAAAATGCCGAGCGCTTCATCACCCCCGAGCTCAAGGCTTTCGAGGACAAGGCCCTGTCCGCGCAGGAGCGCGCGCTGTCGCGCGAGAAATGGCTCTACGAGCAGCTGCTCGACCAGTTGCAGGACTGGGTCGCCGACCTGGGCCGGCTGGCCCGCGCCTTCGCCGCGCTCGATGCGCTGTGCGCGCTGGCGGAACGCTCGCTCACGCTGGGCTGGTGCGCGCCGCAGTTCGTCAGGGAGCCCTGCATCGACATCCGTCAGGGCCGCCATCCGGTGGTGGAGGCGCGCCTGGCCGAGACCTCCGGCGGCAGCTTCATCGCCAACGACACGCTGATGAGCGCGAAGCAGCGCATGCAGATCATCACCGGCCCCAACATGGGCGGCAAGTCGACCTATATGCGCCAGGTGGCGATCATCGTGCTGCTGGCCGCCATGGGCAGCCATGTGCCGGCGGCGGCCTGCCGTCTCGGCCCTATCGACGCCATTCACACGCGCATCGGCGCGGCGGACGATCTGGCCAATGCGCAGTCCACCTTCATGGTCGAGATGACCGAGGCCGCGCAGATACTGCACAGCGCCACACCACTGAGCCTGGTGCTGATGGACGAGATCGGCCGCGGCACATCGACCTTCGACGGTCTGGCGCTGGCCAGCGGCATCGCCGCGCAGCTGCATGACAAGACGCAGGCCTTCACGCTGTTTGCCACGCATTATTTCGAGCTGACCGAATTTCCTGCGCAGCACCACGCCGCTGTCAATGTGCACGTCAGCGCCGCAGAGTCCGGCCGCGACATCGTGTTCCTGCACGAGATCCAGCCCGGCCCGGCCAGCCGCAGCTATGGCATCCAGGTGGCGCGCCTGGCCGGCATGCCGGCGGCCGTACTGAACCACGCCCGCCACGCGCTGGGCGCGCTGGAGGCGCAGCAGACCGAGACCCGCGCGCAGGTCGATCTCTTTGCCGCGCCGCCCGAACCCGAGTCCAGCGCCCCCAGCGCCGTAGAATCGGCCCTTTCGGCGATCGACCCCGACGCCCTCAGTCCCCGCGAGGCGCTCGACGCGCTCTACGCCATCAGGAAGCTGTTACCCAAATGACTTATTGCGTCGGCATCAAACTCCAGGCCGGTCTGGTTTTTCTCTCGGACTCACGCACCAACGCGGGCCTGGACCAGATCAGCACCTTTCGCAAGATGATCGTCTACGAAAAGCCGGGCGACCGCTTCATGGTGCTGCTGACAGCGGGCAATCTCAGCATTGCGCAATCCGTGCGCGAGTTGCTGCAGGTCGAGCAACTCAAGGAACACGAGAGCGCTCAACCCATCACCATCTGGAACGCCACCAGCATGTTCGACGCCGTGCGCGTGCTGGGTGCGGCAGTGCGTCATGTCTACGACCGTGACGCCGCCGCGCTCAAGCAGGCCGGCGTGGAGTTCAATGTGTCGCTGATCTTCGGCGGGCAGGTGCACGGCGAGGGCATGCGACTGTTCCAGGTCTACTCGGCCGGCAACTTCATCGAGGCCACGCCCGAGACCCCCTATTTCCAGATCGGCGAGTCCAAATACGGCAAGCCCGTGCTCGACCGCGTGATCACGCCCGAAACCCCCCTGGACGAAGCCGCAAAATGCGCGCTGGTGTCCATGGACTCGACCCTCAAGTCCAATCTTTCGGTGGGTCTGCCGCTGGACCTCGTGGTCTATGAGGTTGACCACTTCGCCACCGACAAAGTAGCCTGCATCGACGAGAACAACCCGTACTTTCAGTTGGTGCGCGGCGGCTGGGGCCAGAAGCTGCGCGAAGTCTTCGACAGCCTGGAAGACCCGACCTGGGACGGCAGCCACACCGACCACCCCCTGCTGCTCGCGCCCAGCCGCAGCAAGGCGCTGCGCAAGATCACCAATCCGGCCGAAAAGCTGATCTAGCCCTGCGGCGGCCTCATGCCGCCCACTGCACCGCGCCGCTCCAGGCCGTGAGCAGCACGACCACGCCGAAGGCAATCCGGTACCAGGCAAAAGGCACAAAGCTGTGGCTCGATATGTAGCGCAGCAGCCAGCGCACGCACAGCCAGGCGCTGACGAACGAAAACAGCAAGCCGACAGCAAACAGCGGCACATCGGCCACCGACAGCAGCGCGCGCTCCTTGTACAGGCTGTAGGCGCCGGCGCCGATCAGGGTGGGGATGGCCAGGTAGAAGGAGAAATCGGTCGCGGCCTTGCGGCTCAGGCCCAGCAGCATGCCGCCGATGATGGTCGCGCCGCTGCGGCTGGTACCGGGGATCATGGCCAGGCACTGCACCAGACCGACCTTGACTGCATCGGGCCAGCGCATGTCCTCGACATGGTGGATGCGCACCGCCGCCGGCGAGCGCCGCTCGGCCCACAGGATGATGAAGCCGCCGATGATGAAGGTCGAGGCCACCACCACCGGCGTGAAGAGATGGGCCTTGATCGCCTTGCCGAACAGCAGCCCGAGGATGACCGCCGGCACGAAGGCGATCAGCACGTTCAGCGTGAAGCGCCGCGCCTGGGCCTGAGTGGGCAAGGCCACAACGGTGGCGCGGATCTGCGCCCAGTACACGATGATCACCGCAAGAATGGCCCCGGTCTGGATGGCGATATCGAACACCTTGGCTTTTTCGTCGTCGAATCCCAGCAGTGCGCCCGCAAGGATCAGGTGGCCCGTGGACGACACCGGCAGGAACTCGGTCAGGCCTTCGACCACACCCATGACAGCCGCCTTGGCCAGCAGTGAAATATCCAATTTTGCTTCCTCTTGTGACCGGCCGATTATCGCTGCGGGCTGCAATTCACTCCCCGGATTCTTCGTTTCGTCGCATTGCCACACCCGCTTCGAACGATCCGGCGCAAAGTTCGGTTGTCGCGGCCCCCGGACCGCGCCCTCAAGCACCCCTCGTCCCACTCGCCCGCCCCTGGCGGCACTCACGAAGCAAAGGATTCGACCATGTTGTTCCAGATCATCCGCAACACGCCCGTCTGGGTCGCAGGACTTTTTCTCGCCCTGCTCTTGCTGGGCCTGAGCCAGGCCGTCGCGCGCAGCGCCTCGCTGCGCCGCATCACCGTGATGCCGATCGCAATGATCGGCCTGTCGATCTGGGGCACGGTCTCGACCTTCGGCGCCGAGCCGCTGGTGTTGAGCGCCTGGCTGGCATCGGCCCTGCTGGCTGGCGCCCTGGTGCTGCGCATGCCGCTGCCCGCAGGGACCCGCTATGAAGCCGGCACGCGCCATTTCCATGTGCCGGGCAGCTTCGCACCGCTGGCACTGATCATGGGAATCTTCTTGAGCAAGTACTGCGTCGGCGTGATGACCGCCATGCACCCCGAACTGCGCCACGATCCCATGTTCTCGCTGTTCTTCGGCAGCCTGAACGGCCTGTTCAGCGGTGTGTTCGCGGCCCGCAGCCTGCGTCTGTGGCGTCTGACCCTGCGCCATGCGCGCAGCGCGCTGGCCGTCGCCTGAGATTTTCACTCCTGACTCCACAGCACCAAGGAAACCCATCATGAACACCATCGACATGCCCGCCAGCCGCAGCGCCGAAGCGCTGGAACGCCTCGCCCAGCGCCGCATGCGGCGCAAGATGGGCTGGTACGTCCATGCACTGGTCTACATCGCGGTCAACATCTGCCTGGCGGCGCTGGCCGCCACAACCGGTCGCAACTGGGCTGTATTTCCGGCTCTGGGCTGGGGCCTTGGCCTGCTGATCCACGCAGCTGTAGTGTTCCTGGCCATGCCCGGCGGCAGCCTGCAGGCCCATCTGCTGGAGCGCGAGCGCGAAACCCTGCGCCGCGAGGGCGGGGGCTCCTGACCGCCGGGCGCCTGACCGACAATGGCGCTTTGCGCCCGACGGACCCACACAAGCCAGACCGCAGCCCTCACCCATCCGAGTCCGCCCCTCCACATCCCGGCACCTCCCGCAAACCATGCCCCGCATCCCAGCGCATTTCAGTCCGCAGCAACTGGCTCGCCACGCCTTCGTGACCGCCGTTTTCTGCTGCATCGTGGCCAGCGCCATGGCGTTGTCCACGGGCAGGCCCTGGGACCGGCAACTGGTCTACTCGCTGGGCACCGGCATGACCAGCTGGGCCGTGATCGACTTCGGCCGCTATGCGCTGCGGCACGGCAGCGACACCGGCTGGCCGTCCGGCTGGCGCGGCCCGGTGCTCGTGGTGGCCGGCATACTGGCCGGCTTTCTCACCGGCACGGCCATTGGCGACGCCTATTGCGGCTGTGCCAGCTGGGAGTGGCACTCGCCCGACCCGCAACGCCTGATGGCCTCATTGATGATCACCCTTGCCGCCGGGGTGATCGCCGTGCTGTACTTCTACGGCCGAGGCAAGGCCACGCACCTGCAGGCACGCATCGCCCTGGTGCAGCGTGACGCCGCCGAAGCGCGGCTCAAGCTGCTCGAAACCCAGCTCGAGCCGCACATGCTGTTCAACACACTGGCCAATCTGCGCGTGCTGGTGGCCAGCGACCCCGCGCGCGCGCAAGTGATGCTCGACCACTTGATCGCCTACCTGCGCGCCACCCTCAGCGCCTCGCGTGCGGCCACACACACACTGCAGACCGAGTTCGACCGCCTGCGCGACTACCTGGAACTCATGGCCGTGCGCATGGGGCCTCGCCTGCGCTTCGCGTTCGAGCTGCCGCCGGAACTCGCCACCCTGAGCGTGCCGCCACTGCTGCTGCAGCCGCTGGTCGAAAACAGCATCAAGCACGGACTCGAACCCCAGGTCGAAGGCGGCGCCATCCACATTGCCGCGCGCCGTCTCGGACAGTCACTGGAACTCACGGTCGAAGACACTGGCGCAGGCATGAGCCCGGCGACACAGAGTCCGAAGGGTTCGGGCTTCGGGCTGGCCCAAGTGCGCGAGCGCCTGGCCACGGTCTATGGCGCAGCTTCTACACTGGATGTGACGCCGGGCGCCGCAGGCGGCACACGCGTTGCGATCACGCTGCCTGTGCAAGCCTGACCCCACATGAACGCACCCGAACGTACCTGAACACACCTGCGCATCGCATCTGCAAAACACCATGACCGCCACCGCCCTGATTGCCGAAGACGAGCCCTTGCTGGCCGCAGCACTGCAGGCCGAGCTGGCCAGTGCCTGGCCCGATCTGCGGGTGCTGGCCAGCGTCGGCGACGGCCTGTCTGCCGTTCGGCAGGCGCTGGCGCTGCAGCCCGATGTGCTGTTTTTCGACATCCGCATGCCCGGCCTGGACGGGTTTGAAGCCGCAGCCGAACTGGCAGATCGTTGGCCCGACGCCTCGCCGCAGAGCAAGCCCTTTCCCGCGCTGGTGTTCATCACCGCCTACGACCAGTACGCGGTCCAGGCCTTCGAGGCGCAGGCGGTGGACTATCTGCTCAAGCCGGTGCAGGCTGGGCGGCTGCGCAAGACGGCGGCCAGGTTGCAGGATGTGCTGGCGCGGCGCGGCGCGGCCAGCGCGATGGATTTCGACGATACCCTGGCGCGACTCAGGAAGCTGCTTGAAGCCGGCGCGGCCGCATCCGGCGGCAGCTCCGGCAGCACGGCCGGCGGCGCAACAGCTGCCGCCGCGCCGCTGCGCACGCTGCAGGTCAGCGTGGGCAACAGCATTCGCATGGTGCCCATCGACGACATTCTGTACTTCGAAGCCGCCGACAAGTATGTGCGCGTGCTCACCCCGCAGCACGAGTACCTGATCCGCACGCCGATCAAGGAGCTGCTGCCGCAATTGAGCCCGGATGCCTTCTGGCAGATTCACCGCGGCACCGTGGTGCGGACCGACGCGATCGAATCCGTCGTGCGCGACGACAGCGGCCGGCTCAGCCTGCACCTGCGCGGGCGTCCCGACAAACTCGCCGTGAGCCGCCTGTACGCGCATCTGTTCAAGGCCCTGTGAGGCGGGCTGCGCGTCCGGCGGGCGCCGCATGCAGGGCGCGCAACTAGAATCGACGCATGAGTTCCCCCGACAGCAAAGAAGCCCCCCGGCCCAGCAATTTCCTGCGCCAGATCATCGAGCACGATCTCGCCCACAACACTTATGCCGGCCGCCGCTTTGCCGGCTCCCCCGGCGACGCCGCCCACCATGCACAGGGCCAGAGCGACCCGGCGCGCATCCGCACCCGCTTCCCGCCCGAGCCCAACGGCTATCTGCACATCGGCCACGCCAAGAGCATCTGCCTGAATTTCGGCCTGGCACGCGACTATGGCGGCGTGTGCCACATGCGCTTCGACGATACCAACCCC
>JAURZS010000133.1 GCA_030653255.1 Burkholderiaceae bacterium | reverse complement strand
GATGCGCTCCAGCACCTGGGCCTCGCGCGAGGTCAGCTTGGACAGCAGTGCATCGCGGCTGGCGGCGTGCTGGTGGTCGGAGAAGGTGCTGCGGGCGTGGTCCAGCATGCGCTCGACCAGGTTGACCAGCTCGTCTTCCTTGAAGGGCTTCTGGATGAAGTCCATGGCGCCCTTCTTCATGGTATTGACGGCCATGGGGACATCGCCATGGCCGGTGATGAAGACCACCGGCAACGGGGAGCGCCGCTCAAGCAGACGGTCCTGCAGTTCGAGACCGGTCATGCCGCCCATGCGGATGTCCACGATCAGGCAGGCGACTTCGCGCGGGTCGTAGCGGCTGAGAAAGGATTCGGCGGAGTCGAAGCACCGCACCCGGTAGTCCTTGCCTTCGAGCAGCCATTGCAGGGAGTCGCGCACGGCTTCGTCGTCGTCGACGACGTAGACCGTGCCCTTCTTGGGGATCAAGCTCATGCAGTTACTCCGGCGCCTTTGTTGGAGACCGAATCGGTCACGTCGCTGACGGGGATCCAGAATGAAAAACGGCAGCCAGCGACTTCCTCGCCATTGTAGATGTTCTCTGCCTGCATTCTTCCCTGGTGGGACTCCACGATGGTGCGACACAGATTCAGGCCGATGCCCATGCCTTCGACCTTGGTGGAGAAGAAGGCCTCGTAAAGACGCTCCATGACCTCGGGCGCCAGCCCTTTGCCCGAATCGACCACCGAGAACTCGACCACCGGCAGCGTGTCGATCTGGCGCGGAACGACGCGCAGGTCGACGCTGCGCTGGGCGGCGGGACGCTGTGCATGGTCGATGGACTCGGCGGCATTCTTGAGCAGGTTGACCAGCACCTGCTCGATCAGGATCGGGTCGACCATCAGCTTGGGCAGCCGGGCCGCCACATAGTGACCCAGCCGCACGTTGCGCCGGCGCAGCTCGATCTCGGCCAGTTCCACGGCCTCGGTCACCATGGCTGCGACATCGGACAGGGTGCGGTTGGGCTCGCTTCGCTTCACGAAGGAGCGGATGCGCTGGATGATCTGGCCCGCGCGCTGCGCCTGCCGGGCGGTCTTGTCGAGCGCGGCCAGCAGATCCTCTTCGCTGATCTGCTGGCTGCGTATGCGCGAGACCATGCCGTTGCAGTAATTGTTGATGGCGGTCAGCGGCTGGTTGAGTTCGTGCGCGACGCTGGAGGCCATCTCGCCCATCGTGATCAGGCGGCTGGCGGACTGGGCGCGCTCGGCCTGCAGCGCGGACAGTTCCTCCGCATGGCGCCGGGGCGTGATGTCCGAGGCGATCACCATCTGCGCCAGGCGACCGTCGACCCAGTTCAGGTAGCGCGAGCGCACCTCCAGCCATTTGTCGAGTTCGGGCACGTAGATCTCGGCGTTCTCGGATTGCGCGGCAGTCAGCGCCTGTGTAGGCAGGCCGGCCAGCCCGTCCACGGCGTCCATTTCGTCGTCGCTGGGGTGCGCGGCGGGCACGCCTGCCTGCGCCACCAGTTGAAGATGCCCCCGGGTGTTCGAGCCGAACCACAGGCGGTACAGCTTGTTGGCGAAGAGCAGTTCGCCGCTGCCCAGTGGCGCCACGGACACCGATGCGTCCAGCGCTTCAAGCACCGTGGTGAAGCGCTCATAGGAGGCCGAGAGCTGCTCGCGGATGCGGTTCGGCTCGGTGATGTCGGTCATCGAGGTCATCCAGCCGGTCTGCTGCCCGTGGGCGTCGATCAGGGGCGAGACATATAGGCGTGCGTCGAACAGCGTGCCGTCGCGGCGCTTGACCCGCACCTGCGAGCCGCCCGGCGTGGTGCGACCGTTCAGCTCATCGTCCAGCCGGGCCATGAGATGCTCGCGGTCGGCCTCGGGCCAGTACACGAAGGGGGCGGTCTGGCCGACGAGTTCGCTCTCGTCCCAGCCGGTCATCTGGCAAAACGCCGCGTTGACATAGGTGATTCGGCCCTGCAGGTCCAGCGCGCGCATGCCGGTCAGTATGGAGTTCTCCATGGCGCGGCGGAAATTGGTCTCGGCCACCAGCGCCTGCTGGGCCTGCATGCGCCGGCGCGTGTGGCGGAAGTTGCCGATCAGCATCCATGCGGTCATGACGCTCAGCGCGCCGACCAGCCAGAACAGGCCGCTGCCGATCACGCCCAGCGAGGTCCGGTAGGCCTGGGCGCGGATGATCAGGCTGTTGCCCACGGGCGAGACCGGGACCTCGTAGGTGTTGGCCTGCTGCGCCCAGGGCAGCAGGCGTGCCGTGCGGTCGCCCGGAGGCGCGGTATTGCCGGTCAGCAGTCGGTTTTTGGCGTCGAGCAGCGTCACCGCGTACTTGGCTGCCACATCGGGCGGCAGTCCGTAGCGCAGCAGTCCGTCCAGGCTGAATTCGCCGATGATCACGCCGTTGAAGCGGCTTTGTTCGAACATGGGGATGTGCAACTGCAGCACCGACTGCATGTCGGAGCCCGCGGCCGGCCGTGAGTACATGGGTTGCTGCAGGTCGTGCGCCAGCGTGTAGGTACCCTCGGTTTCGCCGGGGCGCAGGATTTCTCCGTCGGCGCGCAGCGTGCTCGGGACGGCGCTCGGCGTTGCGTAACTGACTTTGACCCGGCGGCGACCGTCGACCCAGCTGATGGCTTGCAGTTCGGGATACTGGTTGACCATGGATTCGGCCCGGCCGCGGAAATCGTCAGCGTCGATCTCCTGATTCGAGACATCCCGGGCAATGCGCATCAACTGCTCCTGGCGTTCCAGAAGGCGCAGACGCAAGCGTTGCTGCGCATACTCGACGTCTCGCTTGACGGCTTCTTGCTCCCGGTCCATCTCCTCAAGACGCAGGTACCAGAACGCAGAGACGATGGCGGCGAGAAACAGCAACACCGCAGCCAGCGGCGCGAGCATGGCAAACCGGTCCTGGCGTACCGGTGACTGCCGGCGCCACCATCTGCGCCACCAGGTCAATGGCGACTTGGCGGCGAGGATGGGGGAGATATCCTTGTTCCGGGGTTGCATGGTCGCAGTGTAGGGGTTGGCGACGGGTTCCGCGTTGCCGAGGCCGGGCCGTAGCGGGTAGAGTTAATAATTCGTAATGTGAAATCGTATCGCGCTATTTGAAATAAAAAGAAAGTTATGCGAAACTAAACGCCCCGACCAAAATTACGGCACGTGCCAGCATGAAGGAGACACTTATGTCCGCAGTTCCAGACCCCCTGATGGGGACGGCCGCCAACGATCCCGCCGACATCGACCACCGGGAAACCCGCGAATGGATGGACGCCTTGTCCGCCGTCATCGCGTCAGAGGGGCCCCAACGCGCGCATTTTCTGTTGGAGCAACTGCTCGAGCACGCCCGCCAGAGCAGCATCGACATGCCTTTTTCCGCGAACACGGGCTATGTCAACACCATCGAGACCGACCAGGAAGAGCGGTGCCCGGGCAATCTCGAGATCGAGGAGCGCCTGCGTGCGTATATGCGCTGGAACGCTATGGCCATGGTCGTGCGCGCCAACCGTCACCATCCGGAAGATGGCGGCGACCTTGGCGGTCACATCAGCTCGTTCGCGTCCCTGGCCAATATGTTTGGCGCCGGCTTCAATCATTTCTGGCATGCCGAGAGCGAGAACCATGGCGGCGACTGCCTCTACATCCAGGGCCACAGCTCACCCGGAATTTATGCGCGCGCCTTCCTCGAAGGTCGTCTGAGCGAGGAGCAGCTGCTCAATTTCCGCCAGGAGGTCGATGGCAAAGGCATCTCCAGTTACCCGCACCCCAAGCTGATGCCCGAGTTCTGGCAGTTTCCCACGGTGTCCATGGGGCTGGGCCCGCTGATGGGGATTTATCAGGCCCGCTTCCTGAAATACCTTCATGCGCGGGGCATTGCCAACACCGAGAACCGCAAGGTCTGGGTGTTCTGCGGCGACGGCGAGATGGACGAGGTCGAGAGCCTGGGCGCGATCGGACTGGCCGCCCGCGAAAAGCTCGATAACCTGATCTTTGTCATCAACTGCAATCTGCAGAGGCTCGACGGGCCGGTGCGGGGCAATGGCAAGATCATTCAGGAACTCGAAGGCGAGTTCCGCGGCGCGGGCTGGAATGTCATCAAGCTGATCTGGGGCAGCTACTGGGATCCGCTTCTGGCGCGCGACAAGGACGGTTCACTGCGCAAGATCATGATGGACACGCTGGACGGCGACTACCAGGCCATGAAGGCGAATGACGGCGCCTATGTGCGCAAACATTTCTTCGGTCAAAGCCCCAAGACGGCCGAGATGGTTGCCAAGATGAGCGACGACGACATCTGGCGGCTGCAGCGCGGCGGCCATGATCCTCAGAAGGTCTATGCCGCCTATCACGCGGCAGTGCATCACAAGGGCCAGCCCACCGTGCTGCTGATCAAGACTGTCAAGGGCTTTGGCATGGGCAAAAGCGGAGAGGGCCGCAACACCGCTCACCAGACCAAAAAGCTGACCGACGACGACATCCGCGCCTTCCGCGACCGCTTCAACATTCCCGTGCCGGATGACCAGATCGCCGCGCTGCCTTTCTACAAACCCGCTGACGATACCCCTGAAATGCGTTACCTGCACGAGCGCCGCAAGGCGCTGGGCGGCTATCTGCCGAAGCGCCGCACAAGGGCGGACGAGCAGATCCCAGTGCCCGCGCTGGAGACCTTCAAGGCGGTTCTGGAGCCCACCGTCGAGGGCCGTGAAATCTCCACCACACAGGCCTTCGTGCGCTTCCTGGGTACGCTGCTGCGCGATCAGGCGCTGGGTCCGCGCGCGGTGCCCATCCTGGTGGACGAGGCGCGCACCTTCGGAATGGAGGGGCTGTTCCGACAAATTGGCATCTACAACCCGCAAGGGCAGCTCTATACACCGCAGGACCGCGAACAGGTCAGCTACTACAGGGAAGACAAGGCCGGGCAGATCCTGCAGGAAGGCATCAACGAGGCTGGCGGCATGGCCAGCTGGATCGCGGCAGCCACCTCCTACAGCACCAACAACCGCATCATGGTGCCGTTCTACATCTACTACTCGATGTTCGGACTGCAGCGCGTGGGCGATCTGTGCTGGGCTGCTGGCGACATGCAGGCCAGGGGCTTTTTGTTGGGGGGGACGTCCGGGCGCACCACACTCAACGGCGAGGGCCTGCAGCACGAGGATGGGCACAGCCATGTGCTGGCGTCCACCATCCCCAATTGCGTGAGCTACGACCCGAGCTTCGCGCACGAGGTCGGCGTGATCATGCACCACGGCCTCAAGCGCATGGTCGAGCAGCAGGACAACGTGTATTACTACCTCACCCTGCTCAACGAGAACTATGCGATGCCAGGCCTTCAGCCGGGCACCGAAGAACAGATCATCAAGGGGATGTACTTGTGCCGGCCCGGCCCGGTCATGCTCAAGGGCGCGCAGCCTGCGCCGCGCGTGCAACTGCTGGGCAGTGGCTCCATCCTGCGCGAATCCATCGCGGCGCAGGCCCTGCTGCAGGCCGACTGGGGCGTGGCGGCCGACGTCTGGAGCTGCCCGAGCTTCAACGAGCTCGCCCGCGAAGGCCAGGACTGCGAGCGCCACAATCTGCTGCACCCGACGGCCGCGCCCCGCGTGTCTTTCGTCGCCAGCCAGCTGGAAAAGCACGCCGGCCCGGTGGTGGCGTCGACCGACTACATCAAGGCTTATGTCGAGCAGATCCGCCCCTTCATTCCCAAGGGTCGCAGCTACAAAGTGCTGGGCACCGACGGCTTCGGCCGCAGCGATTTCCGCAGCAAGCTGCGCGAGCATTTCGAGATCAATCGGCATTACATCGTCGTGGCTGCGCTCAAAGCGCTGAGCGACGATGGACAATTGCCCGCAACGCTGGCGGCGCAGGCCATCGCAAAGTACGGCATCAAGGCCGACAAGATCAATCCGCTTTACGCCTGAGTGCAGTTGGAGACATACATGGCATTGGTAGAAATCACGGTTCCCGACATCGGCGACTTCGACGAGGTCGGCGTGATCGAGGTGTTGGTCAAGGCGGGTGATGCGGTTCATGTGGACCAGTCGCTGATCACGGTAGAGTCGGACAAGGCCTCGATGGAGATTCCCTCGTCCCATGCGGGCGTGGTCAAGGAGCTCAAGGTCAAGCTTGGCGACAAGGTCAAGCAGGGTTCGTTGGTCCTGGTGCTTGACGTCGAAGGGGCGGGCGCCGCCGCAGCGCCGGCAGCAGCGGCGGCTGTTCAGGCGGCAGCACCTGCTGCCTCCACTGCACCTGAGATTCCTGTAGCCTCTGTCGCCGCTCCTGCTGCTCCTGCTGCTCCTGCTGCTCCTGCGACAGCGCCGCTGGCGAGCGCCACGGTGGCTCGGGTCGATCCCACGGCCAGTCTGCCGGCGCACGAACCGGCTGCGCCTTCGGGGCTGTTGCCGCATGCATCGCCTTCGGTGCGCAAATTTGCGCGCGAGCTGGGTGTGCCGCTTGATGAGATCAGCGGCACGGGCCCCAAGGGTCGCATCACGCAGGATGACATCCTGGCCTTCTCCAAGGCCGTGATGGCCGGCACAGCCCAGACTCGGGCGCAGGCCGCGCTGGCCCCCCCCGCCAGCGGCGGCGCTACGCTGGGCCTGCTGCCCTGGCCCAAGGTCGACTTCCGCAAGTTCGGTCCGGTGGAGCGGCGCGCCATGTCGCGCATCAAGAAGATCAGCGGCGCGAACCTGCACCGCAACTGGGTCATGATTCCCCACGTCACCAACCACGACGACGCAGACATCACCGACCTCGAAGCCTTCCGCGTCCTGATGAACCGGGAAAACGAAAAAGCCGGCATCAAGATCACGATGCTGGCCTTCCTCATCAAGGCTTGCGTGGCGGCGCTGCGGAAGTTTCCCGAGTTCAATGCCTCGCTCGACGGCGACCAGCTTGTCCTGAAGCAGTATTTTCACGTGGCCTTCGCCGCCGATACGCCCAACGGTCTGGTGGTGCCGGTGATCCGCGACGCCGACAAGAAAGGCATCGTGCAGATTTCCCAGGAGATGGCCGAACTGGCCAGGAAGGCCCGCGACGGCAAGCTCGCGCCTGGCGACATGCAGGGCGCCTGCTTCACGATCTCGTCGCTGGGCGGCATAGGCGGGCGCTATTTCACGCCCATCATCAATGCCCCTGAAGTCGCCATCCTCGGCGTGTGCAAGTCAAGCATGCAGCCGGTGTGGAATGGCACCGAGTTCCAGCCACGTCTGATGCTGCCGCTGAGCCTGGCCTGGGATCACCGCGTCATCGATGGCGCGGCTGCAGCACGCTTCAATGCCTTCCTCGCTCAAATCCTGGGTGATTTCCGTCGGGTGCTGCTATGAGTGCGCTGGTCGAAATCAAGGTCCCGGACATCGGCGACTTCGAGGAAGTCTCCGTCATTGAGGTTCTGGTGAAGGTAGGCGACACCATACGCACCGAGCAGTCCCTGGTGACGGTTGAAAGCGACAAGGCATCGATGGAGATACCTTCGTCGGCAGGCGGTGTCGTCAAGGATCTGAAGGTCAAGCTCGGCGACAAGGTGAAGGAAGGTACGGTGCTGCTGACGCTGGAGGCTACGCAGCCCGCAGCGGTGGCCGCCCCTGCCGTGCCGGCGTCCGCCGGTGCGGCAGCAGTTCGGCCTGCGCAGGCCAGCCCTGCAGCGAAGCCGGCTGCGTCGCCATCGGCGGCAGGGCCGGCCGATCTCGACTGCGATTTGCTGGTGCTTGGCGCAGGCCCCGGCGGCTACTCGGCCGCTTTCCGCGCGGCTGACCTCGGCCTGAAGGTGGTGCTGGTTGAGCGATATGCCACCCTGGGCGGCGTGTGTCTCAACGTGGGCTGTATACCCTCGAAGGCCCTGCTGCATGTGGCCTCTGTGATGGACGAAGTCCGGCACTTTGCCGACCTGGGTGTGGACTTCGGCACGCCCCGGATCGACCTGGACAAGCTGCGTGCGCACAAGGGCAAGGTTGTGAGCAAGTTGGCAGGCGGACTTGCCGCGATGGCCAAGATGCGAAAGGTGACCGTGCTGCGCGGGCTGGGCGAGTTTGTCGACCCTTGGCATCTGCAGGTGCAGGAGACCTCCGGCACCGGCCAGCAATTGACCGGCAAGCGACAACTCGTGCGCTTCGGTCAATGCATCATCGCAGCCGGCTCGCAGTCGGTGCGCCTGCCTTTCATGCCGGTGGATCCGCGCATCGTCGACTCCACCGGCGCGCTGGAACTGTGCCCAGTGCCCAAGCGCATGCTGATCCTGGGCGGTGGCATCATCGGTCTGGAGATGGGTACTGTGTATTCGACACTGGGCGCACGGCTCGATGTGGTCGAGATGATGGACGGCCTGATGCAGGGCGCCGACCGCGATCTGGTCAAGGTCTGGCAGAAACTCAATGCGCCGAGATTCGACCAGATCATGCTCAAGACCCGTACCGTGGGCGCTGAAGCCACGCCAGACGGAATACTGGTGCGATTCGAGGGGGAAGCCGCACCCAAGGAGCCGCAGCGCTACGATCTGGTCCTGCAGGCGGTGGGGCGCAGTCCCAATGGCCGCAAGATCGGTGCCGAGCGCGCTGGCGTGACGGTCGATGAGCGCGGTTTTATCCCGGTGGACAGGCAGATGCGGACCAATATCGCGCACATTTTCGCCATCGGTGACATCGTCGGCCAACCCATGCTGGCGCACAAGGCGGTGCACGAAGGCCACGTTGCTGCAGAAGCGGCGGCCGGTCAGAAATCGGTGTTCGACGCGCGGGTGATTCCATCGGTGGCCTATACCGATCCCGAGATCGCCTGGGTCGGGCTTACCGAAGACCAGGCCCGGGCCGACGGCATCAAGGTTCGCCGAGGCCTGTTTCCCTGGGCGGCCTCGGGCAGGGCCATCGCCAACGGACGCGACGAAGGCTTTACCAAGCTGCTGTTTGACGACAGTGACGCGGCGCAGGGGCACGGCAGAATACTGGGCGGCGGCATTGTCGGCACGCATGCCGGTGACATGATTGGTGAGGTCGCGCTGGCCATCGAGATGGGCGCCGACGCGGTTGATATCGGCAAGACGATTCACCCTCATCCCACGCTGGGCGAGAGCATCGGCATGGCCGCTGAGGTGGCGCATGGTTCTTGCACCGATGTGCCACCAGTGCGGCGCTGACAGGGGCCTGCGCCCGTAACAACTTGTTGCGCTGCCGCAACCGGGCTGTGTCCGGCGGCAAAGGGGTCCACTAAGATGCGGCTTGTGCCAGCTTTGAACCCCGACGCCGAAAGATGATCGAATCGACATCCGCCAGTCTGCAGGAACGCGAGACCCATGTCGCGGATTTGCGGCTGCGTCTCATCCGCGGCGGCTTCGGTCGCGGCGCGCTGGGGCCGGACTTTTTGTTCGGGCTGAAAGCGATGGAGCGGTGTTCCGTGTGGACCCTGACGGGGTCGTGCGGATATTCGCTGAGCCGGCTTTGCCGCCGGCTCGGATTCGCGGTATTTGCCTCCGATACCTGGACCGCAGGGGTGGCAGCATGATTCTTTTTTCGACGCTCTGGAAAGAGTATCGCAACTACTACAGCCACAGCCGACCCATCCTCCAGTCTGCAGGCATGACCGGCGCGGTAGCGTTTCCACTGTTCTACTTGCTGAACGTGTTTCGCGACACCCAGAGTTTCGACAGTCTCGGGCTGCGCGTGGTGGCAACACTGCTTTGTCTGTGTCTGGCCCTGAAGGACCGCTGGCCTGAAGGGGCCAAGCCGTACTACCTGGCGTTTTCCTACCTCACGTTTTTTTACTGCCTTCCGTTTTTCTTTTTCTTTACCTCGCTGAAGAATGACGGCGGTGTGGTGTCTGTGGGCAACACCCTGATGTCGGTGTTTTTCCTGATTCTGCTGACCGACTGGCGCAACACCATTGCCATGCTGGTGGGCGGCGGCGCGCTGGCCACCGCGGCGTACTTGCTCACGACTCCCGACCCCTCCATGCCGGTCGATTATTTCGGGCGCCTGCCAATGCTGATTCTGATCGTCGTCGGCGGCAGCTTGTTCAAGTTCACCCAGCGGCAAATTCAGGCCGAGCGGGTCGATGCGGCCACGGCGCTGGCAGGCTCCATTGCGCACGAGATGCGCAATCCGCTGGGGCAACTCCGGCATAACCTGGAGAGCATGCACCGCGCCCTGCCTTTGCCGACCACCACTACGCAGGTGCTGAATCTGGACGTACGTCAGCTCAATGAGCTGTACCGCCATCTTGCACAAAGCGAACTGGCGGTGCAGCGGGGCTTGCAGGTGATTGCCATGACGCTGGACGAGGTCAGCGCCAAGGAGTTGGGCCCGGACGGTTTTTCCTGCCTGTCGGCGGCCGAAGTCACGGACAAGGCCATCCAGGAATACGGCTACGAAACCGAGGAGGCGCGAAGCCGGGTTCTGCTCGAGGTGCGCGAGGACTTCAGTTTCAGCGGCGACGAAACGTCCTTTGTGTTCGTGCTGTTCAATCTGATCAAAAACGCCCTGTTCTACATGCCCTTGTCGCCGCAGGTCCGGGTGCACATTACGATTCAGGATAATCAGGTCAGAGTCCGCGATACCGGGCCGGGCATCGCGCCCGATGTGCTGCGCCATCTGTTCGAGCCCTTTCGCACTGCGGGCAAGTCGGGCGGCAGCGGGCTCGGGCTGGCGTACTGCCAGCGGGTGATGACCAGCTTTGGCGGATCCATCCGGTGTGACTCGGTGCAAGGCGAGTTCACCGAATTCACGCTGACGTTTCCGGTGCTCAGCGCGCAGGAGCAGGAGGCGCACCGGCTGGCTGTGCTGGGCCGGGCGCAGGCGGCATTTTCCGGCAAGCGGATTCTGATCGTCGACGACGACGCCATGCTCAGGCTCACCACGCGGCACAAACTGCAGCCGCTGGGCGCGGAGGTCGATGAGGCGGCCAATGGCGCGCGGGCCATGGAGATGCTGGCGCGCCAGCACTACGATCTGGTGGTGCTCGATCTGAACATGCCTGTTCTCGACGGCTATGCCGTGGCGCAGCGGATCCGACAGGGGCAGGTGCCGGCCAATCGCGATGTCTGCATCGTGGCCTGCACCAGTGAGCCGGCGCACCTGGCGCGCGTCAAGACCCAGAAGGCCGGCATGGACGGCTTTGTCGGCAAGCCCTTTGACCAACTGACTTTTGTGCAGACCCTGCACCATGCCCTGACGCACCCTGTGCACCGGCAGCCCTCGATGGCGCTGGTCGGGCGCAAGGTGCTTCTGGCCGATGACAACGCGCACAACCGGCAGGCGGTCGCCGCGTACCTGGCGCGTGCCGGCGTGAATCTCGTCGAGGTGGGGCACGGCGAAGCCGTGTTGAGCCAGGTCCAGTCGACCGAGGACTGGGACCTCATTCTCATGGACATCAACATGCCCGGGCTCAATGGACTGGACACGACCCGGGCGATCCGCCGGCGCGGCAATGCAGACGCGCCCCGGGTGCCGATCATCGCCCTGACGGCCCATGCCGACCAGGACACGATGGATGCCGCAAGGGCTGCGGGCATGGACGATTTCCTGATCAAGCCAGTTGATGCGCCCACCCTTTACGAGGTGCTGGCACGGCATCTCGCAGGCGGTGAAAATGCCGCCTTCACGGCGATGGCAGGGCAGCAGGCCGCGGCGAGTGGGGCTGCGATCGAAACCCTGCAGCTTTTGAATTTCGAGCGGCTGGAATCCTACAAGCGCATCGATCTTCTTGAAGTCTCCATGCCCGTCTATCTGGAGCAGGTTGCCGAACTGATCGACAAGCTCGATGGCTGTCTGGCACGCAACGATTTCCAGGATGCCAGGGAACTGATGCATTCGCTGCTGGGCATCAGCGGCGAGGCCGGCGCGGTCGCGCTGCATCGGTTGGTGCGCCGCTGCTATGTGCCCATGGTGGCAGAGGGGCGCTGGCCGCAGGAGGCAGACTGGCTGGGCCAGATCCGGGCGCTTGCGCACCGGTCTGACGAGGCTTTGCGGGCCTACGTCCGGTCGCAGGCCAGGGCCGAGTCCGTCAGGGTCTGACGGCCGGCGCATCCATGGCCATGCCCTGGGCTCGCTGCATCAGGTAAGCCTCCAGCGCCAGCAGTTCCTCGGCGTTGAAGTCGTAGGGCTGGGCCCGCACACCGCTCATGCAGGCGCGCAATCGGCGCTGCAGCGAGCCCATGCCCTGCCATTCCAGCCGGTACAGCGGGTAGCCCGTGGGGTGGGCCTGCGGAATGAGGCTGCCACCCAGGCTGCGGCCGGCGTTGGCGTCGTGGCACTGGGCGCAGGACAGATCGAGTTGCCCCATGCGCAAACTGAACAGCGCCTGGCCGCGTGCGCGCAGGGACGCCAGTCTTGCGTCGGACGGCGGCGCGATGGGCATGCCCCGCGATTGCAGCGCGATGTAGGCCTCCAGGCTCGTCAGGGACTCACCCGGCAGGGGTGGCGAACCCTGATGCTTCTGGCGGCACCATTCGATGCGCTGGCCCAGGTTGAGCGACCGCCCCAGCATGGCATCGAAGGCGGGGTAGCGGGCCGCTACCCCGCGCATGCTGCTGCTGGCCTCGGCGTGGCAGCCGATGCAAGCCTTGCCACTGCGGCTGTCTTGCGTGCGCCAGAGCGCCTCGCCCTCCTTGACCCAGAGCATGGCGGGATTGGCACTGTCGTCGGCCTGGATCGCGCGGGTGGCGGCAGACATGAAGTCACTCCCCGGACGGCGACTGTCCTGCGCGGGTTGGGCCGATGCCTGCGTTTGCATGAGCAGCAGCACGGCCAGGAGCAGTCCCCGGACTGAGGGGCCATTTCGGGCGCGCGCTGGAGGCCACAAGCCAAACATGTCACGCCACCTGCAGCGACAGCGTCTCCACGTGTCTGAAGTCCTTGTCGCCCTCCCAGCTGAGCTCGATGGGGCCGCTGACGGTGGCGCGCAGATGAAAGGCGATGAAAGGATTGGCCGACATCGCCGGGAACAGCTCGACTGAGAAAACCTGTTCGCCGTTGTAGCGGCAACGAAAGCGGCGTATCAGGTCGCGTGGCATCAGTTCGCCGTTGGCATCGGGCCGGAATCCGGTCTCCATGGGATGTCCGATCAGCGTACGGATCTCCACGATCTGCCCGGGGCTGGCTTTGAGCGGCGCCGTAATGATGGTGCGTGCCATGTTTAACCCTCCTCGATACAGGCCGCCAGCGTCACGATGACTTCGACCGTGTGCGACCAATGGCTGCCATCGCTCAGGCGGGCGATGGCGACGATTTTTTGCGAGGTGGCCAGTCGGATGCGCGTGGCGATGGCGGCGCGGCCGCAGCGCGGACTCAGGGTGAAGCGGGCCACGTCGCGCTCCGGGTTGCGCTCGTTGAAGATGGCAATGGCACTGACATGGTCGGCCTCGGACATCGGGCTGTCGACACGGACCGTGACCGGCACGGTGTTGCCGTTGTCGATCAGCCTCTCAATGCCCAGGCGAACCCGGCCGGGAGGCGCCGGCGCGCCGCCAGTGAAGGCCGCAATGGCGGCAGCGAGCTCATCGGGGGCTGCCAGCGCTGGCCGCACGAGCACCAGAGAGCCCATGGCAGCGCCGGCGAGCAGCAATTTGCGGCGCCCGGTAAGGGACGCCTGCGCTGTGCTGCAGAGTGCTTTCATTCACGCAGCGTCGCCAGAAAGGCGACGACGTCTTCGATCTGCTGCGCGTCCAGCAGGGGGCGATCGCGCCAGGTCGGCGCCACGCGAACCAGGCCCTGCACGCTGTGAAAGGACGGCATGAGGGACTGCGGAGCCAGCCGGCGCGAATCCGCCACGCGCAGGCGCAACTGGCCGGTCGACCAGCGCGCGCCAGCGCCGGCGAGGCTGGGTGCCAGGTTGCCCTGAAAGCGTTCTTGCGGAAAAGGGCCGCTGTGGCACAGCAGACACAGGCCACGCTGTCTGTCGACAACGATGGCGCGGCCGCGAACGGGGTCGCCGGGAGTTTCGCTCAAGGGCAGCGGGATCGCATCGCCGACGATGCGCAACGCCGGCACGGTGCGCGACTCGGGGCTGGCAGACTGCGCGGGCCCCGCTGCAAGTGCAGCCATTGCCGTGAGCGCCATCAGCGCGGCTTGCCGGCCGCTTTTGCGCAGAGAGCCGCTCGCGGCATCGTTCATGCCCGTTTGAGGTCCTGGTTCTTCAGCGGCAGCGTGCGTATACGCTTGCCCGTGGCCGCGAAGATGGCGTTGAGCACGGCGGGCGCGGCCACTGCAATGGTCGGCTCGCCCACGCCGCCCCAGAAGCCGCCGGAGGGCATGACGATGGTTTCCACTGGCGGCATGTCGCTCATGCGCAGCACGGGGTAGCTGTGGAAGTTCTCCTGTTCGATGCGTCCGTTCTTGACGGTGCATTCGCCGTACAGCGCGGCCGACAGGCCATACGCGAAGGAGCCCTCGACCTGGGCCTCGATCTGCTGTGGATTGACCGCATGGCCGGGGTCGGTCGCGGCCACGATGCGGCGGACCTTGAGCGCGCCCTCGGGGCTGACCGATACCTCGGCGCAGGCGGCGACATAGCTGCCGAAGCCCATGGTCTGCGCCAGGCCGCGAAATACGCCGGGCGCTGCAGGCTTGCCCCAGCCGCCGCGCTCGGCGGCGGCTTCGAGCACAGCGAGGTGGCGGGGATGGCGCGCCATGAGTTGGCGACGCAGGGCCAGGGGATCTTGCCCGGTGGCATGGGCGATCTCGTCGATGAAGCACTCCAGGTAAATGGTGTTCTGGTTCAGATTGACACCACGCCAGAAACCAGGCGGCACATGCGGGTTGCGCATGGCGTGGTCAATCAGCAGGTTCGGAAAGCTGTAGCCGATGGAGGCTTCGGGCCCCGATGCGTTCAGACCCTGAAAAACCACCGGGTCGCGCCCGCTGACGATGCTTTGCGGCGAGACGCCGGCAAGGATCGATTGGCCCGAGATGCGCATGTGCAGTGCCGAGACCTTGCCCTGCGCGTCCAGGCCGGCGGTGAGCTTGCACTGGGTCACCGGGTGGTAGCGCCCGTGCAGCATGTCTTCCTCGCGGGACCACAGCAGCTTGACCGGGGTGCCCGGCATTTCCCGGGCGATGGCCACAGCCTGGCGGACATAGTCGGTCATGCCGCGCCGGCCGAAGCCGCCGCCAAGGTGAAGCTTGTAGACCTCGCAGCTGGACGCCGGCAACCCGGCGGCGTCTGCTGTGGCCGCCAGCGCAGCTTCGCCATTCTGCGTTGGCGCCCAGACCTCGCAACGCTGCGGCGTCCAGCGCGCGGTGGCGTTCATGGTCTCCATGGTCGCGTGGTTCTGGTGCGGATAGGCATAGACCGCTTCGATCTTGCGCACCGACGCGGCAATCGCGGCGCGGGCGTCGCCGTTCTGGTTGCCCACGGCGGCCTGCGGCGCATCCAGCCCCTGCCTGAGTACGGCGGCAAAGCCTTCGCTCGACTGTGTGGCGCCGGCGCCTTCGTCCCATGCGATGGGCAGCGCGTCGAGCGCGGATTTGGCGCGCCACCAGGTGTCGGCAACAACAGCCACGGCGCTGTCGCCCACGCGCACGACCTTCCTGACACCGCGCCGCCCTGCAATGGCCGAGGCATCGAAGCTCTTGAGCTTGCCGCCGAAGACCGGGCAGTCCTTGATCGCGGCGTTGAGCATGCCGGGCAATTGCAGGTCACTGCCGAAGACCTGCCGGCCTGTGACCTTGTCCAATGTGTCCAGCCGCGCCAGGCGCTTGCCAGCCAGCTTCCAGTCCTTGGGGTCCTTGAGCTTGACTGACGCTGCCGGCGGCGGCGTCAGGCGCGCGGCAGCGGCCGCCACCTTGCCATAACTTGTGCGCCGGCCACTGGGGCGGTGGGTGATGATGCTCTTGTCCACACTGCATTCCGAGGCCGGAACCTGCCATGCTTCCGCCGCCGCTTGCACCAGCATCATGCGGGCGGTGGCGCCGCCCCGGCGCACGTAATCGTGCGACTCGCGGATGCCCCGGCTGCCGCCGGTGCTGAAGTTGCCCCAGGCGCGGTTGCGTGCGAGGTTCTGGCCCGGTGTCGGGTATTCAGTGCGCACCCGGGACCAGTCGCATTCGAGTTCTTCGGCCACCAGTTGCGCCAGGCCGGTCAGCGTGCCCTGGCCCATTTCAGAGCGGGCGATGCGAATCACGATGCCTTCGTCGGGTCGCACGACAACCCAGGCGTTTACCTCGGGGGTGGCGGCGCTCTGCGCCTGCGCGGCCCATGGTATGTGGAAGGCCACGACCAGCCCGCCCGCCGCGGCCGAGCCCAGGAAGCCTCGCCGGCTGAGCGCCGTTGCAGCACCGCGCTGCGCGTGGCCGGCGCTCATGTGATGCTCCCGTCGGGATGCTGGATGGCCAGCGCTGCGCTGCGGGTGTTGCCGCCCTGCGCCACGACCTTGATCGCGGCGCGTATGCGGTTATAGGTGCCGCAGCGGCAGATGTTGGTGATGGCCTCGTCGATGTCGGCATCACTCGGCTGGGGCTTGGCCTTGAGCAGCGCCGTGGCCGCCATGATCATTCCGCACTGGCAATACCCACACTGCGGCACGTCCAGCGCGGCCCAGGCTTTTTGCACCGGGTGTGATCCATCGGGGGACAGGCCTTCGATGGTGACAATTTTTTCGTTGGGCGCCACACTGGACACAGGACGCACGCAGCTTCGCGTGGGCACGCCGTCGATGTGGACGGTGCAGGCGCCGCACTGGGCGATGCCGCAGCCGTACTTGGTACCCGTGAGCCCGAGCTGCTCGCGCAGCACCCACAGCAAGGGGGTGTCGTCTTCGACATCGACATCACGCATGGTTCCGTTGACGTTCAGTTTTGCCATGAAAGCTCCGCTTGGGTGCAGCACATGGTATCTACCGTCGCAACTTTTGGCTATCGGTGAAATGCAGGTCCGTGTCGCGCAGTTGACGGTCGGGGCGTCGCACGCAGGAAATCTGTTGAGGGCGGGGCGCCATTACCCCGGTATTGTCTGCAGCGCGAAGCCTAGTTGGCGGCGTCCGGGGACTGCGCTGCCGCAACGCGGCGCGCGCCGTCGAAGCGGCGCGCCCAGTAAGTCATGCTCATGTCCTCGACGCGGACTTCAGCGCCAGGCTTGGGGGCGTGGATGAATTTTCCATCACCCACATAGATGCCCACATGGCTGAAGGCGCGGCGCATCGTATTGAAAAAGACCAGATCGCCGGGCTTGAGCTCGCGGCGGTTGATGGACTGGGTGGCGGCAGCCTGTTGCTCCGCCTTGCGCGGAAGCACCAGGCCTACGGTTTGCTCGAACATGGCGCGCACGAAGCCGCTGCAGTCGAAGCCCGTCTCGATGTTGTTGCCACCACGGCGATAGGGCACGCCCAGAAACCCCATGGCCGTGACCACCAGGTTCGAGGCTTTGTCGGCGACCGACTGACGGACCTGATCCAGCTGGACCAGCAGTCCCTTGTCGGCAATGAATTTGTCCAGATCGTCACCGCCACCTGGCGATGGCGCGGCTTGCGCGGCGGCGCTGGCAAGCAGCAAAATCAGGGCAATTCGTTTCATGGCGGGAGAATAGTCGGATGTAAGCTAGAAGTCAACTCACATTTCTATGCTAAGTCTTTGATTTATATGATCAAGAAAGAATGATCCGCGAACTGCGGTTTAATGGGGTTGTTCCGGCTGCACGCCGTTCCTGACCGCCTATATTGCCATGCTGCTAGACGCATCCGACTCCCAATTGGTCCTGGTGGACTACCAGACCCGCTTGCTCCCGGCCTTGTCCGACCATGCCGGCGTGCTGGCCAATGCGCAGCGCCTGGCGCAGATGGCCCGGGCGCTGTCGGTGCCGGTGCTCGCAACCGAACAGAACCCTGCGGGCTTGGGCGACACCGTGGCGGCGCTCAAGGTGTTGTGTGACCGCGTTCTTCCCAAGATGCATTTCAGCGCCTGCGAGGAAGGCCTGCTGGAGGCCCTGAGGCCGGCCCCCCGTCCGGCGCAGGGCAACGCGCGCAGCCTGCCGAAGCATCTGCAGAAAGCGGTTCCGGCAGCGCCTCCCCTGCGCAACGCCATTGTCATCGCGGGCTGCGAGGCCCATGTGTGTCTGCTGCAGACGGCGCTGGAGTTGCTCGAAGAGGAGTTCGAGGTCTGGGTTGTGACCGACGCCTGCGCGTCGCGCACCGATCGCAACCGCGATGCTGCATTCGACCGGCTGGCCGGCGCCGGTGCCGAGCTGGTCACCATGGAGATGGTGGGTTTTGAATGGCTGCGCAGCGCCGAGCATCCGGTTTTCAGGACGCTGCAGCAACTGATCCGATAAACCGACAACGATGAAGGGTGCGGGACATGGAGCGCTACGCAGATTTTTACCGCCGGTCGATCGATGACCGGGACGGATTCTGGGCCGAGCAGGCCCGGCTGATCGACTGGAAGACTCCGCCGCAGCAGATCTGCGACAACAGCCATCCGCCTTTTGCGCGCTGGTTTGTCGGCGGCACGACCAACCTGTGCCACAACGCGGTGGACCGGCATTTGGCACAGCGCGCCGAGCAGGCCGCGCTGATCGCCGTGTCGAGCGAGACCGACCAGGAGCGGGTCTACAGCTTTCGCGAACTGCATGCCGAGGTTCAGCGCATGGCTGCCGTACTGCAGGCCCTGGGCGTGGACAAGGGCGATCGCGTGCTCATCTACATGCCCATGATTGCCGAAGCCGCCTTCGCCATGCTGGCCTGCGCGCGCATCGGCGCGATCCATTCGGTGGTCTTCGGCGGCTTTGCCTCCGGCTCGCTGGCCTCGCGTATCGAAGACGCCGAGCCCCGCGTGGTGATCAGCGCCGATGCCGGCTCACGCGGCGGCAAGGTCGTGCCTTACAAGCACCTGCTGGACGAGGCGATCCGCCTGTCCTCACACAAGCCGCCGGCAGTGCTGCTGATTGACCGGGGTCTGGCACCCATGGAGCGCGTGGCCGGGCGGGACCATGACTGGGCCGCGATGCGCCAGCAGCATCTGGATGCGAAGGTTGATTGCGCATGGCTGGACGCCACCCACACCAGCTACACGCTCTATACGTCGGGCACCACGGGCAAACCCAAGGGCGTGCAGCGCGACACCGGCGGCTACGCAGTGGCGCTGGCCGCGAGCATGAAGCACATTTTCTGCGGCAATGCCGGCGAGACCTACTTCTCGACCAGCGACATCGGCTGGGTCGTGGGGCACAGCTACATCATCTACGGCCCGCTGATCGCGGGCATGGCGACCATCATGTACGAAGGCTTGCCCACACGCCCCGACGCGGCCGTCTGGTGGCGTCTGGTGGAGCAGTACAAGGTGACGGTGATGTTCAGCGCGCCCACGGCCGTGCGCGTGCTGCGCAAGCAGGATCCGGCGCTGCTCACGCGGCATGACCTGTCCAGCCTGCGCGCCTTGTTCCTGGCCGGCGAACCGCTGGACGAGCCGACGGCGCGCTGGATCAGCGAGGGCATCGGCAAGCCCATCATCGACAACTACTGGCAGACTGAGAGCGGCTGGCCGATCCTGACCATTGCCAATGGCGTGGAGCGCGCCGAGAGCCGCTTCGGCAGCCCCGGCGTGCCGATGTACGGATTTGATGTGCGCCTGCTTGACGAAAGCACCGGACAGGAGCTGACCGAGCCTGGGCAAAAAGGCGTGCTGGTGATCCAGGGACCGACGCCGCCGGGCTTCATGCAGACCGTGTGGCGCGATGACGAGCGCTTCGTCAAGGCGTA
>JAURZS010000128.1 GCA_030653255.1 Burkholderiaceae bacterium | reverse complement strand
ACCATGCGTGCCGTGAAGAAACGGTTTCCAATGGATGGGGTGAAATCCGCTGCGGCCAGCGCGAGTGGGAGGACTTCTACCGCCAGCGCTGGCAGTACGATAAAAAAGTCCGTTCCACCCACGGCGTCAACTGCACCGGCTCCTGTTCCTGGGACGTCTATGTCAAGAACGGGATCATCGTCTGGGAAACCCAGCGCACGGACTACCCTGCCTGCGGCAGCGGTTTCCCCAACCACGAGCCCCGCGGCTGCCCGCGCGGCGCCACCTACTCCTGGTACACCTACAGCCCGGTGCGTCTGAAGCACCCGCTGGTGCGCGCAACCCTGCTCGCGCTCTGGCGCGAGGCCCTCACCGCACACCCGGACCCGGTCGCCGCCTGGCGCAGCATCGTCGCAGACGAGTCCCAGCGCAAATCCTACCAGGTCGAACGCGGCAAAGGCGGTTTCGTGCGGGTGTCCTGGGACGAAGCGGCAATGTTGGTCGCCGCCTCCCTCGTCCACACCATCCAGACGCACGGTGCCGACCGCATCTTCGGCTTCACGCCGATCCCGGCCATGTCCATGGTCTGCTACGCCTCCGGGGCGCGCTTTTTGTCGCTGATCGGCGGGGTGCTGGCGAGCTTCTACGACTGGTACTGCGACCTGCCGCCGGCATCGCCCCAAGTGTGGGGCGAGCAGACCGATGTGCCGGAGAGTGCGGACTGGTACGAATCCTCCTACATGATCGTCTGGGGCACCAACCTGCCCATGACGCGCACGCCCGACGCCCACTTCTTCACTGAGGTGCGCTACAAAGGCGCGAAGACCGTCGCGGTCACGCCCGACTACTCCGAGGTCGCCAAGCTCGCCGACATCTGGATGAACCCGAAGCAGGGCACAGACGCCGCGGTGGCCATGGCCATGGGCCATGTGATTCTCAAGGAGTTCTATTTCCCCGACGGGGACGGCCAGCGCAGCGCCTACTTCGACAACTACGTGCGCCGCTATACCGACATGCCCATGCTGGTGCTGCTCAAGGAGCACACCCTGCCCGGCGGCGAGGTGATCCAGGTGCCGGACCGCTATGTGCGGGCGTCGGATATTGCAGGCGGGATGGGACAGGCCAACAACCCCGAGTGGAAGACCGTCGCCTTCGACGAATCGGGTGAAGTGGTCCTGCCGCACGGCGCCATCGGCTTCCGATGGGGCCCGGACGGGCGCGCCGATGCCGGGCAATGGAATCTGCAATCCCGCGAAGCGCAAGGCGGAAAAGACGTGCGGCTCAAGCTGTCGCTGCTCGAAGGCGATGCGCCCAGCGAACAGACGGCGCGGGTGGGATTTCCCTACTTCGGCGGCATCGTCAGCGAGAACTTCCCGAACAACGTTCAATCCGACGTGCTGGTACGAACCGTGCCGGTGCAGCGCATCGCCATCGGCCAGGGCAACGACGAGCGCGTGGCCATGGTCGCGACCGTGTTCGATCTGCAGGTCGCCAACTACGGCGTGGCCCGCGGCCTGGCGGGTGAATTTGCTGCCGCGAGCTTCGACGAAGACACACCCTACACGCCGGCCTGGCAGGAGCGCATCACCGGCACGCCGCGCGAGCAGCTCATCGCCGTGGCGCGGCAGTTTGCCGAAAACGCGCACAAGACGCAGGGCCGCTCCATGGTCATCATCGGCGCGGCGATGAACCACTGGTACCACAGCGACATGAACTACCGCGGCGTGATCAACATGCTGATGATGTGCGGCTGCATCGGCAAGAGCGGTGGCGGATGGGCCCACTATGTGGGACAGGAAAAGCTGCGACCGCAGACCGGCTGGACGGCGCTGGCCTTCGCGCTGGACTGGATCCGCCCGCCGCGCCAGATGAACAGCACCAGCTTCTTCTATGCCCATACCGACCAGTGGCGCTACGAAAAGCTCGGCCTGGACGAGGTGCTGTCACCCCTGGCCGACAAGTCGCGCTACGGCGGCAGCATGATCGACTACAACGTGCGCGCCGAGCGCATGGGCTGGCTGCCTTCTGCGCCCCAGCTGCAGACCAACCCGCTGCAGGTGGTGCGCGACGCCGCCACCGCCGGCATCGATCCGCGCGACTACGCCATCAAGGGACTGCGCGAGGGCTCACTGAAGATGAGCTGCACCGACCCCGACCACCCAGATAACTGGCCGCGCAACATGTTCGTGTGGCGCTCCAACATCCTGGGTTCCTCGGGCAAGGGGCACGAGTACTTTCTCAAGCACCTGCTGGGCACCTCTAACGGCGTGCAGGGCAAAGACCTCGGCGCCGAGGAAGCCAGACCCTCCGAGGTGGTCTGGCACGACAAGGCGCCCGAGGGCAAGCTCGACCTGCTGGTCACGCTCGATTTCCGCATGAGCACGACCTGCCTGTACAGCGACATTGTTCTGCCCACCGCCACCTGGTACGAGAAAAACGATCTCAACACCAGCGACATGCACCCCTTCATCCATCCGCTGTCCACGGCGGTCGATCCGGCCTGGCAGTCGCGCAGCGACTGGGACATCTACAAGGGCTTTGCCAAGACCTTCAGCGAAGTCTGCGTCGGGCACCTTGGCGTGGAGCGCGAGGTGGTGCTCAGTCCGCTGATGCACGACAGCCCGTCCGAGCTGGCCCAGCCCTTCGGCGTGCAGGACTGGAAGCGCGGCGAATGCGATCTGGTTCCCGGCAAGACGGCGCCCAACATCCAGGTGGTGGAGCGCGACTACCCCAATGTCTACAAGCGCTTCACGGCCCTGGGGCCGCTGATGAACAAGGTCGGCAACGGCGGCAAGGGCATCGCCTGGAACACCCAGACCGAGGTGCGCCAGCTCGGCGAACTCAGCGGCCTGGTGAGCGCCGAGGGCGTGAGCCAGGGCATGCCAAAGATAGAGACCGACATCGACGCGGCCGAGGTCGTGCTGATGCTGGCGCCGGAGACCAACGGCCATGTCGCCGTCAAGGCCTGGGAAGCGCTGGGCAAGCAGACCGGCCTGGACCACACGCACCTGGCCGTGCACCGCGAGGACGAGAAGATCCGCTTCCG
>JAURZS010000120.1 GCA_030653255.1 Burkholderiaceae bacterium | reverse complement strand
CTCCATGAAGCGCTCGCCGATGCTGTTGATCAGGATGGCGCCCTCGCCCCGGCAACCCTCGGTCAGCAGCACGCCGGCGCCGGCCACGCCGGTGGGGTGGAACTGCCAGAACTCCATGTCTTCGAGCGGAATGCCGGCGCGCGCCGCCATGCCCAGGCCGTCGCCCGTGTTGATGAAGGCGTTGGTCGATGCGGCGAAGATGCGGCCCGCGCCGCCGGTGGCCAGCAGCGTGGTCTTGGCTTCAAGAATGTGCAGCTCGCCGGTCTCCATCTCGAGGGCGGAAACCCCCAGCACATCGCCGTCGGCGTCGCGGATCAGGTCCAGCGCCATCCACTCGACGAAGAAGCTGGTCTTGGCCTTGACGTTTTGCTGGTACAGCGTGTGCAGCATGGCGTGGCCGGTGCGGTCAGCCGCGGCGCAGGCGCGCTGCACCGGCTTTTCGCCGTAGTTGGCGGTGTGGCCGCCGAAGGGGCGTTGGTAGATCGTGCCGTCCGGATTGCGGTCGAAGGGCATGCCCATGTGCTCGAGGTCATAGACAACCTTGGGCGCCTCGCGGCACATGAACTCGATGGCGTCCTGGTCGCCGAGCCAGTCGGAACCCTTGACGGTGTCATAGAAGTGATAGTGCCAGTTGTCCTCGGACATATTGCCCAGCGAGGCCCCGATGCCGCCTTGCGCGGCCACCGTGTGCGAGCGCGTGGGGAACACCTTGGACAGCACGGCGACATTGAGGCCGGCGCGTGACAGTTGCAGCGCTGCGCGCATGCCGGAGCCACCCGCGCCGACGATGACGGCGTCGAATTTGCGCCTCGAAATACCAAACTTTGAATATGCCATGGCCTTAAAGTCTCCAGAGGACCTGGATCGCCCAGCCGGCGCAGCCGACGAGCCAAACAATGGTGAAAATCTGCAGCGCGAGGCGCAGGGAAAAGGATTTGACGTAGTCCATCCAGACGTCGCGCACGCCCACCCATACATG
Organism: Burkholderiaceae bacterium; assembly: GCA_030653255.1. Classification (GTDB taxonomy): domain Bacteria; phylum Pseudomonadota; class Gammaproteobacteria; order Burkholderiales; family Burkholderiaceae_C; genus JAURZS01. The sequence continues at coordinate 1,035 of JAURZS010000120.1, read as the reverse complement.
GACCAGCAGCGAGACGATCATGACGAAGGTGAGGAACTTCATCCACTGCGGCGCGAAGATGGCGGCCCACTGGTCGTAGCCGATCGCGCCGCTCGTGAACAGCACGCGGCCCAGCACGATAAGGGTGAACAGGGCCATGAGCCCCGCCGTGACGCGCTGGGCCAGCCAGTCGCGCAATCCGTAGTGCGCGCCGACCGCGATGCGCTTGGCGCCGTAATTCACAGACATGAGGAGCTCCTTGTGTTCAATATGCGCCGAATAGCTTGAGCCCGAGGACGACGGTCAGGCCGATGCTCAGGGCCAGTGTCGTGATGGCCGAGCGGCGGCCGAATTCCAGGGACACCGATTTGTGGTCGCAATCCATCCATACGTGCCGAAGGCCGGCGATGAAGTGGTGCAGGCTGGCCCAGATCATCCCGAGGGCGACCAGCTTGATCAGTGCGCCGGGCACGACGCCCAGGCCGATATTGAACGCCGCCTTGAAGCGCGCGTAGGAGTACTCGGACGACAGCGAGGTGTCGAACAGCCAGATGATGAAGGGCAGCAGCAGGAACAGGACAAGTCCGCTGATGCGATGCATGATCGACACCCAGCCGGCCGCCGGCAGACGGTAGCTGGGCAGGTCGGACAAGGCATTGATGTTGCGGAATTCGGGCCGCTTTCGAGGGATCGCTGGCATGGGATGGGCTTTCGTGGAGGGGGGCTTGGTTGTCATTTATCGATGCAGACAACCCAAAATTCTATTGCAACGCAGCACAGGGCGCGAAAAGCGTCTAAATGCGGACCTTCTTCTTAGCGCCACGCGGCGGCTCAGTTGAGCTCGTTGTGGTAGTGGTGGGTGTCGGTCCGGTACAGCCCGCGGCGCAGTTCCATGGGCGCATCGTTGTAGGTATAGGCGATGCGCTCCACGCTGAGCAGCGGCGTGCCCGTTGCCACCTGAAGCAGCCGGCCCTGCGCCGCGTCGGCGGCGACGGCACGGATCTTTTCATCGGCGCGCAGCATGCGCACGCCAAACTCGGTCTCGAACAGCGCGTA
>JAURZS010000087.1 GCA_030653255.1 Burkholderiaceae bacterium | reverse complement strand
CACGGAGACCACCTCGCTCGACGAGATGCGCGCAGAGATCGTGGGCCTGAGCTTCAGCGTGACGCCGGGCGAGGCGGCCTATATACCGCTGACGCACGATTACCCCGATGCGCCGGCGCAGCTGCCGCGCGATGAGGTGCTGGCGCGGCTGCGGCCCTGGCTGGAGAACCCGCACAGGCCCAAGCTGGGCCAGCACGTCAAGTACGACCGCCATGTGTTTGCCAACCATGGGATCGAGGTGCAGGGCTACGCGCACGACACCATGCTGCAGAGCTATGTGCTCGAGGTCCACAAGCCCCATGGCCTGGCCAGCCTGGCCGAGCGCCATCTCGGGCGCAGCGGCATCAGCTACGAGGACCTGTGCGGCAAGGGCGCGCACAAGATTTCTTTTTCGCAGGTGGACATCGCGAAGGCGGCGGAGTATTCCTGCGAAGACTCTGACCAGACGCTGGATGTGCACCGGGTGCTGTGGCCGCAGCTGGAGCGCGACGACAAGCTGCGCTTCATCTATGAACTCGAGATCCGCAGCAGCGAAGTGCTCTATCGCATCGAGCGCAACGGCGTGCTGATCGACGGGCCCACGCTGGCGCGGCAAAGCGCGGAGCTCGGCCTGCGCATCATGCAGCTGGAGGCCGAGGCGCATGCGCTGGCGGGGCAGCCCTTCAATCTGGGAAGTCCGAAGCAGATTGGCGAGATCTTTTTCACCAAGCTGGGTTTGCCCGTGGTCAAGAAAACGGCCACCGGCGCGCCCAGCACGGACGAGGAGGTGCTGGAGAAGCTCGCTGAAGACTACCCCCTGCCCGCGCGCATCCTGGAGCATCGCGGTCTGTCCAAGCTCAAGGGCACCTACACCGACAAGCTCGCGCAGATGGCCCATCCGCGCACCGGACGGGTCCATACCCATTACGCGCAGGCCGTGGCGGTGACCGGACGGCTCAGCAGCAACGATCCCAATCTGCAGAACATCCCGATCAAGACGGCCGAGGGCCGCCGTGTGCGCGAGGCCTTCATCGCACCTGCGGGCAGCATGATCGCCAGCGCCGACTACAGCCAGATCGAGCTGCGCATCATGGCCCACATCAGCCAGGACGAGGCGTTGTTGCGAGCCTTCAGTGAGAACATGGATGTGCACCGCGCCACGGCCGCAGAGGTTTTCGGTGTGGCGCCCACCGAGGTCAGCAGCGAGCAGCGGCGCTATGCCAAGGTCATCAATTTCGGCCTCATCTACGGCATGAGCAGCTATGGCCTGGCGAAGGCCCTCGGCATCGATAACACGGCCGCGAAGAACTACATCGATCGCTATTTCCAGCGCTATCCCGGCGTCAGGAACTACATGGACGAGACCCGGCTTGAAGCCAAGCGCCTGGGCTATGTGCAGACCGTGTTCGGACGCCGGCTGTACTTGCCGGAGATCAACTCGCCCAACGGGCCGCGCCGAGGCGGCGCCGAGCGCGCCGCCATCAACGCGCCGATGCAGGGTACGGCGGCCGATCTCATCAAGCTGAGCATGGTTCGCGTGCAGGAAGTCCTGGACCAGGAAAAACGCGCCACGCGCATGATCATGCAGGTGCACGATGAACTGGTGTTCGAAGTGCCCGAGGCCGAAGTTGACTGGCTGCGCGGCGAGATTCCACGCCTCATGGCCGGCGTGGCGGCGCTGCGCGTGCCGCTGGTGGCCGAGGTCGGCGTGGGGCCGAATTGGGACAAGGCACATTGAGGCCTGAATAAGCATTCCGGAGACTTGCATGCTTCACAACGATCTTCAAGCCGATTTCAATTCCTTGTTGCCGGGCAGCAGCACGCAACAGGGCGCTTCGCGCCGCACCGCGATCAAGGCGGCGCTGGGCATCGGCTATGCCGCTGCCGCGGGGCAGCTGATGGCGCAGACGGCCATCAAGACACCGTCAGAGGGGCTGCGCACCGGCGAGATCGTCTATGAGGTCAACGGCTTCAAGGTGCCGGCCTTTGTGGCCGCGCCGCTGGGCAAGACCGGTCTGCCCGTGATCCTGGTGATCCAGGAGATTCTGGGCGTCCACGAGTACATCGCCGACACGGCGCGCCGCTTCGCCCGGGAGGGCTATCTCGCGATCGCACCCGAGCTGTTCGCACGGCAGGGCGATCCGAGTTCGTACAACGAAATGGCCAAGCTCTTGTCCGAGGTGGTCGACAAGGTGCCCGATACCCAGGTCATGGCCGATCTGGACGGCGCGGTGGCGTGGGCCGGTGCCAACGGGGGCGACGCGGGCCGGGTGGGTATCACCGGTTTTTGCTGGGGCGGCCGCA
>JAURZS010000076.1 GCA_030653255.1 Burkholderiaceae bacterium | reverse complement strand
ATCAGCACCCGCACCGCCGTGGCGGCTATGGCAAAGGCCCCCAGGATGGAGCCGATGACGGTGGCACTGAAACCGCGCTCATGGCCCAGCAGCGGCACGGCAAAGCTGTGCACATCCCAGCACGAAGACAGCAGCAGATTGACGATCATCAGGCGCAGGAACAGCGGGTCGCGCAGCATGTCCCAGGCCTTGGGGGCATTGGGGTCTGGAGGCGCGCTGCGGGTCGACTGCTCCGGCACGCGGCGCACCAGCAGCCAGGCCAGCAGCGGCATCACTGTCATCATCAGGAACGCACCACGGTAGCCGGTAGTGTCTCCGGGAACCGAACCGGCATGGTCGATCAGCAGCCCTGCGCAAAAAGGGCCGAGGAAGTTCGATGTCGAAGGCGCGATGGCCAGCCAGCTGAAACTGGTCTTGAGCTCGATCGGGGTCCGGGCAATGCGCCCGACGTGGCGCTGCACCGCAATCATCGCAACGCCCGTGGCACCGCCAGTCAGCAAGGCGCTCAGGCACAGGACCGGAAACACCGGGAAGAGCAAGGCCGCGCCGGCGCCGAAGCCGGCCACCAGAATCGAATACCCCACAGGCCGCTTCAAGCCGTGGCGGTCGGCATAGCGGCCGGCAGGCAGCGCCAGGAATATCTGCACCACGGCAAACAGGGCCAGCAGCACGCCCACCGCTGCTGCGCTGTAGCCCTGGCTCAGCGCCAGCAGGGGCGCGGCCAGGCGGGTCCCCGTCATGCAGGTGTGCAGGCAGACCTGGCTCAGGATCGGACGCAGCAAGGCGCGGCCCACGCCGCCGGTTCGCTCAGACATCGGTGGCCTCGTCGGTTTCTGCGTTGGGCGGCAGCAGCGCCTGGGACTGCGCATCGGGCAACGCCTCCACCACCTTGAGCGCGCGGCGCAACTGCCGGGTGCGGGTGTCGGCCTTGTCCAGGGTGTCGGCGGCTTTTTGCATTTGTTCGCGGATGCGTGCGACCCATTCGCCATAGCGCTCGAATTCGGTCTTCACCGCACCCAGCACCTTCCAGACCTCGGAGGCCTGCTGCTCCAGCGCCAGCGTGCGAAAACCCATGTGCAGGCTGTTGAGCATGGCCAGCAAAGTGGTCGGCCCGGCCAGGGTCACGCGGTAATCCCGCTGCAACCCGTCCATCAATCCGGGGCGGCGCAACACCTCGGCGTACAGGCTTTCGATCGGCAGAAACAGAATGGCGAAGTCGGTGGTGTGCGGCGGCGCGAGGTAGTTCTCGGCGATCGAGCGCGCCTCGGTGCGGATGCGGACCTCCAGTGCCTTGCCGGCGGACTCCACGCCGGCGCCGTCGGCGCGCTCGTGCGCATCGAGCAGGCGTTCGTAGTCGTCGCGAGGAAACTTGGCGTCGATCGGCAGCCACACCGGCGCGCCATCGGCGCTGCGCCCCGGAAAGCGGATGGCAAAGTCCACGCGCTGGTTGCTGCGCGGACGGGTCTCGACGTTCCTGGAGTACTGCTCCAGGGTCAGCACCTGCTCCAGAAGCGCCTCCAGCTGGACTTCGCCGAACATACCCCGCGTCTTGACGTTGGTCAGCACGCGCTGAAGATCGCCCACGCCCTGCGCCAGCGACTGCATCTCGCCCAGCCCCTTGTGCACCTGCTCCAGGCGTTCGGCCACCTGGCGAAAACTCTCGCCCAGACGGGTCTCAAGGGTGTTCTGGAGTTTCTCGTCGACGGTCTTGCGCATCTCGTCGAGCTTGGCGGCATTGCTCTGCTGAAGCTGGGCAAGCTGGGACTCCAGCGTGGCACGCACCTCGGACATGCGCCTGGCGTTGGATTCGCCCAGCGACTGAAGCTGGGTGCTCAAGGTGTCGGACAGCGTCTTTTGCAGCAGCCCAAGCTGCTGCGCAAAGGCGTCGATCTGGGTGTTCTGGGTGCGCGTGGCTTCGGCGCTTTGCTGCACCACGGTCTGCTGGAAGGTGGCAAAGGTCTGGCCCAGTTCCTGGCGGCCGGCGCGCGCGGACTCGAAGATCTCGCGGCGCAGTTCGCGCTCCAGCCGCTCGTTGGCCGCCAGCAGCTCGGCGCGCGCCCCGCCGTCGTCGGCCGCCGGTGGCCGACGCAAGAGCAGCCAGGCCAGCGCGAGCAGGTTCAGCAGCCCCAGCGCGGCGAGCATCCATAGCAACAGTTCGTTGCTCATTTCCGGTCCAGCACTTCCGGATTGATCGGCGTCAGTGGTCCGTCGCCGGTGAGAAAGCCGATCAGATTGTCGGCCGCCAGATTGGCCATGGCCAGGCGCGTCGGCAGGGTGGCGCTGCCAATGTGGGGCGTGAGCACCACATTGGGCACCGTCAGCAGATCGGGGTGCACCGTGGGCTCGCCCTCGAACACATCAAGGCCGGCGCCGGCGATGCGCCGCTCGCGCAGCGCCGCAGCCAGCGCGGCGTCGTCGACAATACCGCCACGCGCGATGTTGACCAGTGTGGCCGTGGGCTTCATGAGCGCCAGTTCGGCCGCGCCAATGGTGTGATGCGACTGCGGCGTGTAGGGCACCACCAGCACCACGTGGTCTGCCGTGCGCAGCAGCTCATCCTTGCTCACGTAGCGGGCCTGGCAGGCGGCCTCGGCCGCGCCATCCAGCCGCGAACGGTTGTGATAGATCACCTTCATGCCGAAGCCGTGCGCCCCGCGCCGCGCAATTGCCTGCCCGATGCGGCCCATGCCGATGACGCCCAGCGTCGTGCCGTGGATGTCGACGCCGGCAAACATGTCGTAGCGCCAGCGCTGCCAGCGTCCCGAGCGCAGGTAATGTTCGCTCTCGGTGATGCGGCGGGCCGTGGCCATCAAAAGCGCGAAGCCGAAGTCGGCAGTGGTCTCGGTCAGCACATCGGGCGCGTTGGTTCCCAGCACGCCGCGCGCGGTCATGGTCGCGATGTCCAGGTTGTTGTAACCCACGGCCTGGTTGGCGCAGATGCGCAGCTCGGGACAGGCGGCCAGCACCTCGGCATCGATGCGTTCCATGCCGGTGCTGAAGACGCCTTGCTTGCCACGCAGGCGGGCGATCAGCGCCGCAGGGCTCAGGGCCTCGTCAGCCTGGTTGTCGTCGACCTCGAAGTACTGGCGCAGCCGCTGCAGGACTTCGGGAAATACCGCTCGTGCGATGAGGATGGAGGGTTTGCTCATGTCATGCAGGGAAATCAGTGAAACCAGATGAAAGTCATGATCAGGAACAGCGGAACGAGTATCGCGCAGGACCACGCCATGTAAGCAAAAAAACTCGGCATGCGGATGCCGCGGTCCTCGGCGATGGCCTTGACCATGAGATTGGGCGCATTGCCGATATAGCTGTTGGCGCCCATGAAAACCGAACCCGCCGAAATTGCCGCCAGGGTGGCGGCCAGTGGCCCCATGAGCGCCTGCGGATCGCCACCGGCGGTGTTGAAGAACACCAGGTAGGTCGGCGCGTTGTCGAGGAAGGAGCTGAGCAGGCCCGCAGCCCAGAAATACATGGCCGGGTCGGGCTGCCCGTCGGCGCGCGTGACCGCCGCGATCACCGGACTGAAGGGGCCTTCGGCGCCGGCGCGCAGCATCGCAATGACCGGCACGATGGTGATGAATATGCCAGCAAAGAGCTTGGCCACTTCAGCCATGGGCGCCCAGGAAAACTGGTTGTCGGCATGCACGCCGGCAGGCGTGATGCGCAAGGACAGCAGGGTCACGGCAATCAGCCCGAGGTCGCGCAGCAAGCCGGGCAGGCCCACCGGCGTGCCCAGCACATCGAACGCCAGCGGCGACTTCCACATGCCGCTCATCAGCACCAGCCCCACCACCACCGCCAGCAGGCCGAAATTGGCCACGCCATCGAAGCCCAGGCGCGGCGAATCGGGGGTCGGGTCCGGCATCTGCACGCCTTCCCGGACGAAATACCAGCGGTCGATGGCGAAAAAAATCGCCAGCAGACTGCCCACCAGGAACAGCGTCTCGGGGAAAATGTGGCGCAGGGTCCAGAAGAAGTCCACGCCTTTGAGAAAACCCAGGAACAGCGGCGGATCCCCCAGTGGCGTGAGTGAGCCGCCCGCGTTGGACACGATGAAGATGAAGAACACGACCACATGGACCTTGTGCCGGCGGTTGTCGTTGGCCCGGATCAATGGCCGGATCAACAGCATCGAGGCCCCCGTGGTCCCCATGAAGCTGGCAAGCACCGCGCCGATGGCCAGCAGCGCGGTGTTCAGGCCCGCGCTGCCATGCAGGTTGCCGCGAATGAAGATGCCGCCCGAGACCGTGTACAGCGCGGTCAGCAACAGGATGAAGGGAATGTAGTCGGCCACCAGGGCATGCGCGACACTGGCACCGGCCGCGCCCGCCCCATACAGTACCGCGAAGGGCAGCACGAACGCCAGCGCCCAGGCCGCAGAGATCTTGCCGAAATGGTGATGCCAGAAAGCAGGCATCCACAGCGGGCACAAGGCGATCGACAGCAGGATGCCGGCGAAGGGCACGGCCCACGCCACCGGCAGGCGGGCGCCATCGAGCTGCGTCGCGCCAGCGAATCCGGCAGCCAGCATCAGCACCACTGCGGCGCTGGCCTGACGAATCCGGTTGCCGTGTTTCATGGTCGCTTGGCTTGCAGTGCGGCGTCTGTTCAGGCCGGCGCGGGAATCTCGAACACCTGGCGCAGATAGGCCAGGTATTTCTCGTCGTCGCACATGTTCTTCGAAGGCGTATCCGACAGCTTGGCCACCGGCTGTCCATTGCAGCGCACCATCTTGATGACGATCTGCATCGGCTCGTAACCCAGGTCGTTGGTCAGATTGGTGCCTATGCCGAAGGCAAGCAGGCAGCGGCCCCGGAACTGTTGGTACAGCTCAATGGTGCGGGGCACGGTCAGGGAGTCGCTGAAGATCAGGGTCTTGGTCAGCGGGTCCACCCGGTTGCGCACGTAGTGGGCAATCATGCGTTCACCCCACTCGAAAGGGTCGCCGCTGTCGTGGCGCGCGCCGTCGAACAGCTTGCAGAAATACAGGTCGAAGTCGCGCAGGAAGGCGCTCATGCCATAGACGTCGCTGAGCGCAATGCCCAGATCGCCACGGTACTCACGGGCCCAGGACTCGAAGCCGAACACCTGGCTGTCGCGCAGGCGCGGCCCCAGGGCCTGCGCAGCCTGCAGATATTCATGCGCCATGGTGCCCAGTGGCGTGATGCCCAGCTTCATCGCGAACAGCACATTGCTGGTGCCGGCAAATTGTCCCGACAGCCCCGAGCCCAGTTTGGCCGCCAGCACCCGCAAAATTTCCTCGTGCCAGGCCTTGGAGAAACGGCGTCGGCTGCCGTAGTCGGCGATCTTCAGGTCTTGCAGGCCCGGTTCGCGCAATTGCGCGATCTTGCTGTCGAGGCGCTTGCGGCCTTCGATGAAATCCGGGACCTTCTGCGTGTTGCGGAAGTACACCTCGTTGATGATGGACAGCACCGGGATCTCGAACAGGATGGTGTGCAGCCATGGGCCGCGGATCGTGATGTCGATCTCGCCCGATGCCAGCGGTGTGACCGTGATGTACTTCTCATTGAGACGGAACAGGCCGAGGAAGTCGACGAAGTCGCTCTTGATGAAGCGCATGGAACTGAGGTAGGCCAACTCTGCTTCCTGGAAACGCAGGCTGCACAGCGAGCGGATTTCGTCGCGGATTTCATCGACATAAGGCGCCAGCTGCACACCCGGATTGCGGCACTTGAAGCGGTACTCGACCTTGGCGCCGGGAAACTGGTGCAGCACCACCTGCATCATGGTGAACTTGTAGAGATCGGTGTCGAGAAGGCTGGTGATGATCATTGTCGGGAAGCGCGAGATGCACAGCGCAGTGTAGGGGAAAAGGCCTTTTCGCTTCAGCCGCCCTGGACGTGTCCGGCGGCCAGCACGACGCTCAAATCGGCCTCGTCGGCCAACAGGCGGTTTTGCTCGGCCACCAGCATGGCCATGCCCTGCGCCTTCAAGGCCACAAGTGCATCGCGGATCGCCTCCACCAGCACCGGTGCGATACCCTCGCAGGGTTCGTCAAGCAACAGCAGGCCCGGCCCCGTCATCAGGGTGCGCCCGATGGCCAGCATCTGCTGCTCGCCGCCGCTCATCTGCGAAGCCGGCCGGCCCAGCATGGTCTTGAGCGCAGGGAACAGATCGAGCACGCGCGCCGCCTGCTCGCGCACATTGCCGCGTGCCGCGATGTAGAGGTTCTCGCGCACAGTCAGGCCGGAGAACAGGCGCCTGTCCTCGGCCACATAGCCGAGTCCGGCCTGGGCACGCCGGTGCGGCGGCCAGGCTGATATGTCCTGTCCTTGCAGCCGCACCGTACCGCTCGCGCGCGGCGCCATGCCCATGATGGCTTGCAGTGTGGTGGACTTGCCGGCACCGTTCAGACCTTCGAGCACCACGAGCTGCCCCGCCTGCACCGACAGCGAGACCTCGAACAGCGCCTGGGCAGCACCGTGCCACGCGCACAACTTGTCGACGGTCAGCATCACGCGCGCCCTCCGCCTGGCGCTGCCTGCCCGAGGTAGCGGCTGCGCACCAGAGGATCGCGCGCAATTTCCTGCGGGCTTCCCTCGGCTGCGAGCTTGCCGTCGATCAGCACCAGGACCCTGTCGGCCACGCCGAACACCGCATCCATGTTGTGCTCGGTATAGAGGACGGCCATGGGCGGGCCGTCGCCGTCGCTGCGCGCGACGCTGCGCACCAGCCGCATCAAGTCGGCCCGCTCGCTCGGCGCCAGTCCGGCGGCGGGCTCGTCGAGCAGCAGCAGCCGTGCCTGGGCACCGTCACCCGCTGGCACCAGGGCCATGGCCAGCTCCAGTCGCTTGCGCGCGCCGTAGGGCAGACTCAACACCGGGAGCAGCGCCTGCGCCTGCAGGCCCACCCGGGCCAGCAGATGCATGGCCGCGTCGACGGCGCTGCGCTCCAGCACATTCCAGGCCGGCAGTCCGCGTGTCGCCCCCAGCAGCAGCTGCAGGTTCTGCCGCACCGTCAGGGCCTCGAAAGTCTGGGCCACCTGAAAAGTGCGACTCACGCCCAGGCGCAGCCGTGCGGCCGGCGGCAGCGTCTCGATACGCCGCCCCGCCCAGACGATCTCACCGGAGGTCGGCGCATGCTGCCCCGCCAGGCAGGCAAAGCAGGTCGACTTGCCCGCGCCGTTGGGGCCGATGAGCGCCACGCATTCGCCGGGCGCCACGTCGAAGCTCACGCCGTCGAGTGCATGCACGCCGCCGAAGTGTTTGACGAGTTGCCGTACTTGCAGCATCAGCCCCCCTCCTTTGGCACCGCACTGCGCCGCAGCGGCAGGAGGCGCAAGGCCCCAAGCAGGCCCGATGGCGAGAAGGCCATGATCAGCATCACGAACACTCCCAGCGCGCCACGCCAGTACTCGACACCGCGACCCAGTTCCGCGCCGGCCCAGGTCAGCGCCGCGCTGCCGATGACTGCGCCCCACAGATGGTGAACGCCCCCAAGCAGAACAACGAGCAAGGCATCCAGCGAGGTCGACACCCCTGCCGCAGAGGGAAATACCGCGCCCTTGTGCGCCGCAAACAGGCCACCGGCCAGTCCGGCAAGGGCTGCGCTGCGCAGGAACACGCGGTACTTGATGCCGTTGACCAGCAGACCCGAGGCCTGCGCGCGCAAGGGCGCGTCGCGCGCCGCCTGCAAGGCTGCCCCGAGACTGGAACGGCTCAGACGCCCGAGCGCCCAGATGCTGGCCACGGCCAGGGCCGCGAGCAGCAGAAAGAAAGGCCCACGCTGCGCCTGTCCCACCAGCGCCAGGCCAATGACGCCGTTGTCGCCACCGGTCAGCCAGACCCATTGCGTGGCCGTTGCCCAGACCACCTGGGCCAGCGCCAGCGACAACATCGCCAGGTACACGCCGCCGCTGCGCACCACCGCTGCGCCAAAGGCCGCCGCGACGGCCAGGGCCGTGGCGCTGCCCGCTGCCAGGGCCAGCGGCAGGCCCAGGCCCCAGTGCACGTGCCCGAGCGCGGCGCCATAGGCCCCCAGGGCGAAGAACGCGGCGTGCCCGAAACTCACCAGGCCGCCGAGCGCCATCATCGACTGCAGGCTGATGCCGAAGATCAGCAGAATCAGACCGTCGGCCGCCAGCGACTGCCAGTACTCGCCGCCGAACCACGCAGCGGCGCAGACCAGCGCCAGCGCGCCATAGGCCAGCGCCTGACCCCAGCCGCGGGCCGGCCCGAGGTTGAAGGGCTGCGGTAGCTCACGCGGACCGGCATCCAGCGGCCGCCCCATCAGGCCCAGAGGGCGCACCGCCAGCACGGCGGCCATGGTGAGGAAGACCAGTACCAGGGTGGCTTGCGGCACCAGGCTCACACCGAAGGAGTGGATCAGACCGATCAGCAGTGCCGCCGCAAACGCGCCCGTGATGCTGCCCAGACCGCCGGTGACCACCACCACGAAGGTCTCGACCACCACCTGCACATCCATCTGCAGGTGCGCGGGTTCGCGCGGCAGTTGCAGCGCACCGCCAAGCCCGGCCAGCGCACAGCCCAGCACCACCGCGCCCAGCATCAGGGGCTTGGGATTGACGCCCAGCGCTGCGAGCATGGCGCGGTCCTGCGTGGCCGCTCGCAGCCGGCGGCCGAAGCCGCTGCGCGTGAGAAGCAGGTGCAGCCCCAGCCAGACCAGGGGGCTCAGTGCAATGGTGACGAGCTGGTAGACCGGGAAATACTCGGTTCCGATTTCGACCGAACCCTTGAGCCCGGGGAAGCGGGGCGCAAACACCTCGCCCGGCCCGAAGAACCAGCGCATGGCGTCGTGCATGGCCAGTGTCAGCCCGAAGGTCGCGACCAGCTGATAAAGCTCGGGCACGCCGTACAGGCGGCGCAGCAGCAGCCATTCGGCCAGGGCACCTGCCAGCCCCGCTGCGGCCGCGCCCATCAACATGGCCAGGGCATAGAGCCAGGCACTGTCGGCCCAGGCAGGAAACCAGTTCGTGACCCAGTGGGCCGACAAGAGCGCGCCCAGCATGAAAAAGCTGCCATGCGCAAAATTGACGATGCGCGTGACCCCGAAGATCAGGGTCAGGCCCGCAGCCATCAGGAACAGCGTGGTCGCGTAGCTCAGGCCATTGAGCAACTGGATGCCGAAGAAACTCAAGCCCGATCCTCCGGGAAGCGGCGCGCTGAGCCCGGCAAGGGCTGCGAGCGCCCTGCGGGGGCGGCCGGTGGGGCAAAGTGCGGCTGGTCCATTCGGTCGGTGTGCAAACGGGGAAACGGGCAAGTGTATGCGCGCCGTACGCCGCCCCTGATTTAGAGTGTCGCTCCTAGAATGCTGCAGCGCATCAAAAAGCGCTTGCAAACCCCGGGGGAAACCCTATACTTCCACCCATGCTGCACTGCAACATAAATACAGATTGTTCAGAGCAGATACCACTGAAACCCTTACTCACTGGAGTTACTGCTATGTTGAACGCTGATCAAGTCCTGGCCTACTACAAGGCCAACACCGAATCTCTCTTTGGCCTGACGGGCACGGTTTTCGCCGGCTTCGAAAAGCTGGTCGAGCTGAACCTCACCGCCGCCAAGGCTGCGCTGGGCGAAGCCGCCACCACGACCCGCACAGCCCTGAGCCTGAAGGACCCGCAAGAATTCCTGTCCCTGCAGACCACGCTGGTCCAGCCCCTGGCCGAGAAGTCTGCTGCCTACGGCCGTCATGTCTATGACATCGCCACCGCCACCAGCGCCGAAGTCGGCACCGTGGTTCAGCAAAAGGTCAAGGAAGCCCAGGACGCGCAAGCCGGCCTGATCGATGCCCTGTCCAAGAACGCACCCGCCGGCACCGAACCCGCCGTCGCCGCGCTGAAGAGTTCCACCGCCGCCGTTGTGGGCGCTTACGAGTCCATGCAAAAGGCCGTCAAGCAAGCCACCGACATGGCCGAAGCCGGCTTTGCCACCGCAACAGCCACCGCCACCAATGCGGTCAAGGCCTCGACCACCGCCAAGAAGCGCTGAAACCCGGCGCGGGGAACCCCGGGGAACTCTTCCCCGCGCTTTTAATCTATCGATGACTCGTTGTTCGTGAACAGTGAGTTTCTTCAGGTTGTCTCCTCGGATCCTTCGAAGCCTCAGCGGTTTCAGGTTCCCTTCAAGGCCTGGTCTTCGGACCGGGCCTTTTTTTGTCTGCGAGGTCTTGCCCCCAGGGGTTCACAAGGTCGACACGGGTCGAAGAAAAATCCTTGACGTTGCGCGTCACCAGGGTCAGGCCGTTCGTCAGGGCGGTTGCGGCGATGAGCGAATCCATCATCGCCAGCGGTCTGCCTTGTGCTTCGGCCTGCGCACACATCGTTGCCCAAATTCGGGCGATCTCATGGGTGAAAGGCAGCATCTGGTTTTCTAGGCTCACCTCAAGCGCTTCGAGCCAATCCGTCAGCTCAGTGCGACGTTTGGACACCGCCATCTTGGCCACACCGCGATGCAACTCGCCGATGGTCACTGCACTGACAAACAGGTCTGTCGCCTTGCGCTGACCGACCCACTCCGTCACGGACGGCTCTGGCGCAGCCTTGACCAACTCGGACAACAGACAAGTATCGAGCAGATACTTCATAGCGCAAGATCGCGAATGGGCTCCCGTGAACGAGCCACATCCAGGGGCTCACCGCGCGGTGCATTGAGCAAGGTCGTGAGCAAGGAAGGTGTGCTGCCGCTCATGCGCCGGTATTCAAGAGCGGACACGATAACCACGGCCTCCTGCCCCCGACGGGTGACCATCTGGGGACCTTCTTTCAGCGTGAGGTCCACGAGTTCACTGAAGCGACTTTTGGCGTCTTGCAATTGCCAAGTATGCATAATACCTCCTGACTAGACTGACTAGTCATTTACTGTGGCACCAATACCTTCCCAAGTCAAGGCAAGTTATTCGTGCCCCTGCTGCGGCTCGCCATAAGCTGCCGCAATTGCGGCAAGGCACGCTGCATGGCCAGACGCCCGGCCGCAATCGCCCGTCGCCGGGCGCCGAAGTCCGCGCCGCCCACACCATCCAGCGCGGGACGCAACAGGACGTCGGCGTCGCGCAGTTCCCAACGGTTGATGCTGCGCGCCATGATGGCAAACGTCTGCAGCAGAATCTGCAGGCTGTCACTGGCCGAGTTGCCCTCGGGCGCGGCGGAGATGTCGACTGCGATCACCAGTTCCGCGCCCATCTGCCGCGCATAGCCCACCGGCACCGGCGAGATCAGTCCGCCATCCACGTACTCTCGCGCGCCGATACGCACCGGCTGGAACAGCGCCGGCACGGCGCTGGAGGCGCGCACTGCGGTGCCGGTGTCGCCGCGCTGAAACAGCACCCCCTGGCCGCTGTGCAGGTCGGTTGCGACGATGCCCAGAGGCAGCGCCATGTCCTGGATCTGCCGAGCGCCCACCTGGGTGTTGACGTAGCGCGCCAGCGCCTCGCCGCGCAGCAGGCCGCGGCTGAAGATGGGCAGCGTCCAGTCGGTGAAGGCCGCCTCCTCCATGGTTTCGGCCACCTGCTGCAACTGCGCACCATTGCGCCCGCTGGCGTAGAGCGCGGCCACCAGGCTGCCGGCCGAGGTGCCGACGACAAGGTCGGGGCGCAGACCGGCCTCCTCCAGCACCTGGATCACGCCCACATGCGCAAAGCCCCTGGCCGCGCCACCCCCCAAGGCCAGCCCGATGCGAGGCGGCCGCGCCGGTGCCGCAGGGGCCGCCGCGGGCTCTGCCTGCGGCGGCGGCAACACCGTCGGCACCGACCCGCAGGCGACCAGCAACAGCGCCAGTGCGCCAGGGAGCAACACGCGTGCAGCCTTGTGCAGGCTCACACTCATATTGCGAATGATTCTCGTTTGATATATCATGAGTCCATCAAAATACCCGAAATCCAAAGGAAACGTCCCATGCTGAAGCGAATCACCTGTGCTTGTGCCCTGCTTCTCGCCGCCGGCATCGGCGCCGCCCAGGAACAAGTGGTCAATCTCTATTCGGCCCGTCACTACGCAACCGACGAGGCCCTCTACAACAACTTCACCAAGGCCACCGGCATCCGCATCCAGCGAGTCGACTCGGACGATGCCGGCATTCTCGCCCGGCTCAAGGCCGAGGGCGCCGCCTCGCCCGCCGACGTGGTGTTGCTGGTTGATGGCGCGCGGCTGTACCGCGGCGAGGCAGACGGCCTGTTCCAGCCCATCCGCTCCAAATTGCTGGAAGATGCGATCCCCCCGAACCTGCGTTCGCTGCCCGCCGAGGATGGCGGCATCAGCTGGTTCGGTTTCTCGCTGCGCGCACGCGTGGTGGTGTACGACAAGCTCAAGGTCAAGCGCGAAGACGTAGACACCTACGAAGAGCTGGCCGCCCCAAAAAACAAGGGCCGTCTGTGCATACGCTCCGGCTCGCACCCCTACAACCTGTCGCTGTTCGGCGCCGTGACCGAGCACCTGGGCGAACAGAAGACCGAAGCCTGGCTGCGCGGCATGGTGGAGAACATGGCGCGTGCGCCCAAGGGCGGCGACACTGACCAGATCAAGGCCGTGGCGTCCGGCGAGTGCGCCATCGCCGTGACCAACTCCTATTATCTGGCCCGCATGATGCGCTCGGCCAATGCCGAAGAACGCGCCATGGCCGAACGCGTCGGCGTGGTCTTCCCCAACCAGGCGAGCTGGGGCACGCATGTGAACATCGCGGGCGGCGCCGTGGCGAAATACGCCAGGAACCGCGCCAGCGCGATCAAGCTGCTGGAGTACCTGGCCACCCCCGAGGCGCAGAACTACTTTGCCAACGGCAACAACGAATGGCCGACGGCCAAGGGCGTGCAGATCAGCAACCCGGCTCTGAAGGCCATGACCGGCGGCTCTTTCAAGAGCGAGACCATCCCGATCGCCAAGGTGGGCATGAACCAGCCCCGGGTCCAGCAGATGCTTGATCGGGTCGGCTTCAAATAGCGCGCGCAGCCCTTGTCGCCGCGAATTCCGGCGGCATCCATGGCCGATAATTGACGTTCACGTCAACGCAATTTTTCGGAGCATCCATGGACATCGCAGGCAAGGTTTTCATCGTCACGGGCGCGGCATCGGGACTGGGCGAGGGCACGGCGCGCATGCTGGCGGCCAACGGGGGCAAGGTCGTCATCGCCGACATGCAGGTTGAAAAAGGCGAGGCGCTGGCGCACGAGATCGGCGGAGCCTTTGTGCGCTGCGATGTCACCCAGGAGGCCGACGGCCAGGCCGTGGTGGCCCGGGCGGTCGCCATGGGCAAGTTATGCGGTCTGGTCAACTGCGCAGGCATCGCACCGGCCGAGAAGACCGTGACCAAGACCGGCTCGCACAGCCTGGCTCTCTTCACCAAGACCGTCACGGTCAACCTGATCGGCAGCTTCAACATGATCCGCCTGGCGGCCGAAGCCATGTGCAAGAACGATCCGGAGCCAACGACTGAACGCGGGGTGATGATCTCCACCGCATCGGTGGCCGCCTACGACGGCCAGATCGGGCAGGCCGCCTACAGCGCCTCCAAGGGCGGCGTGGTCGGCATGACACTGCCCATCGCACGCGACCTGGCGCGCAACGGCATTCGCAACATGACCATCGCGCCGGGCATCTTCGGCACCCCCATGCTGTTCGGCATGCCGGTCGAAGTGCGCGAAGCCCTCGCGGCCAGCGTGCCCTTCCCTTCGCGGCTGGGCACGCCCGAGGACTACGCGCGCCTGGCCAAGCACATCATCGAGAACGAGATGCTCAACGGCGAGGTGATCCGCCTCGACGGCGCGATCCGTATGGCGCCGCGCTGAGCACGCTGCCCGGCGCCATGGTCTCCAAGCGTCTGGCCGTGCTTGTTGCGTCGGCGTTGATCGCCGGCGTGCTGGTTGCGTGCGGGGTCACGGCCCCCGCGACAGTCGATGGCCCGGTCGATGCGCCTGCCAGCGCCCACGCAAACCAGCTGGCCGACGCTGCGGCAGCCAGTTCGCCGATGGATGCGGCATCGGGCGCCGCTGCCCCCCGGCGGCGCAGCGGGCGGCCCCGAGTGCAGCCCGAAGGGCCTTCAGCGTACGTCGACAAGGCGCCCTGGACGGGCCAGCGATTTGCGGTGGCCGCAGCCAATCCCCTGGCCACCGAGGCCGGCTATCAGATGCTGCACGCCGGCGGCAGCGCGGTGGACGCGGCAGTTGCGGTGCAGATGGTTCTGGGGCTGGTGGAGCCGCAGTCCAGCGGCATCGGCGGCGGCGCCTTCCTGCTGCACTTCGACGGCCGGCGGGTCGAGGCCTTCGATGGGCGCGAGACCGCGCCGGCAGCGGTCGACGGCCAGTTGTTCATGGGCCCTGACGGACGGCCGCTGCCCTTCATGCAGGCCATCGTCGGTGGCCGGGCGGTGGGCGTTCCCGGTGTTGTGCGCATGCTGGAGATGGCGCACCGACAGCACGGACGCCTGCCTTGGAGGAGCCTGTTCGAGCCGGCCATCGCGCTGGCCGAGCGCGGCTTTGCCATCAGCCCGCGCCTGCACGCCCTGCTGGTCGCCGAGGACCACCTTCAGCGCGACCCTGTGGCACGGGCTTATTTCCACGACGCCCAGGGCCAGCCCTGGCCGATCGGCCATGTGCTCAGGAATCCCGAATACGCGGCCGTGCTGCGTCTGGTGGCCGCGCGCGGATCGCGCGGTCTGCACGAAGGCGAAGTCGCCCAGGCGATCGTCGACAAAGTCCGCTCGCACCCCGGCAACCCGGGGCGCATGGCGCTGGCCGACCTCTCGGCCTACAAGGCACGCAAACGCGAGCCGCTGTGCGTGGACTACCGCGTTCGGCGCGCGGCCGCAGCAATTTCTGCTGACGACCGCGACTACCGCATCTGCGGCATGCCGCCGCCGAGTTCGGGGGGCATTGCCGTGGCCCAGATTCTGGGCATGCTGGAGAACACGCCGGCAGCCGCGCTGGGCCTGCACGACGGCCTGCCGCAGGCGCAGTGGCTGCACCTGTACACCGAGGCCGCACGCCTGGCCTTTGCCGATCGGGCGCTGTATGTGGGCGACCCTGACTATGTCCGCTCGCCCGCCGCAGGCTGGCACAGCCTGGTGGCCCCCGCCTACCTGGCCGAGCGGGCCCGGCTGATCGGCGCGCAACGCATGAAGACGGCCCCTGCCGGCCAGCCCGGCGGCCAGCGCAGCAGCCTGGCGCCCATGCCCGAGCAGCCCGAGTACGGCACCTCGCACATTTCCATCGTCGACGGCTCCGGCCGTGCGCTGGCAATGACCACCAGCATCGAGGACGCCTGGGGCGCGCGTCAGATGGTGCGCGGCTTTCTGCTGAACAACCAGCTCAGCGATTTCAGCTTCGAGCCTGCTGATGCGCAGGGCCGCCCCGTGGCCAATCGCGTCGAACCGGGCAAGCGGCCACGCTCTTCGATGGCGCCCACGCTGGTGTTCGACAAGCGCAGCGGCGAGCTGCTCATGACGGCGGGCAGCCCGGGCGGGCCGGTGATCATCCACTTCGTGGCCAAGACCCTGTACGGCATGCTGAACTGGGGGCTTGCGCCGCAGCAGGCTGTGTCGCTGCCGAATTTCGCCGTCATCGACGGGCCGCTCATGCTGGAGCAGAAGCGCTTTCCTGCAGACACCCGGCAGGCATTGCAGGTGCGTGGCCACACGGTGCGCGAAACACCCATGCCCAGCGGCCTGCAGGCCATACGCAGAACCCCCGCCGGGCTCCTCGGCGGCGCCGACCCGCGGCGCGAGGGTCTGGTGATGGGTGAGTGAAAACCTTTAAGCTTGTCGCGTGGCCATCCCCCAATCATTCATTCAGGAGCTGATCGCGCGCACCGACGTGGTGGAGATCGTCGGGCGCTATGTGCAGCTCAAGAAGGCTGGCGCCAATTTCATGGGGCTGTGCCCTTTCCACGGAGAGAAATCGCCCTCTTTCTCGGTCAGTCCGACCAAGCAGTTCTACCACTGCTTCGGCTGCGGCAAGAACGGCAACGCCATCTCCTTCCTGATGGAACACGCCGGCATGAGCTTCATCGAAGCCGTGCAGGACCTGGCCCAGCAGTACGGCATGCAGGTGCCGCAGGAAGACATGAGCCCCGGCGATCGGGCGCGCGCTGCCGAGCAGCGGCAAAAGCAGCTCACCTTGTGCGACGTGCTCGAACGCGCGGGTGAGGCCTACCGCCGGCACCTGAAGAACTCCCCGCGCGCAATTGATTACCTCAAAGGCCGCGGTCTGTCGGGCGAGATCGCGCGCCAGTTCGGACTCGGTTATGCGCCGGAGGGCTGGCGCAGTCTGGCCAGCGTGTTCCCCGATTACGATGACGCATTGCTGGCCGAGAGCGGGCTGGTCATCGCCAGTGGCGGCGAGGATGGCGAGGAAGAAAAGCGCTACGACCGCTTCCGCGACCGCATCATGTTTCCGATCCGCAATGTCAAAGGCGAATGTATTGGCTTTGGCGGCCGGGTCCTGGGCGAAGGCACGCCCAAGTACCTCAATTCCCCGGAGACGCCGGTGTTCAGCAAGGGCCGCGAACTCTATGGTTTGTTCGAGGCGCGCCAGGCCCTGCGTGAACAGGGCTATGTGCTGGTCACGGAAGGCTATATGGACGTCGTGGCCCTGGCGCAGCTGGGCTTTCCCAACGCAGTGGCGACACTGGGCACGGCCTGCACTGCGGATCATGTGCAAAAGCTGTTCCGCTTCACCGATTCGGTGGTGTTCAGCTTCGACGGCGACGCGGCCGGACGGCGCGCCGCCCGCAAGGCGCTCGACGGCGCGCTGTCCTATGCCAGCGACGTGCGCAGCGTGAAGTTCCTGTTCCTGCCGCCCGAGCACGACCCCGACAGTTACATCCGCGAGTTCGGCCGCGAAGCCTTCCAGCGGCTGGTGCTGGATGCCACGCCGCTCAGCCGCTTTCTGATCGACGCGGCGCGCGAGGGCTGCGAGCTCGACACCGCCGAGGGCCGTGCCCACATGGCCAGCAACGCGCGTCCCCTGTGGTCGGCCCTGCCTGAAGGCGCGCTCAAGCTCCAGTTGATGGGCGAGATTGCAGAACTGGTTCAACTGCCCCCGCGTGAACTCGGCGAACTATGGGCTGATGCGGCCGCCCGCAGTCATGGCGCGCCGCGCGCCGCGCCCGACAAGCCGCGCCACCGCCCTGGGGGGCCCGATGGCGGTGAGGGCCAGCCCCGCCGTTTTGAGGACCGCTCCCGTGCCTACAGCCATGCCCCGGCGCGCTCGCGTGGGGCCGGCCGCGTCCTGCCGGCCAGCCGGGCCGACCATGCCGCGCGCCTGCTCATGGGCAATATGGCCGCCTGGGAGTCGCTGACGCAGGAAGACCACGTATTGCTGTGCGAATTGCCCGCGCCGCATGGCCCGCTGTTTGCATGGATCGAGGGCCAGTTGCACGACCACGGCCCCCTGCCCTGGGGCGCGCTGCGCGAGGGTCTGCGTGGCCACGCGGCCGAAGAATTGGCCCTGCGGCTCATGTCGGGTCCGGACGTATCGCCGCCGGACGGCGCGGCGCAGCCCGAGGCCGATGAGGCGGTGCTGGCGCAGCAGGTGGCCCACGAAGCCTGGCAGGAGTTGCGCGCCCTCGTCAACCGGATGCTGGTGGAGCGCCTGAAGCAACAGGAAACCGAGGCCATCGCCGCCGTGGGCACAGACCCGCACGCCATGGAGCGCTACCGCGAACTGCAGGCACGCCGGCGCGAACTCGAATCAGCCATTTGAACGTCCTGTTTGAGCGCCCCTTTTGAACCTTTTCGGCGAGGATTCGCTCAAGCGGTATAATCGAAGGTTGCTATCGGCAAGAGCGACAGCAGCACCTCCGGACCCCGGCCAACCGATGCCATGCGCACGACCCGCCACCTCTACCGCAAGGACTGCACTCCAAATGTTCGCCCACCCTTCTTGCCCCTGGGACAGCAGGATTCGTCCTGCCTGACCTGCCACCCGCGTCGGGAGTTTGCGGCGCTTTTGTATTTCTTCGTCTGTTTTTGATCCTGAGGTCCTCATGCCCACTCAAAAGTCCAAGAAGACTGCCAAGCCTGCTGCAAAGCCCGTTGCAAAACCCGTTTCGAAGAAGGCGGTCAAACCCGCCTTGAAGACCGCAACGAAAGCCAAGACCGTGCCCGCATCGAAGTCCCCCGCCAAGGTTGAAAAAGCCCCCGTCGTCAAAGCCCCCGTCAAGTCGGCGGCCAAGCCCACACTCAAGCCCGTACCCAAGGAAAGCGCCAAAAAAGACGCCAAAAAGCCCGTGAAGGCCGTCACAGCCGCGCTGGCCGCAGTTCCAGCCGCAGCCAGTGAGGCTCCGGCGAAGAAAAAGCCCGGACGCCCGCCCAAAGCGGTCGCTCCCGGCGACGTAGCCGCGCTGGGCGGCGCCAAGCGGGGCCGCAAGCCCAAGGTGCCAACCAAGGCTGCAGGCGACGACACCGACCTGAGCGACGTCGAAGCCGAATTCGCGGAAGAGCCGGCGGCCACGACCGAGAAGGTCAAGCCGCTGCGCATGAAGATCAGCAAGGCCAAGGAGCGCGCGCTGATGAAGGAATTCGGGCTGGACGAGACCGTCCTGTCCGAAGAAGACATGGCCAAGCGCCGTCAGCGCCTGAAGGCCCTGATCAAGCTGGGCAAGACACGCGGCTACCTGACGCACGGCGAAATCTCCGATCACCTGCCCGACAAGCTGGTCGATGCCGAAACACTGGAAGTCGTGATTTCCATGCTCAACGACATGGGCGTGGCCGTCTACGAGCAGACACCCGACGCCGAGACCCTGCTGCTGAACAACACCGGCCCGACCGCAGCCACAGAGGAAGAG
>JAURZS010000072.1 GCA_030653255.1 Burkholderiaceae bacterium | reverse complement strand
CACCAGGATGTCGCGCCACATCTGGGGGTCGGCGGCGGCGATGCGGGTGAAGTCGCGAAAGCCCGGGCCGGCCAAGGCCAGATAGTCGCGGCCGCGCTGCTGGCCGGCAATGGCATTGATGAGGGCGAAGGCGATCATGTGGGGCAGATGGCTGACGGCGGCAAAGGCCGCATCGTGCGCCTCGGGCGACATCTTCTGCACGTGGCAGCCCAGCGCGGCCCAGACTTCCTCGGCCTTTTGCAGCTGGGCGATGAGTGTGCGCTCGATGGGCGTCAGGATGACCTGGCGACCCATGTACAGGTCCGGATCAGCGTGCTCCACGCCGGAGACTTCCTTGCCGGTAATTGGATGTGCCGGCACAAAGGAGCCCACGTGCTCGCGCAACGCGCGGCGTGAGGCGTCCACCACATCGCGCTTGGTCGAACCGACGTCCATGACCAGCATCTGCGGCGTGATCAGGTGCTTGATCGCCTTGAGGGTGCCTTCGGTGGCCGCCACCGGCACAGCCAGCAGCACGATGTCCGAGCCCGCGACCGCCTGCAGCGCAGACGGCGCCTCGACATCGATCACGCCCAGCTGGCGGGCACGTTCGGTGGTTGAGGGGGATTTGCTGTAGCCGATGACCCGTTTGACCAGGCCCGCACGCTTGAGCGCCAGCGCGAACGATCCGCCCAGGAGGCCGCATCCGATGAGTCCGAGTTGTTCAAACATGGCTATTCAGCAACCGGGTAGGCTCCAAGGATCTTGAAAAAGGCGCACAGGCCCTGCAGGTCCTTGAGCGCGGCGGCCATGTTCGGCTGCGAGGGGTGGCCGGCGATGTCGATGTAGAAATAGTATTCCCACTGGCCCGAGCGCGCCGGGCGCGACTCGAAGCGTGTCATCGACACGCCGTGCTGCTTCAGCGGCACCAGCAGATCATGGACCGCGCCGGGGCGGTTGGGCACCGAGACGATCAGGCTCACACAGTCCTTGCCGGTTGCCTCGGGCAAGGGCAGGGTCTGCGGCAGGCAGATCACGGCAAAGCGCGTGCGGTTGTAGGCATCGTCCTGGATTGCGTGCGCGGCAATGTGCAGGCCGAACTGCGCGGCCGCGCGCTCGCCCGCAATGCCGGCCCAGGCCGGGTTGGTCGCCGCCAGGCGCGCGCCTTCGGCATTGCTGGACACCGCACGCCGCTCGGCGCCGGGCAGGTGCGTATTAAGCCAGCCCTGGCACTGCGCCAGGGCCTGCGGGTGCGCCAGCACGACCTCGATGCCTTCGAGCGAAGGCGACAGGCGCATCAGGTTGTGACGCACCAGCAGGCTGGTCTCGCCGATTACGTGCAGCGGGGTGTTCAGGAACAGGTCCAGCGTGCGCGCGACCACGCCCTCGGTGGAGTTTTCCACCGCCACCACGCCGAACTCGGCCGTGCCGGCGGCCGTGGCGCGGAACACTTCGTCGAAGCTGCCGCAGCGCACGTGCTCGATGCTGGAGCCGAAATACTGCAGGGCGGCCTCTTCGCTGAAAGTGCCGGCCGGCCCGAGGTAGGCCACACGCTGCGGCGCCTCCAGTGCGCGGCAGGCGGACATCACCTCGCGCCAGATGCTGGCGACGCTCGTGTCCTTCAAAGGGCCGGGATTGGCCGCCTGCAGGCCGGAGATCACCTGCGCCTCACGGTCGGGGCGGAACACGGGCGAGCCCTCGGCGCGTTTGATCTCTCCCACCTCATTGGCCAGCGCCGCCCGCTGGTTCAGCAGTGTCAGCAG
Organism: Burkholderiaceae bacterium; assembly: GCA_030653255.1. GTDB lineage: Bacteria > Pseudomonadota > Gammaproteobacteria > Burkholderiales > Burkholderiaceae_C > JAURZS01. The sequence continues at coordinate 6,778 of JAURZS010000072.1, read as the reverse complement.
TTGCCGGTCCACCGCATCGATCTGGACTCTCAGGTCCGCAAGACTTTTGCTCATTTCGCTCTGCTCTCAGCTAGGTGTGCCGGTGTCGTCGGGCGCATCGGTGCTGTCAACGGGATTGGCGTCGTTCTCCACGATGCGTTGCAGACCGCTCAGCTTGGAGCCTTCGTCCAGGCCGATCAGCGTCACGCCCTGCGTGGCGCGGCCCAGCTCGCGGATCTCGCTCACGCGGGTGCGCACCAGAACGCCCTTGTCGGTGATCAGCATGATCTCGTCGTCGGCGCGCACCAGCGTGGCGGCGACCACCCGGCCATTGCGCTCGGACTGCTGGATGGCGATCATGCCCTTGGTGCCGCGGCCATGGCGCGTGTACTCGGTGATGCCGGTACGCTTGCCGTAGCCGTTCTCGGTGGCTGTCAGCACGCTTTGCTGCTCGTCCTCGGCCACCAGCATCGCAATGACGGTCTGGCCTTCTTCCAGCATCATGCCGCGCACGCCGCGCGCCGTGCGCCCCATCGGACGCACATCGTTCTCGTCGAAACGCACGGCCTTGCCGCCGTCACTGAACAGCATGACATCGTGCTGGCCGTCGGTCAGCGCCGCGCCGATGAGGAAGTCGCCGTCGTCCAGGTCCACCGCGATGATGCCGGCCTTGCGCGGGTTGTCGAACTCATTGAGCGAAGTCTTCTTGACCGTGCCCATGGACGTGGACATGAACACATAGTGGGTCGAGGGGAAAGTGCGGTTCTCGCCGGTCAACGGCAGCACCACGGTGATCTTCTCGCCCTCTTGCAGCGGGAACATGTTGACGATGGGCCGCCCGCGCGAACCCCGCGAACCCTGCGGCACTTCCCAGACCTTGAGCCAGTAAAGCCGGCCGCGGTTGGAGAAGCACAGGATGTAATCGTGCGTGTTGGCAATGAACAGCTGATCGACCCAGTCGTCTTCCTTGGTCGCCGTGGCCTGCTTGCCGCGCCCGCCGCGCTTTTGCGCGCGGTACTCGCCCAGGGGCTGGCTCTTGATATAGCCACTGTGCGACAGCGTCACGACCATGTCGGTCGGGGTGATCAGGTCTTCGGTGCTCAGGTCGTAGGCGCTGTGCTCGATGTGGCTGCGGCGCGCGCCGATCTTGGTCTGCCCGAACTCCTGGCGGATGGAGGCCAGCTCGTCGCCGATGATGGCGGATACGCGCCCGGGCTTGGCCAGTATGTCCAGCAAGTCCTCGATCTCGGCCATCACTTCCTTGTATTCGGTGACGATCTTGTCCTGCTCCAGCCCGGTGAGGCGCTGCAGGCGCATCTGCAGGATTTCCTGGGCCTGCGTGTCGCTCAACCGGTACAGGCCGTCGCTGCCCATGCCATAGCCCTTGTCGAGGCCGTCGGGCCGGTAGTCGTCAGCGTTGACCACGCCGCCATCGGCGCGGGTGCGCGTCAGCATTTCGCGCACCAGTTGGCTGTCCCAGGGGCGGTTCATCAGCTCGACCTTGGCCACGGGCGGGGTCGGCGCGTTGCGGATGATGGCGATGAAGTCATCGATGTTGGCCAGCGCCACGGCCAGGCCCTCAAGCACATGGCCGCGCTCGCGGGCTTTGCGCAGATTGAACACCGTGCGGCGCGTGACCACTTCGCGGCGGTGGTCCAGGAAGACCTCGATCAGGTCTTTCAGGTTGCACAGCTTGGGCTGGCCGTTGATCAGCGCCACCATGTTGATGCCGAAGGTGTCCTGCAACTGCGTCTGCTTGTACAGATTGTTCAGCACCACCTCGGGCACTTCGCCGCGCTTGAGCTCGATCACCAGGCGCATGCCCGACTTGTCGCTCTCGTCCTGAATATGGCTGATGCCTTCGATCTTCTTTTCGTTGACCAGCTCGGCCATGCGCTCCTGCAGCGTCTTCTTGTTGACCTGGTACGGCAGCTCATCAACGATGATGGCCTGCCGCTGGCCCTTGTCGATGTCCTCGAAGTGGCAGCGCGCGCGCATCACCACCTTGCCGCGTCCCGTGCGGTAGCCGTCACGCACGCCATTGATGCCGTAGATGATGCCAGCGGTCGGGAAATCTGGCGCCGGAATGATCTCCATCAGCTCGTCGATCGAGGCCTCAGGGTGGCGCAGCAGGTGCAAACAGGCGTCGACCACCTCATTGAGGTTGTGCGGCGGAATGTTGGTGGCCATGCCCACGGCGATGCCGCCCGAGCCATTGACCAGCAGATTGGGCAGCTTGCTCGGCAGCACCAGCGGCTCTTTTTCGCTGCCGTCATAGTTGGGGCCGAAATCGACAGTTTCCTTGTCGATGTCGCCCAGCATTTCGTGGGCGATCTTCGCCAGGCGGATTTCCGTATACCGCATGGCCGCGGCGCTGTCGCCGTCGACCGAGCCGAAATTGCCTTGACCGTCGACCAGCATGTGGCGCAGCGAGAAGTCCTGCGCCATGCGCACGATGGTGTCGTAGACCGACTGGTCGCCGTGCGGGTGGTACTTGCCGATGACGTCGCCGACGATGCGGGCCGATTTCTTGTAGGGCCGGTTCCAGTCGTTGTTCAGCTCGTGCATGGCGTACAGAACGCGCCTGTGTACCGGCTTGAGCCCGTCGCGGGCATCGGGCAGGGCGCGTCCGACGATCACGCTCATGGCGTAGTCGAGATAGCTGCGCCGCATCTCCTCTTCAAGACTGATGGGCAAGGTTTCTTTGGCGAACTGAGTCATGAGGAGGGGGAGGGGCGGCGGAAAGACGCTGATTTTACCGGCAAGGCGCTGTCGTTAAGTCGCAACACATGGCCTTGATATCGGTTTCGTCCTACGTAGCGCGCCTGTATTACCCATTGATCGTGTGAGCTCGTGTGGCACAATGAGGTAACGGTTTCGGTGATGGTCACCTTAAACGTAATATGTAAACGCAGCGCGGCTGCGGCTTTTTCCCCAAGAGGAGAACCATGAAGAAATTGAATAAAGTGGCGATGCTGATCGCAACCGCTGCGCTCGCTACGGCCGCCGGCGCCCAAACGATCGACAATTGGCGCAACGGCAACTCCGAACTCGTTTGGAAAAACGGCACCAACGAATACTGCTGGCGCGATGCCAACTGGACTCCCGCCACGGCCGCTCCCGGCTGCGATGGCGCCCCGGTGGCTCGTCCGCCTGCACCCGCACCCGCACCGGCACCTGCTGCCCGTCCGCCTGCACCCGCACCGGCACCTGTTGCCCGTCCGGCCGCTCCGACCCCCCCGCCGGCCGCTGCCAGCAAGGTGACCTACGCCGCCGACGCCTTCTTCGACTTCGACAAGTCGGTCCTGAAGCCCGAAGGCAAGGCCAAGCTTGACGACCTGGTCGGCAAGATCAAGGGCATCAACCTGGAAGTCATCATCGCCGTGGGTCATACCGACTCCGTCGGCACCGATGCCTACAACCAGAAGCTGTCGGTCCGTCGCTCGGAATCCGTCAAGGCCTATCTCGTGTCCAAGGGCATCGAGAAAAACCGTGTGTACACCGAAGGCAAGGGCGAGAAGCAGCCAGTTGCTGACAACAAGACCAGCGATGGCCGCGCCAAGAACCGTCGCGTGGAAATCGAAGTGGTCGGTACCCGCCCCAACTAAGCAAATCTCCTGATTTGCCCCGAAAAAAGCCCCGCAAGGGGCTTTTTTCATGGGCTGGTGGAAAATGCGTCCATGAGCGAAACCCTGAATGCAGACCCGGCCGAACTGGCCAAGTTTTCCGATCTGGCGCACCGCTGGTGGGACCCGGAGAGCGAATTCCGCCCCCTGCACCAGATCAACCCGTTGCGCCTGGACTGGATCGACACCCTGGCGCCGCTGAAAGGCCGCCGCGTCGTTGATGTGGGCTGTGGCGGCGGCATCCTGGCCGACGCCATGGCGCGCAAGGGCGCAGATGTGCTGGGCATCGACCTCGCAGCCAAACCCCTGAAAATCGCCCAGCTCCATGCCCTGGAGGCGGGTACCGCAGGCGTGAGCTACCGCGAAATCAGTGCCGAGGCACTGGCCGCGGAGCAGCCCGCCAGCTTCGACACCGTCACCTGCATGGAAATGCTTGAACACGTGCCCGACCCGGCATCCATCGTTCGTGCTTGCGCAAGCCTGGTCAAGCCGGGTGGCTGGGTGTTTTTCTCCACCATCAACCGCAGCGCCAAGTCCTTTGCCTTTGCCATCGTCGGTGCCGAGTACCTGCTCAAACTGCTGCCGCGTGGCACCCACGAATACGCCAAAATGATCCGCCCCAGCGAACTCGCAGCGCACTGCCGCGCCGCCGGGCTGGAACTGACAGAATCGCGCGGCCTGCAATACAACCCCCTGACGCGCCGCTACTGGATGGACGGGGACACCAGCGTCAACTACCTCTTTGCTACGCGCAAGCCTGGAACCTGACCCCCATGTTCAAGGACATCGAAGCCGTTTTGTTCGATCTGGACGGCACCCTGATCGACAGCGCCCCCGACCTCGGCGCCGCCGCCGACAAAATGCGGATCGCCCGGCAGATGCCGTCCCTGCCTCTGGACCACTACCGCCCCATGGCCGGGGCCGGCGCACGCGGCATGCTGGGGGTGGCCTTCAACCTCACGCCCGAGCATCCCGATTTCCCGGCGCTGCGCGAGGAGTTCTTCGTCAACTACGAGAACTGCATGACCGAGCGCACCTATGCCTTCGACGGCGTGGCCGAACTGATCGAGCAACTGCGGGCGCGGCGCCTGGGCTGGGGTGTGGTGACCAACAAATCCGAACGCTTCACCCTTCCGCTGACCCGTCGGATGCCCTTGTTCGGCAGCGCTGCCGCCGTGGTCAGCGGCGACACCACGGCGCATTCCAAACCCCATCCCGCGCCGCTTCTGGAGGCCGCCCGGCGGCTGGGCGTGGCACCGGCGCGCTGCATTTACGTTGGCGACGACGAGCGCGACATCGTCGCCGGCCTGGCTGCGGGCATGGGCACCGTGGTGGCGGGTTACGGCTACCTTGGCGCGCAGGCCGACACATCGCGCTGGGGCGCGCATGCGCACATCGGCTCGCCGCTGGATCTGCTGCCGCTACTGACTTCAGCCTAGCCCGAGAGGCACCGGCCTGCGCGCCTCCAGACTCCAATACATTTGGCAGGGTCTTGAAATCCCGTCAATGCGCCTAAAATAGCGGTCTGGGGCTGCATTGGTTTCGACGTGGGTTCGGACGCGGTGTGGTGCATGTCGAGCTGAATGTGCTCGTAAAACAGATTCAAAAAAAGTAACTGCAAACGACGAACGTTTCGCAATCGCTGCTTAAACACCAGTGATCCTTACAACAGCTCGCCGATGGGCTGGGCAAGGGTGGCCTGATGCAAGTCAGGTTGTCCAGGCTGTAAGGTCATACACATCGGCTGGCTTCCGACCGGGCACCTTGGCCGGAGGCGAGAAAATAGGATGCTGGCGGCCTGTATAGCGTGCGACTGCGCGATCCAGGTGGCGAGACCTAAATCAGACCGCTAAACATGTAGATCTGCTCGAACAAGGCTTGCGGACGGGGGTTCAAATCCCCCCAGCTCCACCAATAATGAATCCTCAACCGTTCTCGGTTGGGGCTTTTTCTTGCCTGATCGCACCAGTTCCCGCGTATTTGTGCGGGTTCCTGAGAACGCCTGCGGACCTCGCCAGTCACCCGAAGTGGCCGTTCTGCGCCACATTCCACTTTCTCCTGTCCATTCCTCGCTCTGACCCGATCGGGAAATATAGGGCCAATCCATGTCCTAGCCACCTGCAACATTCCCGATCGGGAAATATCACTTGCATAGAGCCCGGTTGTGGCTGATAATTTCCCGAACGGGAAACTTGGCAGGCCATGATATCCATTCGATCACCTCAACAACTCGGCGACGCACTGCGTGCCGCTCGCAAGCAGCTCGGGCTGACACAGCCCCAGTTGGCGCTGGCGGCAGGGGTGGGTGTGCGCTTCATTGTTGACCTTGAAGCAGGCAAACCCACCTTGCGACTGGAAAACGTGCTGCGGGTCATTGATGCCCTGGGTGGCGAGGTCCAGTTGAGCGGATTGCCATCTGTTGCTGCCGACGATCAACGTGAGGGTGCCGACCATGCCGCATGAGCTGGATGTCTGGCTTTTCGCCGATCGTGTCGGCACGTTGGCCCTGGTCGATGGACGACTGAATTTTTGCTACGCATCCGGTTGGCTGTCGCAACAGGATGCCGTTGCCTTGTCCGCCTCGCTGCCCCTGCAAGCAGATCCGTTCGACGATCGCAAAACGCGTCCCTTCTTTGCGGGTCTGCTGCCGGAAGGTCAGATGCGTCGCCTGATTGCGCAACAGTTCCAGGTTTCTGGCCAGAACGACTTTGCATTACTGGACCACATCGGCGGCGAGTGTGCCGGTGCCGTGACGTTCCTTGAACCAGGGCAGACTTTGCCTGTGCCAACCCCCAACGACGACGTTCAATGGCTGAGCGACGAGGAAGTCGTTGCCATCCTGGATGAGTTGCCGCGTCGCCCCATGTTGGCAGGCAAAGACGGCTTGCGGCTTTCCTTGGCGGGTGCCCAGGACAAACTACCGGTGGTGTTCGATGGTGCACGGATTGGGCTGCCCCTCAACGGCACGCCGAGTTCCCACATCTTGAAACCCGCCATTCACGCTGTTGAAGACAGCGTGATCAACGAGGGATTCTGCATGGCACTGGCTGAGGCCATGCAACTCAATCCAGCGAAATCAAAAGTTCACTGGGTGTGGGATCGCTCGTGTCTGCGGGTTGAGCGCTACGACCGACTGATCGATGCCCAAGGGCACCGGCAACGCCTTCATCAAG
>JAURZS010000067.1 GCA_030653255.1 Burkholderiaceae bacterium | reverse complement strand
CATCATGACCGTCTTGCCGCTCTTGGGCGGCGCCACCAGCAGGGCGCGCTGGCCTTTGCCGATGGGGGCGATGATGTCGATGATGCGCCCGGTGATGTTCTCTTCGCTCTTGATGTCGCGCTCGAGCTTCATCTGCTCCTTGGGGAACAGCGGGGTCAGGTTCTCGAACATGACCTTGTGCTTGTTCTCTTCGGGGCCGCCGCCGTTGACGCGGTCGAGCTTGTTCAGGGCAAAGTAGCGCTCGCCGTCCTTGGGCGTGCGGACTTCGCCTTCGATCATGTCGCCGGTGTGCAGGTTGAAGCGGCGCACCTGGCTCGGGCTGATGTAGATGTCGTCGGTGCTGGCGGTGTAGCTGGTGTCGGGGCTGCGCAGGAAGCCGAAGCCGTCGGGCAGGATTTCCAGGACGCCGTCGGCGATGATCTGCTCGCCGGTGCGTGCGCGCTTCTTGATGATGGCGAACATCAGCTCTTGCTTGCGCATGCGGCCGGTGTTCTCGATCTCAAGCTCTTCAGCCTGCTTGAGGACTTCAGACACGTGCAGTGCCTTGAGTTCGTTGAGGTGCATGGATATACCCCTTGCGGAGTTCTCTTTGAAAAACGGGGGAGGTGGGCTGGAGGCGAGGAGGCTCGACCACCGGGGAACTCGAACCGGGCCGCCTGGGCAGCCCGGTGATCCGACGCGATTATGACAGGAAATAAGGCGACCGTGGCGGCCGCCGCCTGTCAGGCCAGTTGCTGGTTGATGAATTCGGTCAGTTGGGTCTTGGTCATGGCGCCGACCTTGGTCGCCGCGAGCTTGCCGTCCTTGAACAGCATCAGCGTGGGAATGCCGCGAATGCCGAACTGCGCGGGAATGGCGCGGTTCTCGTCGACGTTCATCTTGGCGATCTGCAGTTTGCCGTCGTAGGCGGTGGACACTTCGTCGAGGATCGGTGCGATCATCTTGCACGGGCCGCACCATTCGGCCCAGTAGTCCACCAGCACCGGCGTCGAGGATTTCAGCACGTCGGCTTCGAAGCTGGCATCGGAGATGTGTTTGATGAGGTTGCTGGCCATGGGAGTGTCCTTGTGACGCGTGTCGATGCAGGTAAAGTGGGGAAATTGTGACAGAAACCAAGCCCGGCTGTGCCCGTATGACCCGCTATGGCTGAGATAGCCAAAACTCATGGGCCGGGCGCGCCCTGGGACAGCCTGATTCCGCGCCTGCGCCGGGAGATCGCACGTCTGGGTGCGCATCCGGGCCGCGTCGTGGTGCTGTTGCCGTTTTCGCATCTCCTGCCCGTGGCACGCCGGCACTGGGCCGATGCGGTGATTGACGGCTTTGCGCCGCGCTTCGAGACCACCCGCACCTGGGCCCAGGGTTTGGGCGCCTTCCAGCCTGCGGCCGATGACATCAGCCTCGATCCGGCGCGCGACATGCTCAGCGCGCAAAGCCTGCTGGAGCGCTCGGCGCTGCGGGCGCGGCGCGATCTGCTGGCCGGCCGGCTGATGGAGGCGGCGCGTCAGCTCGCTGCGGTGGCGGCCTCCATGGCGCCGGCCGACCGGCCAGCCTGGGCGGCGTCGGCGCGTGCTTTGCTGACTTCGGGACTGGACAATGCGCTGCTGCGCATGGAGTCGGCGGTGGCGATGCTGGCACTCGAATGGGCGGCAGCGTCGGCCTATGAGAGCGACGGGCTGTTTGCCGATGGGGTGATCGAGAGCCTGGACGCACTGATCGTGCTGGAGGGCTTCCAGGCCGACCCGCTGGCGCGGAACCTGGCCCGGCGCGCTGGCGACAGGGCGGTGCTGCATTCCTTGTCGCAACCTGCGTCCCGGGGCCAGGTCCGGTTCCACCCGGCGCGCAACGCCGAGGACGAGGCGCAGCGCGCCGCCGCCTGCGTGCTGCGCCACCTGCAGGCGGGCCGCGTACCGGTGGCACTGGCAGCGACCGACCGGGTCCTGACGCGGCGCATCCGCGCCATGCTCGCGCAGCAGGGCATTGCCATGCGCGACGAGACCGGCTGGACGCTGTCGACCACGCGCAGCGCGGCGCATTTGTTCGGCGCTCTGCGCGCCTGCGCCTGGAGCGCCAGCGCCGACGCTGTGCTCGACTGGCTGAAAAACGCGCCGGTGTTCGACCCTGCCGCGTTGCAGACACTGGAGCAGGAACTGCGCCGCGACGGCCTGCGCGACTGGCGCGCCGGCCTGGGGCAGGACCCGGCGGCGGCCGCGCTGGCGTCGCAGGCGCAGGCGCTGCGCGAGGGCATGCAGGCGCCGCGGCCCCTGGCGCAGTGGCTGGCGGCCCTGCAGGCGCTGTTGCAGGCGGGCACCCAGTGGGATTGGCTCGGGGCCGACGCCGCCGGCGCCAAGGTGCTGGCCGTGCTGCACCTGGAGCCGCAGCGCCAGGCGGCGCTGGCGCAGTCGCTGAAGGGCTCGACCGCGGGGACGCGGCGCTGGACGCTGAGTGAGTTCAGCGCCTGGGTCAGCACCATCCTGGAGGCGCACAGCTTCACGCCCGAGCCGCCGTCCGGCGCTGTCGTGGCGATTCTCCCCTTCGGCCAGACCTTGGGCCGCGCCTTTGCGGCCATGGTGCTGCCGGGCTGCGACGAGATCCGCCTGAACGCGGCGCCCGAGCCCGAAGGCGCCTGGACACCGGCGCAGCGCCAGGGGCTGGGGCTGCCGGCACGCGAGGCCTTGCAGGGCGCGCTGCAAGGCGCGTGGGCGGCGGCGCTGCAGACGCCGCATTGCGACGTGCTGTGGCGGCGCAGCGACGGCGGCGGCGAGCCCCTGCTGCCAAGTCCTCTGGTTCAGTTGCTGCTGCTCGACAACGCCAGCGGCGGCGGGGACGAACCCGGGGGGGAGGAGCCGCGTGTGCGGCGCGAGATGCCGGCGCGGCCCACTGCGCGACCGGCGCCCAGCGGTCAGACGCTGCCTCTGGCGCGGTTGTCGGCCAGTGCCTATGAGGACCTGCGGCGGTGCCCGTACCGTTTTTTTGCCTTGCGTCAGCTGCGCCTGCAGGAGGCCGACGAGCTTGATGCTGAAGTCGACAAGCGCGACTTCGGCCTTTGGCTGCATGCCGTGCTCACCGCCTTTCATCAGGCGCAGCAGCGTGCGCCCGAGTCTGAGCCCGCTGCGCGCTCGCGCAGCCTGGACGCCGCCGCTGATGCTGCACAGCGCAGCATGGGCTTGAGCGAATCGGAATTCCTGCCCTTTGCCGCGGCTTGGCCGCGCGTGCGCGATGGCTATCTCGAATGGCTGCGCGGGCACGAGGCTGGCGGGGCGCACTTCGAATCGGCGGAGCAGGCGCATGAGTTGCCGCTTGCGGACTGCGGCTTTGGCGACCTGCGCCTGATAGGCCGCATCGACCGCGTAGACCGCCTGGGCGATGGCGGCGCCATGGTGATGGACTACAAGACTGAAGCCCTGACCAGGACGCGCCAGCGGATCCGGCGACCGCTGGAGGACACGCAGCTTGCCTTCTACGCCGCACTGCTGGGTGAGGAGCCCCTGCGCGCGGTCTATGTCAACGTCGCCGAGCGTGAAGGCACCCATGGGGTCGAGCAGGAGGGCGTCATCGCCACGCGCGACACGCTGCTGGCCGGCGTGCGCTCGGACATGACGCGCATCGCCCAGGGCGCGCCGCTGCCGGCGCTGGGCGAGGGCAGCGTGTGCGACTATTGCGCGGCGCGCGGCCTGTGCCGCAAGGATTTCTGGGAGGACGCGTGAGCGAAGCCGGCTACGAACACCAGGGCCGGCCCATCTCCGCCGCGCCGTTCTACGCCATCGCCTGCGACCCGCGTCGCAGCGTCGCGGTCGAGGCCTGTGCCGGCGCGGGCAAGACCTGGATGCTGGTGTCGCGCATCCTGCGCGCACTGATTGACGTGGGCCCCGGTGGCGAACCGCCGGTGCAGCCGCATGAGATTCTGGCCATCACTTTCACCAAGAAGGCCGCCGGCGAGATGCGCCAGCGCCTGCAGGAATGGCTGCGCGAATTTGCACAGGCGTCGCCCGGGGAACTGGCGCGCCAACTGCGCATGCGTGGCATGGATGCGCAGGCGGCGCAGGCGCACAGCGAGGCGCTGAAGACGTTGTACCCGCGCCTGCTCGCGGCGGGGCGGCCGGTGCAGATACGCACTTTTCACAGCTGGTTCGGCGCCTTGCTGCGCAGCGCGCCGCTGGCGGTGCTGGAGGAACTGGGTCTGCCAGCCAGCTACGAACTTCTGGAGGACGACGTCGAGGCGGTCCGACTGGTGTGGCGACGTTTTCATGAGGCGCTCACGCGCGAAGGCGGCGAGGCCGCGCGCGGCGACTTCGAGGCCGTGGTCGCGACACACGGACGTTCGCAGACTCGCAAGGCGCTGGAATCGGCGCTGGCACGGCGCGTGGAGTTCGCGCTGGCTGACGCACAGGGCACGGTGGATCATTCGGTGCGCGCCTTCGGCGAGCAGTTTCCCGAATTTGCGGGGCTCGCACATCCACAGGAGTTGCTGAGCCGCGATGCGGCGTCGCGGCAGACGCTGCTGGCGGCGGCGGCGGCGCTCGGGCGTGGCGGCACGCCGGCCCTCGAGGCCCGAGGCTCGGCACTGGAGCGGGCCATCGCGGCCGGAGATTTCGACGGTCAGCGCGATGCCTTGTTGACGCAGAAAGACGCGCCACGCAAGTTCACCGACAAGCTCGCCGGCATCGACGCGGTCCGTGCCGCGCAGGAACTTCTTGTGCGGGTGATCGAGGCCACCGCCCAGCACGAGGCATGGCTCTACCAGCAGCGCATGGCGCGGCTCGCGCGCGTGCTGATCGATCGGTTCGGTGCGCTCAAGCGCGATCGCGGCTGGGTCGACATGAACGATGTCGAGCGTGCCGCGCTGTTCATGCTGTCCGACCCCGTGCTCAGCGGCTGGGTGCAGGAGCGCCTGGATGCGCGGGTGCGGCATCTGCTGATCGACGAATTCCAGGACACCAATCCGCTGCAGTGGCAGGCGCTGTACGCCTGGCTCGGTGGCTATGCCGGGGCTGGCCGCGCGCCCAGCGTGTTCATCGTGGGCGACCCCAAGCAGAGCATCTACCGCTTTCGCCGCGCCGAGCCGCAGGTGTTTCGCGCCGCCAAGGCCTTTGTGGCCGACGGCCTGGGCGGCGACCTGCTCAGTTGCGACCATACGCGGCGCAATGCGCCCGCCGTGATCGAGGTGGTCAACAAAGTGATGGGCGCCGCGCAGCAGGCGGGGGACTACGATGGCTTTCGGCCGCACAGTACCGAGTCGGGTGATGCCGGCGTGGTGGCCTGCATGGCGCAAGTCCCGCGCGGCAGCGACAAGGACAACCCCGACCCGGGGCAATGGCGCGACACCTTGACCACACCGCGCGAGATCGTCGAGGAAACACCGGCGACCACCGAATGCCGTCTGGCCGCGCAATGGCTGGCCGCGCGCATGGCGCAGGGCCTTCTCCCCAGGCATGTGCTGGTGCTGGCGCGCCGGCGCGAGCCCCTGTCGGTGATGCAGGATGAATTGCGCCGGTTGCACATCCCGTCGCAGCAACCCGAGAAATCCGCGCTCATCGACGCACCCGAAGCGCAGGACATTGCAGCCCTGCTCGATGCCCTGGTCTCCACCCGCCACGATCTGTCGCTGGCGCGCGCGCTGCGCTCGCCGCTGTTCGACGCCAGCGACGCCGATCTGGCGGCGCTGGCGCTGCGCCGGCGCGGCACGCAGGCGTCCTGGTTTGAGCTGCTGACGGCGCAGCCGCCGGATGAGGCTGCGCACGCACAGGACGGCGCGCAAGCCAGCGTGTCGATCGAACTCTCGCCCCTGAGCCGGGCCGCGCAGGTGTTGCCGCGGTGGAAGCAATGGGTCGACACCTTGCCGCCGCACGACGCGCTCGACGCCATCTTCCACGACGGCGATGTGCTGGCGCGCTTTGCGGCCGCCGCCCCGGCGGCCCTGCGCCCGAGCGTGCTGGACCGCCTGCGGGCCCTGCTGGGCGCTGCGCTGGCGGTCGATGGCGGGCGCTTTGCCACGCCTTACGGTTTTTTGCGCGCTCTCAAGGCGGGCGACGTCAAGTCGCCGCCGACCGAAGGGCTGGACGCCGTGCGGCTGCTGACCGTGCACGGCGCCAAGGGACTGGAGGCGCAGGTGGTGCTGATGCTCGACACCGACAATGCCGAGCGCAATGCCGAGACCATGAGCGTGCTGGTCGATTGGCCGGGCGAGGCGGCCGCGCCTTTGCGGTTCACCTTCCTGGCCAGCGAAAGCCGGCCTTCGGCCTGCGCCGTGCAGGCCCTGGCTGTCGAACGCCAGGCGAGACAGCGTGAGGAAATCAACGCGCTTTACGTGGCCATGACGCGGGCGCGCCAGGAACTGCTGATCACCTCGGTGCAGCCGCACCGGGCCAATGGCGCGAGTTGGTGGCAGCGCATCACGCCCTGGTGCGAGCCGTTGGCGCCATCGCCGCAGGCGCATCAAC
>JAURZS010000029.1 GCA_030653255.1 Burkholderiaceae bacterium | reverse complement strand
GGGTCTGGACCGCATCGTCGTGCAGTTGCCCGGCGTGCAGGACACCGCCAAGGCCAAAGACATCCTGGGCCGCACCGCAACCCTGGAGGTGCGCCTGGTCGATGAGCGCAGCGAGGCGCGCGCCGCCGAGACCAACAGCGGCCCGGTGCCTTTCGGCTCCGAGCGCTATCTGGAGCGCAACGGCCAGCCTGTCATCGTCAAGAAGGAAGTGATACTCACCGGTGAGAACCTCACCGATGCCCAGTCCGGCTTCGATAGCCAGACCCAGGAAGCCGCAGTCCACCTGACGCTGGACGCCAAGGGTGCGCGGATCTTCAAGGACGTGACGCGCGACAACGTGGGCAAGCGCATGGCCATTTTGCTGTTCGAGAAGGGCCGCGGCGAGGTCGTCACGGCGCCCGTGATCCGCAGCGAGATCGGCGGCGGCCGGGTGCAGATCTCCGGTCGCATGAGCACGGTGGAGGCCAACGACACGGCGCTGCTGCTGCGCGCTGGATCGCTGGCCGCGCCCATGGAGATCATCGAAGAGCGGACCATCGGCCCGAGCCTGGGCGCGGAGAACATCAGCAAGGGTTTTCACAGCGTGGCCTGGGGCTTCGCGGTGATTGTGGCCTTCATGGCGGTCTATTACATGCTGTTCGGCCTGTTCTCCGGCGTGGCGCTGGCGGTCAATCTGCTGCTGCTGGTGGCCGTGCTGTCCATGCTGCAGGCGACGCTCACCTTGCCGGGCATGGCGGCGATGGCGCTGGCTCTGGGCATGGCGATCGACTCCAACGTGCTGATCAATGAGCGGGTGCGCGAGGAACTGCGCGGCGGTGCGGCGCCGCAGGCCGCGATCCACGCCGGCTACGACCGCGCCTGGGCCACGATTTTCGACTCGAACATCACGACGCTGATCGCGGGCGTGGCTTTGCTGGCCTTCGGCTCAGGGCCGGTGCGCGGCTTTGCGGTGGTACATTGCGTCGGTATCCTGACCTCGATGTTCTCCGCCGTGTTCTTCTCGCGCGGGCTGGTCAACTTCTGGTACGGCCGGCAGAAGAAGCTCAAGAGCGTATCCATCGGCACCGTGTGGCGGCCTGCGGGCGGCGTCGCCAAATCAGACTGAGAAAGCGCGCAAATGGAATTCTTCAAGATCCGCCGTGACATCCCGTTCATGAAGAACGCGGTGGTCTTCAACGTGATTTCTTTTCTGACCTTCGCTCTGGCAGTGTTTTTCCTGTTCAGCCGGGGGCTGCACCTGTCGGTGGAGTTCACCGGCGGCACCGTGATGGAAGTCAGCTACTCGCAGCCGGCCGACATCGAAAAGGTGCGCAGCGTGGTCTCTGGCATGGGCTTGACCGATGTGCAGGTGCAGAACTTCGGCACCACGCGCGACGTCATGATCCGGCTGCCGGCGCAAAAGGGTGTCAGTTCGGCGCAGCAAAGCGACAAGGTCATGGCGGCCCTGAAGGCGACCGATCCCGGCGTGAGCCTGCGGCGCACCGAGTTCGTGGGCCCCCAGGTTGGCGACGAACTTGCGGCCGACGGCCTCAAGGCCCTGGGCATGGTGGTGGTGGGCATCATGATCTATCTGGCTTTCCGCTTCGAGTGGAAGTTCGCCGTCGCCGCGATCATCGCCAACCTGCACGATGTGATCATCATTCTGGGTTTCTTCGCCTTCTTCCAGTGGGAGTTCTCGCTGGCCGTGCTCGCGGCCGTGCTGGCCGTGCTGGGCTATTCGGTCAACGAATCGGTGGTGATCTTCGACCGGATACGCGAGAATTTCCGGCGCTACCGCAAGCTCAGCACGGTCGAAATCATCGACAATGCCATCACTTCCACCATCAGCCGAACCATCATCACCCACGGTTCCACACAGATCATGGTCTTGTCGATGCTGTTGTTTGGCGGCCCTACTCTGTACTACTTCGCCTTGGCGCTGACCATCGGCATCTGCTTCGGCATCTATTCTTCGGTGTTCGTGGCTGCGGCCATCGCGATGTGGCTGGGCATCAAGCGCGAAGACCTGGTGCGCCCCGTTTCTGCCCGCAAGGACGAAGACCCCAACGACCCCAACGCGGGCGCCACCGTCTGAGGCGCCAGTCATGACGGCCGAATTGCCCCACAGCTCCGGCGTGCAGATTGCGCGCAAGGCGCGTGAGCAGTTCATTGCCCAGGTCGAAACCGTTCTTCCGTTGCTGGGCAAGGCCATCTACACGCGCCTGCAGGAACTGCTTGATCAAAGCGGCACTGCGCGCGACATGCAGGACAGGCGCGACTCCATGATGGCCTTCGACAAGCTGCGGGCCGGCTGGGAGGAAGCCACGCGCAAGGCCTGGCATCGCGCCCTGATACCGCCCACGGCGACCTCGCGCACGCGCCTCGAAAACATGAATTTCGAGCTCATCGGCGACGAGGTGGTCGAGAACAAGATTCTGTCCTCGCGCCTGGCGTTGTCGATCCTCGATAAGGTCACCTGGGAGCTCAACGACCTGCGCCTGCGCATCCAGTCGCTCGAAGGCACCCAGGACCTGGCCAGCCACGACGCCCTGCGCCCAGAGGTCATCGCGCAGAACATGGTCGAGCAGTGGGCGGCCTGCGAGCTCTCGCGCGAGATCTGGGGCATGGTCAAGGACGTGATCCAGCAGTACATGGTGGAGCGTCTGCTGGAGGCCTATCACCACACCAATGAATTCCTGATCGGCCAGGGCGTGATGCCCGATATCGACCTCAAGCCCATGGTGCGGCGTACCGGCCCTGTGCCGCTCAAGGCCCCCCCGGGCAATCCTCAGGCGCCCTTGGACCCCGCCGCACAGGGCGACGCCGGCGGCTACGGCGCGGCGCCGGGCAACTTTGGCTACGGGCAGCAGGGCGCCGATTATGGCTATGGCCAGGGCCTGCAGGGCGGTCAGCCGCAGGCCTATCCGGGCCAGGGCGGCTATCCCGGCGGCGCGCCTGCGGGCTATCCGGGCGCGGGTGGCCATGCATCTCCAGGTGGCTATCCGGCAGGAGCGCCGCAAGGCGGCCAGCCGGCCTACCCTGGCCAGGGTGGCTATTCCGGCGGCGGCGCGTCCGCCGGCTATCCGAATGCGGGTGGCCGCGGCCAGCAAGGCGGCTATCCATCGGGGGCGCCGCAGGGGGGGCAGCCGGTCTACCCTGGCCAGGGCGGTTATCCCGGCGGCGCGCCTGCAGGCTACCCCAATGCAGGGGGCTATCCTGCGGGTTCGCCGCAAGGCGGCGGCTATGGCGGTGGCGCGCCAGCGGGCGCGCCCGGTGGCTTCGGCGCCTACACCGGCCCCGGCGGAGTTCACACCGGCGCGGGCGTGCCGGGCGCATACGCCCCCGGCGGCGCGATCGACGAAACCCGCATGCTGACCTCGGGCACGCCGCTGGCGCGCGCGCGTCAGCGCGCCACCGGCGTGATTGGGCAGTTGCGCCGCATGCTCAGCGACCGCGTTGTCGACTACGACGAAAACCATGCCACCCGGCCCTCGCCAGCGCTGGCCGAAGCCTTGGCCAGCCAGGAGCAGGCTCCGGTGGCGCCGGGCGCCGTCGCCGACATGGTCTACGACGACGCCGGTGTACAGCAAGTCGCCGTCGAACTGCGCGAGCGCACCGGTGACCTCAAGAAAAAGGCCGCGACCTCCACGGAAAAAGCCACGATCGAAATCGTGGCCCTGATGTTCCAGAGCATTCTGGCCGAAGAGCGCATTCCGGCTGCGGTGCGGGTCTGGTTCGCACGGCTGCAGATGCCGGTGCTGCGGGTGGCGCTGGCCGAGCCCGAATTCTTCGGCACGCTGCAGCACCCGGCGCGGCAACTGATCGACCGCATGGGCTCGTGCGTGATGGGCTTCGACGCCAGCTCCATCAACGGCAGCGCGCTCGAGCAGGAAATCAAGCGCGTGGTGCAGGTCATCGAGCAATACCCGGAGACTGGCCGCCGCGTGTTCCAGCTGGTCTACGACGAATTCCAGAAATTCCTCTCCAAGTTTCTCACCGAAAAAGGCGCGACCCAGCGCCTGGTCAGCGTGGCCCAGCAGGTCGAGCAAAAGGAAACTCTCGCCGTGCAATACACGATCGAGATGCGCAACATGCTCAACGACATGCCGGTGCGCGAAGAGATCCGCGAGTTCCTGTTCAAGGTTTGGGCCGAGGTGCTGGCCGTGGCCGCTGTCAAGAATGGCCCGCAGCATGCCGAAACCATCGCACTCAAGAAGTCGGCGGCCGAACTGGTCTGGGCCGCGAGCGCCAAGCCCAATCGCAACGACCGCGCACGCGTGATCCAGGACCTGCCCAAGCTGCTGCAACGCTTGCGCCAGGGCATGGCGCTGCTGGGCATCCAGGGCGAGGCCCAGGAGGCCCACATCAAGACCATTGGCGACACGCTGGCCGACGCCTTTTTGTCCAAGACCGAGGCCATTCCGCAGGCGCGTATCGAAGCCATGGCCGAGCGTCTGGCCAACCTCGAGGACTTCATCACCGACGACGAGATGGGCGACCTGCCGCTGGACGCGGACAGCATCGAGCTGATGCTGGGCATGGACGCGTCCATGATTGAAGTTGTTGCCGACGGCGGCTCCAAGCCGAGCGAGGCCATGATGTCCTGGGCGCGCGAATTGCAGCCGGGCACCTGGTTCACGCTGGACCACAACGGCAAGACCTCGCACGTGCAGTACGCCTGGTGCAGCGATCGTAAGCATCTGCACCTGTTTGCCTCGGCCGACGGCCGCAGCTTCCTGATCCAGGCGCGGCGGCTGGCAGCTTATTTGCAGGCCGGGCTGCTGCTGCCCACCGAGGAAGAAGCCCTCACCGTGCGCGCCACGCGCGATGCCCTGGCCAAGCTCGAAGCCAATCCCGAACGCCTGCTCAGCTGAGCGCCGGGGAGCGCCGCTTCGGCCTGCTCGCTGCCGCCTTCGCTTTCAGGATGAAGTCAGGCCGCTGTCGACCGGCAGAATATGGCCGGTCACGCGCCGCGACTCGTCCGATGCCAGATATAGCGCCGCCTGCGCGATGTCCAGAGGGTCGCAGGGGCCCAGCAGATTGCGCGTCTTGTTGCCCAGATCACGGTTCTTGTTGAGAGCGATCACCCGCTCGGTGAGGGTGGTGGTGGGCGCGATCGCGTTGACCCGCACCTTGTGCGGCGCGAACTCCGTGGCCATGGAGCGCGTGAGCGCGATCACGCCGCCCTTGGCCGCCGTGTAGGCATCGATACGCAGCATGCCCATGAGCCCCGCGATGGAGGCCATGTTCACGACGGCGCCGCCGCCGGCCTTGATGATCTCGGGAATGCCGTGGCGGCAGCATAGCCAGGTGCCGAACAGGTTCAGGCGCAAGGTGTTCCAGAACTCCTCGGTGCTGCACTCGGTCACCGGGCCGTCGCGCGAGGTCGACAGGCCGGCATTGTTGTACAGAACGTCCAGCCGGCCGTACAGCGCGACGGTCTGCGCAACGGCGTTGCGCACGCTGTCCTCGTCAGTGACATCGGTCGGCACGAAGCGCACCGTGCCGCCTTCGGCCAGGATGTCCTTTTCTGCCTGTTCCCCAAGTTCGCGGGACAGCTCGGCGATGACGATCTTCGCCCCTTCGGCGGCAAACAGGCCGGCCGCAGCACGGCCGATGCCCTTGCCCGCGCCGGTGATCAGCACCACCTTGTTTTCCAGTCGCTTCATGACAATCTCCCTAGTGGTTCGTACGATGGCGGATGTAGGACGCTACTACTATACTGTCCGAAGGGTATCGTTTTATACCGGTACACCCATCAGGCCGTCCGCTACTGTCCGTTGCCCGGGGCCGCACAACAGGAGACACCTATGCGCAAAGCTCTTTTGTCCTTGGCCGCTACGTTGGCCTTCGCCGTCACCTCCGTCACGCCCAGCTGGGCCCAGGACTATCCGCCAGGGCCGCCGATCAAGATCATGGTCCCAGCCGCGCCTGGTGGCACCTCGGATTACGTGGCACGCTTCATGGCCGAGCACCTGACCCGGGTCCTGGGTCAACCGGTGATCGTTGAGCACAAGCCCGGCGCCGGCGGCATCGTGGGGGCCAGTCTTGCGGCCAAGATGCCGGCGGACGGTCGCACCCTGCTCCTGGGCAACCCCGGGCCCATCGTGTTCGGGCCGGCCATGACCAAGGTGCCGTACACCGTGAGCAAGGACTTCGTGGCGGTGGGCTCCTTCATCACTTTTGCCAACACGCTGCTGCTCAATCCGCAGGTCAAGGCCAACAACATGAAGGAGCTGATCGAGCTGGCCAAACGCAACCCCGGCAAAATCAATTTCGCTTCGCCGGGCAACGGCCAGTCGCAGCATCTGTCCGGCGAGATGATGAAGCGCATGGCCGGTGTCGACATGGTGCATGTGGCCTACAAGGGAACGGCTGCGGCGCTGACGGACCTGATTGCGGGCCAGGTTCAGATGATGTTCGGCAACATTCCGACCTCGCTGCCTTTCATTCAGTCCGGGCAACTGCGTGCCATCGCGGTCACCGGTGCCAAGCGCAGCCGGATGCTGCCAGGCGTTCCTACGGCGTCTGAATCCGGTTTGCCTGGCTTCGTCGTGCCCTCCTGGGTGGGCCTGTTCGTGCCGGCCGGCACCCCTCAGCCGCTGATCGACCGTGTCCATGCCGAATCCGAAAAGGCCTGGGCCTCGGCTGAAGGCCAGCAGATCCTGGCCCGCTACGACCTCGACTGGACGCCCAGCACCCAGGCCGGGCATATCGCATTCGTCAACAACGAGATCGCCCGCTGGACCGCGGTGATCCGGGACGGAAACATCAAGGCAGAGTAAACGCACAATGACAACTTCTACATCCACCGACCCTATCCTGTTTGAAGTCGACGCCGCCACCGGGGTGGCCACGCTGACACTGAACCGTCCTGAACGCTACAACGCGTTCAACCTGCAGATGATCACCCAGTGGCGCGAGGCGCTGACAAGGGTCGAGCGCGAGCCGGAGATTCGTGCCCTGATCGTCACCGGCGCGGGCAAGGCATTTTGCGCCGGCGGCGACATGGACGAGCTCGAAGCGTTCGCGACCATGACCTCGCATGAGCGCAAGAGCTTTCTGTGGGACAACGTCCACCAGATCGCCTTGTTGCTCGAGCGCATCGACTGCCCGGTGATTGCGGCGATCAACGGCACAGCGCGCGGCGCGGGCCTGGACATGGCGCTGATGTGCGATCTTCGCGTCATGGACGCTTCGGTGGTGGTGGCCGAAACCTATGTCGACGTGGGACTGATGCCAGGTGACGGCGGCGCCTGGTACCTGCCGCGTCTGGTGGGTACCGCCAAGGCGCTGGAGCTGCTATGGACCGGCGACCCGATCGACGCGCAGACAGCGCTGGCCATCGGCCTGGTCAACAAGGTGGCGCCCGCCGGCAAGGCACTGGAAGAGGCGCGAGTCCTGGCCACGCGCATTGCCGCCAAGGCCACCCATGCGTTGCGTTTTGCCAAGCGTTCGGTCTATCAGAACATGAGCGGCGCGGCCAGCCTGCGTTCGCACCTGGACGCCGTGTCCTCGCACATGTCCATCCTTGAGGACATGCCCGCGTTTCGCGACAAGGTCGAGGCCTTTCGCCAGCGCGCCAAGAAAAAATGAAGCCCGATCCTTCACGGGCGGTGGTCATCACAGGCGGCGCCGGCGGCATTGGCGCGGCCATGGTGCGGGCATTGGTGCAGGATGGCTGGCATGTGGCTGCGGTCGGGCGCAGCGCCACTTCACTGGACACGTTGCGTGATGGCCTCGACGCGTCGCTGCGTGCGCGTTTGCTGTGCATCGCCGCTGATGTCGGCGACCCGGGCACCCCCCAGCGCATCGACGACGCCACGGCCGAGCGCGGATGGTCCGTGGCCGTGGTGATCCACAATGCCGCCGTTCCCCGCAGGGGACACAACGGTGACATGTTCACCGCGGCCGCGCGCTTCTGGGAAGTGGACCCGGTGGAGTGGGATGCGGCGTTCCGGATCAACACCACCGGCGCCTATTTGCTGAGCCGGCATTTCGCGCCGCGCATGATGCAGGCGGGCTGGGGCCGATTCATCCATATTGCCACCAGCATGCACACCATGGTCGCGGGTGGGACCTCGCCTTATGGCCCGTCGAAGTCTGCCTTCGAGTCGCTGGCCTCGATCATGGCCTACGACATGGCGGGCACGGGCGTCACTTCGAACCTGATTGCGCCCGGCGGCATGGTGGACACGCCCTTCCTGCCGGAGCACCCCACCATCGCACGCAAGGATATGCTGCGCCCCGAGGTGATGGTGCCGCCAACGCGCTATCTGATGTCGTCGGCCGCCGATGGCATCAGTGGAGTGCGCATCACAGCGCGACTGTGGCCGGCGGACATGCCCCCGGAGCAGGCGTTCGCAAAAAGCAGCGCGCCTGCGGCCTGGCGCTCGCTGGCCGGCGACCGCGTGGACTTGAAGAAATAGATAGCGCCGGCGCGAAGCCTATTTCGGATAGCGCGGCGCGCGCTTCTCGCGGAATGCTGCCACGCCTTCTTCCATGTAGGGGGCCATGCACAGCACTTGGCCGCGGTCTTCCATGGCGACCACGGCGTCGAGATTGTTGGCATCCTGCGCGAACGCAATGCCTTCCTTGGTCAGGCGCAGGCCGGCGGGCGACATATTGATCATCTCGTCGACCAGGGCCTGCCCGGTTTTCGCCAGCGCATCGTGCGGCACCACATCGCTCACCAGGCCAATGCGCAGCGCCCGATCGGCATTGACGAAGCGCCCGCCCATCATCATCTCGGCGGCGTTGCCGCTGCCTACAGCGCGCGGCAGGAAGTAGCTGATGCCCATGTCGCAGCCTGTCAGGCCGATGCGCGCCATGGCAACATTCATGCGCGCATCCTGCGCCGCATAGCGCACGTCGGCGGCCAGTGCCAGCGCAAAGCCGGCTCCGCAGGCCGCGCCATGCATCAGGGCGATAATGGGTTGCGGGCAGCGCCGCATCAACAGCACGATCCGGGCCATCTGCCGCTGCATCTCCAGGCTGCGCAGCACGTTCGCCGCCATCTGTCCGGTATTGTCCAGATCAAAGCCGGCGCAGAAATGCCGGCCCTCGCCCTGCATCACGACCACCCGCACTTTGTTGCTCTGCGTCAGTGCGTCGAAGTAGTCGGCCAGCTCATCGGCCATCACGGGGTTCACGGCATTGAGCTGCTGGGGCCGCGACAAGGTCAGCCAGTCCACACCTTTGCGATGCGCGATCTTGAGCGTCTTGTACGTGCCGGCCTTGTTTGCCCGCTGTTTGGTTCTGGGTGATGCGGCCATCGCGTCTTTCGAGTTGCGCAGCCAAAGGTGGCTGCGCTGTGAATGATACAAAAAAGGGCCGCTCGCAGGCGGCCCGGTCAACAAGAGAGGGCAGTGGCTTGTTATTGGTAGGCCACTGTTGCGATGGCGCCAGCGCAGTCGCCCGGGGTGTAGCTGTAGCTGTAGTTCAGGGTGTAGTTGCCGCCAGTGGTGGCGGCTGCTGCGGCAATCGACTGCAGCCCTGCATTACCCGCCGTGCATGAGGCTGCGGGCACGTTGGCGACGCAGATGCGGGTGGCCGGAAGGCTGAAGGGCAATGTGAGCCCCTGGGTGGTGACGGTGCCGCTGCCCGATACAGTGATCCCGCAGGACTGCGCACTGGGGGATGCGGGCGCTGCCGGCGTGGTCGGAGCCGAAGGCGTCGTGGGTGTCGTCGGTACGGCCGCTGCGCCGCCGCTGCTGAAACTGAAATTCGCGGGTACGCCATTGATTGTTTCGAAGGCCGAAGACAAGGCAGTCTGCAACGTGTCTGGCGAACCGAAGCTCAACAACGCGCCCAGCGAGTTGCCGTTGGCGACGAACTGGGACACGGCACGCAGCACCTGGCCATAGGCGTTGGCGCCGCCACTCACGACAGGCGTTGTAGCGGTGATGTTGACGGTGCCGAGCTGAAATTGGCTGGCCACGCTGGTCGCAGCGGAGGCGAAATTACCACTGCTGACGCCCCCAGCCATGTTCTTTGCAATGCTGTAGGCGACGGTGGTCAATGGTGTCACCATGCCGCTGGCGGCGCCGCCCTGGGTGTTCAAGACCACCTGCAGCGGATCGGACAGGGTCTTGGTGACGCCCGTGGCTTCATCGGTGTAACTGCCACCCGTTGCTTCGATGACGACATCGCCCGCATGTTCGAGATCCATCGTGTAGCTGCCGGTGCTGCCGCTGGTCACGCACTTGATCGGATCGCCCTTGCCGGCGCTCGTTGCCTTGTAGGCGCACACTGTTGCACCGTTGACGGGGCCTTTGACCACCGAGCCGGTAACGGTGGTGGTCGGCGTCGATGACGATCCTCCGCCACAGGCAACGAGCAGGCCGGCAGCAGACAGGCAGCCGGCGAGCAGGGTCAAGGGCAGACGTACTGCGAAGAGCATAGAAATCTCCATAGAGGGGGTTGATACGAAGGTGTCGGCGCGCACCAGCAGATGCGCGGTCTCGCCGATGCAAATCGCAAGACCGCGCAGACTCTATCGTGTGCGATGCGCGTTCCGCAAGTGGAAATGGCGGGTCTGCGGGAAAAAATCACACCGCCGCACCGGTTATGTGCGGGGTGCTAAATGCTAAGTATTAACGCACGTCGCACTGTGACCATGCGACTCCACTTTGGGGGCGCTCAGTGCGCCACGCGCTGCCGCCGGTCGTCGCAGAGTTCGTCGAGCACCAGCGCGTCCGGTTCCTGGCCGAAGCTCCAGTACACCATCAGGATGATGATCTTGAGGTCTTCGAGTGACACCGGGTCGCCGGGGGAGGCCATGGCACGGTCGATCACGATTTCGCGCATGGGTGCCGGCAACACGCCGGACGATTCAAGGAAGCTCACGAAGCCCAGGCATTGGGCGCCCAGGTGATCCTGCTCGGCCACCGAATACACGCGCAGGCTGTCGCTCGAACAGGGCAGGGCTGCGGGGGCGTCGTGCGCGGGCTCCTGGCGGTGATCTTCGACGTCGGCCGGGCGGACGCTTTGCGCCGCGAAGTTCAGCCCTTCGAGCCAGGTCAGGGCCTGCTCAATTTCATCGGCCTCGAAGCCGACGGCGCTCAGTTTTCGGCTCAGCTGATGCGACTCGGGACAGGCGTCGCCGCGCCAGTAGTTTTCGTAGACGAACACGAGCACTTCAAACATGACCCCCAATATAGCCCAAAAAAAGACCGGGCACGCGCTCAGGTCCGGGCGATGCGCTGGAACAGTCCGGCGCCCAGGCGCGCGAGCTGCCCGGCGAGTTCGAGCTCCAGCAAGGCGCCCTGCAGCGCAGCGGTGCTCATGCCGGTGCGCGCCACCAGAGCGTCGAGGCCGACCGGGTCGAAGCCCATTGCGTCCAGCACGCCCGACTGCAGTCTGGTCATCGGCACGCCGGCGTCGGCGCTGAACCCGGGGCCTGCCGTTGCGGCCACTGCCGCGGGCTGCAGTTCTTCGAGCACATCGGCCGCGGACTCAACCAGCTTGGCGCCCTGGCGGATCAGGGCATGGCAGCCGCGCGACTGCGGCGAATGGATGGAGCCGGGGATGGCAAAGACCTCCCGACCCTGTTCGGCCGCCATGCGCGCGGTGATGAGCGAGCCCGATTGCAATGCGGCCTCGACCACCAGCGTGCCCTGCGACAGACCCGCGATCAGTCGGTTGCGCTGCGGAAAATGGGCGGCCAGCGGCGGCGTGCCCATTGGGTACTCGCTCAGGATCAGGCCGTGCGCGACGATGGCGCGCGCCAGCGCAAGGTGGGCCTTGGGGTAGACCCGATCAAGTCCGGTGCCCACCACCGCGATGGTCGCCAGCCGCCCCGGCTGCGCTGCGGCCAGCGCACCCTCATGGGCGGCGCCGTCGATGCCGCGCGCCAGACCCGAGACCACGCACAGTCCGGCCTCGACCAAGGCCTGGGCAAACTGTCTTGCGTTGAGAACACCCTGCGGCGTCGGGTTGCGGCTGCCCACCATGGCGATGCCGCGGCCGGGCTCGATGGCCGCTTCGTGGCCCATCAGGTACAGCATGAGCGGCGGATCTTCGATGTCCAGCAGCGCGGCCGGATAGTCCGCATCGCCCAGCGTCAGAACCTGCCGGCGCGTGCCCGGGCCGTCTGACTGGCTCAGCCACTGCACGGTGGCTTCGATCTGTTCGGCCAACCCGGGCGGCGCGCCGCGCACAGCGGCGGCGGCCTGCGCGCCCACATGCGCAGTGAGCGCCGTTAGGGGCTGACCTAAGATGCGCTGCGGCGGCCCGAAGGCGGCGAGCAGTTTGCGCGCGCGTTCATTGCCGATGCCCGGCGTGAGTGTGAGGTGCAGCCACGCTGCAAGTTCTTCGCGGTCCATGCCCGAACCATAAAGCAGTTCGGCGCGCCGCGCCGCTCAGCGCGGATTGGTGATCTTGTCGCCGATCTTCACGCCGTCGGTGATCTGCAGCACCAGCGCGTAAGACAGTTTCTCGAAAGGCCGGAAGACCATCAGCAGGCCGTTGCGCTCGTCGGGCAGCTTGATGGGCGTGCGTAGACCGGCCTCGGTGCGGTCGATCAGGCGCGCGCCGTCTTTCAGGATGGCCAATACATGGCCGCTCTCGATGCCGTCGGCGGTGCCGCGGTTGATGACCACGATCTGGCTTTGCGCGGCATTGGCCACTGCATTGCCGTACACCGAAACGATGCTGCCGCTGACCTGGCGCTGCGGCGCGTGCGGCGTATAGCTCAGGAGCTGGCGCGGGGGCTCCGGCAGCAGGCGGTCGCCCACCCGCATTTCTTCCTTGGCGGCAACGATGTCGATGGTGGCGGGCACCAGGTCGGTTTGCGGCTTGCCGTCGCGCGTCACGCTCTCGCTGGTGGACTGGCCGCGCACGAGCCGGGCCTTGCCGGCGTATTGGGCTTCGTAGCCGAGCACCGTGCCGGTGACGGGGTCTTTCAGTGCGCGGGCGTTACGAAACACCCGGAAATCTGTGGGCAGGCCCGGTGTGTCGAGCAGCGGAGTATCTGCGGAGCCCAGGGCGTAGGCACGGTCGCCGCGGCTGAGCATGACACGACCCTCCTGGGTGGCGACGATGCGCGGCGCCTTGAGCAGCACGGCCTCGTCAACGATGATGGGCTCCGCCAGGAAGGCTTCGATCGCGCCGGGCGAAAGCGCCGGCAGCGCGCTGTCGACCAGGGGCTCGTAGCGCGTGCGCGGAGAAACGCGAACGGTCTCGGTGGGGGGTGCGTCGGCGCCCTGGCCGGCGGCCTCGGCAATGCGCAGCCGCGCCTGGTTGCCGACCTTGTCGAGCAGGAGGACCTGCCCGGGGTAGATGCGGTGCGGATCCCGGACCTGCTGCAGATTCATGCCCCAGAGCTCGGGCCAGCGCCAGGGCTGCTTCAGGTACAGGCCGGCGATGGCCCATAAAGTGTCGCCGCTCTTGACCGTGTAGCTGTCGGGCGCATTGGGGGCGAGGTCTTCCGCCGGCACGCCGACCTGTGCGGCCCGTTCGGCCGCGGCCTTCTGCGCGGGCAGCACCGGGTAAGTCTGCGCCCAGGCGCAAACAGCGGGAATCAGGCCGGCGGCCGCCAGCACGGCTGCCGCGCGGCACAGGACGCCAGCGGGGCGATGCTTGAGGTTTTTCGTCATATCGGGCGGGCAAGTCTTGACAAATCACTGGCGATTCTGCGCTCAAGCCCTTGATTGGGCAACGATTATGGGTCTTTGTCCTGCGCGGGAGCCCAAAAGTAGCGAAAATAGAGACACACCCTTTCGCATTCCATGGCACTTTTGAACATTCTTCGCTATCCAGACCCCCGCCTGCACACCGTGGCCAAGCCGGTGGTTTCGGTCGAGCCGCGCCACCGGACGTTGATCGCCGACATGCTCGAGACCATGTACGAGGCCAAGGGCATCGGCCTGGCCGCCACACAGGTCGATGTGCACGAGCGGCTGATCGTCATCGACACCTCCGAGGACCGCAATCAGCCCCTCGTGCTGATCAACCCGCGCATCGTCTGGACCAGCGCCGGGCGGCACGTCAACGAGGAAGGCTGCCTGTCCGTGCCCGGCATCTATGATGGTGTCGAGCGTTTCGACGCGATCCGGGCCGAAGCCCTCGACGCCGACGGCCGCGGCCAGACCATCGAGGCCGATGGCCTGCTGGCCGTGTGCATCCAGCACGAGATGGACCATCTGCTGGGCAAGGTGTTCGTCGAGTACCTCTCCGCGCTCAAGCGCACTCGCATCAAGACCAAGATGCTCAAACAGCTGCGCGAAGAGGTCCGGGCTTGAAGCCGCTGCCCGGCCCCGGCGCGATATTTTCAAGGAGCCTCATCATGAACATGCGCCTTCTGGCCCCAGCCTTGCTGGCAGCAGTCCTGATCGGCGGATGTGCTTCCTTTCCCAGCTCAGTGACGCCGGGCACAGCGCGCGCGCAGGTGCTCGCCAATCTCGGGGCGCCCACGGCCACCCATGCGCTGGCCTCGGGCACG
The DNA here is from genome assembly GCA_030653255.1 of Burkholderiaceae bacterium. Lineage (GTDB taxonomy): Bacteria > Pseudomonadota > Gammaproteobacteria > Burkholderiales > Burkholderiaceae_C > JAURZS01. The sequence continues at coordinate 7,007 of JAURZS010000029.1, read as the reverse complement.
CGCCTGCAGTACTCCTTGCAACCGCTGGGCCGCCAGGTCTACAACATCGATCTGGATGCGGCCGGGCGGGTCGTCAGCGTCGAGCAGGTGATGGCGCAGAAGCCCTTCGAACGCGTGCAGGCCGATGTCTGGAAGAGCACCGATCTGCTGCGCGAATTCGGCCGGCCAGCCGAGATCACGCGCGTGTCCGAGTTCAAGGGCGACGTCTGGACCTGGCGCTTTCTGGAGCTGAACAACCCCCGCTTCTTCCATGCTTACGTCGACGGCCAGGGCGTGGTGCGGCGCTGGGTGACCATGGACGAATTCTTCAACACGCCCAAAGTCGACTGAGAGTGCCGCTGTGAGTTTGCGCATTGTCTTTGCGGGCACGCCCGAATTTGCCCGCACGGCCTTGCAGCATCTGATCGCCGCGGGTTTCGACATCGTCCTCGTGCTGACGCAGCCCGACCGGCCCGCCGGCCGGGGCATGAAGCTGCAGGCCTCGCCGGTCAAGCAACTCGCGCTTGAACACGGCATCCCTGTGGCGCAGCCGCGCGGCCTGCGGCTCGACGGCAAATATCCCGAGGACGCCGCCGCCACGCGCGAGGCGCTCCGTGTGGCCCGGCCCGACGCAATGGTGGTCGCGGCCTACGGGCTGATCCTGCCGCAATGGACGCTGGACGCGGCGCGGCTCGGCGCCTTCAACATCCATGCCTCGTTGCTGCCGCGCTGGCGGGGTGCTGCGCCCATCCACCGCGCTATCGAGGCCGGCGACACCCACACCGGCGTGACCATCATGCAGATGGACGCAGGGCTGGACACCGGCGACATGCTGCTGGTCGAGCAACTGCCCATCGGCGCCGACGACACCACGGGCAGCTTGCACGACAAGCTCGCAGCACTGGGGGGGCGGCTGATGGTCGAGGCCCTGGAGCTCGCGGCCTGCGGCGGCCTCAAACCTGTGCCTCAGCCGGCCGAGGGCCTGACCTACGCGGCCAAGGTCGACAAGGCCGAGGCCGCCATCGACTGGTCGCTGCCGGCGCAGCAGATTGCGCGGCGCGTGCGCGCCTTCGATCCGGCGCCCGGCGCGTTTACCCGGCTGGACGGCGAAGTCCTCAAAGTCTGGCGTTGCCGTGTCGACGACGGGGCACAAGCCGGCCCGGCGTCGCCCGGCGCGGTGCTGGCGGCCGATGCGCAGGGCATTGCCGTGGCCTGCGGCCAGGGCGTCCTGCGCCTGCTGCAATTGCAGCGAGCCGGTGGCAAGCGCCTTGAGGCGGCCGATTTTCTGCGCGGCTTTGGCGCCATGGCGCACCGCCGCTTCGAAACCTGAGGACGCAGTGTCCAAGTACCGCTCCTATCTGCAGCATCCGGAGTTCATGGAGGGCCTGCGCGACATGTTCCCGCAGGGCCCCGGCGTGGCTGCCTGGGGCATGATGGCCGGCGTGGCCATGGCCAAGGGGGGGCTGAGCAATTTCGAGGCTTTGCTCATGGCCTTGCTGGTCTTCGCCGGCAGCTCGCAGCTTGCGGCCACGCCGCTGATCATCGCGGGCGCACCGGCCTGGATCATCATTGCAACCTCTTTCTGTGTGAACCTGCGCTTCATCGTCTTCAGTCTGCACCTGCGGCCCTACCTGATGCACCTGCCCCTGTACAAGCGCCTGGTCCACGGCTATCTGTCGACCGACATCAGCTATGTGCTGTTCACGCGCCGCTTCCCTGAGCCCGCCACCGAGTCCAGCGGCCGCCTGGCCGAGCAGTCCTACCTGGCGGGCAGCTATGTCCTGAACTGGACCAGCTGGGTCTTTCCCGGGGTGGCTGGCGTCCTGCTGGCCAACTTCATTCCACAGCACTGGGGCCTGGGCTTTGCGGGCTTTCTGAGCCTGATCGGCATCCTGTGCTCGCTGGCCTCCACGCGCCTGCGCGCGGTGGCCGCGCTGGTCGGCGGCATGGTGGCCGTGGCCGCCTACGCCATGCCGCTGCGGCTCAACATCGTGGTGGCGATTTTGGTCGCCACCTTCCTGTGCGTGAGCCTGGAGCGCAGAAAGGCGGCGCCATGAGCGGCGAGACCGATCTGTGGACCGTAGGTGTGATCCTCGGCCTGACCCTGATGACGCTGGTCACGCGCTGCTTTTTCCTGATCTCCAGCAAGCCCTGGACCCTGCCGGCGTGGGTTCTGCGCGGCCTGCAGTACGCGCCGATCGCCGCGCTGGGGGCGGTCGTGCTGCCCGAGATCGTGATGACGCAGGGGCAGCTGATCAACACGCTGAAGGACGCGCGCATCTTCGGCGCGCTGACGGCGATCGCCGTTTTCTACTGGCGCCACAGCGTGCTGTGGACCATGCTCGCGGGCTCGGCGGTGTATTTGCCGCTGCACATTTTCCTCAAATGGTAAAAACGGATCCATGAACTTTCTTCGCTTCTCCGACCTTTGCGCCAGCGGTCAGGCGGCCGGCCGCCGCGTCTTCATTCGCGCCGATCTCAATGTGCCGCAGGACGATGCCGGGCGCATCACCGAAGACACCCGCATCCGCGCCTCGCTGCCCTGCGTCCGGATGGCGCTCGACGCGGGCGCTGCCGTCATGGTGACGTCCCATCTCGGCCGGCCCACCGAGGGCGAATTCAAGCCCGAGGACTCGCTGGCGCCGGTGGCCGCGCGCATGGCCGAACTGCTGGGCCGCGAAGTGCCTCTGGTGTCGGACTGGGTCGACGGCGTGAAGCTCGCGCCGGGCCAATTGGCGCTGCTCGAGAACTGCCGCCTGAACCGCGGCGAGAAAAAAAACGACCCGGCGCTGGCGCGCAAGATGGCCGCGCTGTGCGACATCTACGTCAATGACGCCTTCGGCACTGCGCACCGCGCCGAAGCCTCGACCTACGGCATCGCGCAGTTCGCGCCGCAGGCCTGCGCCGGCCCGCTGCTGGCCGCAGAGATCGACGCCATCACGCGCGCGCTGCACGAGCCGCGCCGCCCGCTGGTGGCCATTGTTGCGGGCAGCAAGGTGTCCACCAAGCTGACCATTCTCACCAGCCTCGCGTCCAGGGTGGACCGGTTGATCGTGGGCGGCGGCATTGCCAACACCTTCATGCTGGCGGCCGGTTTGAAAATCGGCAAGAGCCTGGCCGAGGCCGATCTCGTCGGCGAGGCGCGCCAGGTCATCGAGGCCATGAAGGCGCGCGGCGCCGAAGTGCCCATCCCCAGCGATGTCGTGACCGCCAAGGCCTTTGCCGCCGACGCGGTCGCCACGGTCAAGCCGGCCCACCAGGTGGACGACGATGACCTGATTCTGGACATCGGCCCCGACACCGCGCAAAGTCTGGCCGCGCAGCTCAAGTCGGCCGGTACCATCGTGTGGAACGGCCCGGTGGGTGTGTTCGAGTTCGACGCCTTCGCGCATGGCACGGAAGTCATTGCCCGGGCGATTGCCGCCAGCCCCGCCTTTTCGATCGCGGGCGGCGGCGACACGCTGGCGGCCATTGCCAAATACGGCATCGAGTCCGAAGTGGACTACATCTCCACGGGCGGCGGCGCCTTTCTGGAGATGCTTGAAGGCAAGGTTCTGCCGGCGGTCGAAATACTGCAACAGCGCTGTCAAGGCAAACAGGCAGAATAGGCCCATGACCTCTGCCGATACCCCAGCCAAGCCGCCGCGCCGCGCCACCAAAATTGTCGCCACCCTGGGGCCCGCGTCCAGCGCCCCCGATGTGCTGGAGGCGATGATCCGCGCCGGCGTCAACGTGGTGCGGCTCAATTTCAGCCACGGCACGGCGCAGGACCACATCGACCGCGCCCGCCTGGTGCGTGAGGCCTCGCAGCGTGTGGGCCGCGAGGTCGCGATCATGGCCGACCTGCAGGGCCCGAAGATCCGTGTGGGCAAGTTCGCCGAAGGCCGGGTGATGCTGCAGTCCGGGCAGAGCTTTGTGCTCGATGCCTCGCGTGCCGAGCCGGGCGACATCCATGGCGTGGGCCTGGACTACAAGGAGCTGCCGCGCGACCTGAAGGCCGGCGATGTGCTGCTGCTCAACGACGGCCTGATCGTGATGAAGGTCGACGCCGTGCGCGGCGAGGCGATCCACACCACCGTGCAGCTCGGCGGCGAGCTGTCCAACAACAAGGGCATCAACAAAAAGGGCGGTGGCCTGACCGCGCCCGCGCTCACGGGCAAGGACATGGAGGACATCCGCACGGCGATGAGTTTCCAGGCCGATTACGTGGCGGTGAGCTTTCCCAAGAACGCCACCGACATGGAGATGGCGCGCCAGCTGTGCAACGTGGCCGCCGCCGAATACCGCCACAAACCCGGCCTGATCGCCAAGATCGAACGGGCCGAGGCCATACCGCATCTGGAGGCCATTCTGCGTGTGAGCGACGGCATCATGGTCGCGCGCGGCGACCTGGCGGTCGAGGTCGGCAATGCGGCGGTGCCGGCGCTCCAAAAGCGCATGATCAAGCTCGCGCGCGCCCACGACAAGGTCGTGATCACGGCCACGCAGATGATGGAGAGCATGATCCTCAACCCGGTGCCCACGCGGGCCGAGGTCAGTGATGTGGCCAATGCGGTGCTTGACGGCACCGACGCCGTGATGCTCAGCGCCGAGACCGCCACCGGCAGCTTCCCGATCGAGACCATCAAGGAGATGGCGCAGATCTGCCAGGAGGCCGAGAAAGCCGAGCATAACGAACTTGACGCCGACTTCCGCGGCAAGACCTTTGCGCGCATCGATCAGTCCATCGCCATGGGCGCGCTGTTCACCGCCCACCACCTGGGCGCCAAGGCCATCGTGGCGCTGACCGACAGCGGCTCGACGCCCCTGTGGATGAGCCGCCACGACATCCATGTCCCGATTTACGCCCTGACCCCGCGCCTGGCCACGCAGCGCAAGATGGCGCTGTATCGCAATGTGCGCCCGCTGCTGATGGACACCAGCGTGGATCGCGACACCGCCCTGGTGCAAGCCGAGGGCCACCTCAAGAGCCGCAACATCGTGCAGTCCGGCGATGTCTACGCCATCACCTGCGGCGAGCCCATGGGCGCGCCCGGGGGCACCAACATGCTCAAGATCTGCCGGGCCGCCTGAAGCGGCGGCGCTAAAATCATGGGCGATCGCCCGGAGCCGGGACAGACACATACCTGGCCCATTCACCTCACTCTTCACCGGACCACCATCATGCCTCTCGTATCCATGCGCGAACTGCTGGACCATGCCGCCGAGAACGGCTACGGCATTCCTGCCTTCAACGTCAACAACCTGGAGCAGGTCCAGGCCATCATGGAGGCCGCAAAGGAAACCGGCGCGCCTGTCATCATGCAGGCCAGCGCCGGCGCGCGCAAATACGCGGGAGAGGGCTTTCTCAAGCACCTGATCCATGCTGCGGTGGACAGCTACCCGACCATCCCCGTCGTCATGCACCAGGACCACGGCCAGTCGCCCGATGTGTGCAAGGGCGCGATCGACCTGGGCTTCAGCTCGGTGATGATGGACGGCTCCCTGCAGGCCGATGGCAAGACCATCGCCAGCTACGAATACAACGTCGACGTCACACGCAGCGTAGTCAAGATGGCGCACCAGCTCGGCGTGACCGTCGAGGGCGAGCTCGGCTGCCTGGGCTCGCTGGAGACCATGCGCGGCGACAAGGAAGACGGTCACGGCACTGAAAGCACCATGACCATGGAGCAGTTGCTGACCGACCCCGAGCAGGCCGCCGATTTTGTCAAGCAGACCCAGCTCGATGCCCTGGCCATCGCCATCGGCACCAGCCACGGCGCCTACAAGTTCACGCGCAAGCCCACTGGCGACATCCTCGCCATCTCCCGCATCAAGGAAATCAACCGCCGCATCCCCAACACCCATCTGGTGATGCACGGCTCCTCCTCGGTGCCGCAGGACCTGCTGGAGATCATCCGCCAGCACGGTGGCAAGATGAAGGAAACCTACGGCGTGCCCGTCGAGGAAATCCAGGAGGCCATCAAGTACGGCGTGCGCAAGATCAACATCGACACCGACATCCGTCTGGCGATGACGGCCGCCATCCGCAAGTACATGGCCGAGAACCCCGACAAATTCGACCCGCGCGACTACCTCAAGCCCGCGCGCGAGGCCGCCAAGCAAATCTGCAAGCAGCGCTACATCCAGTTCGGCTGCGAAGGCCAGGCCGGCAAGATCCGCGGCGACGCGCTGCAGATCGTGGCCGCCCGCTATGCCCGCGGCGAGCTGTCCCAGGTCGTGCATTGAAACCGATGAGCCAGGCCGACGCAGCAGCCCTGCACACCAGCGCCATCAGCAGCCTGCCGCTGCTCGCGCGCGGCAAGGTGCGCGACAACTACGCCGTGGGCGATGACCGCATCCTCATGGTGGCGAGCGACCGGCTCAGCGCCTTCGATGTCATCATGGGCGAGCCGATTCCGGGCAAGGGCGCGCTGCTCACGCGCATGGCGCTGTTCTGGTTCGAGCGCCTGGCGCATGTGTGCCCCAACCACCTCACCGGCGAGTCCCCCGAGAGCGTGGTGCGGCCCGACGAGGTCGCGCAGGTGCGCGGCCGCTCCATGCTGGTCAAGCGCCTGACGCCCATTCCGGTCGAGGCCGTGGTGCGCGGCTATCTGGCCGGCAGCGGCTGGAAGGAATACCAGGCCGACGGCACCGTGTGCGGCGTGCCGCTGCCCCCGGGGCTGAAAAACGCGTCGCGCCTGCCGCGCACCATCTTCACGCCGGCGGCCAAGGCGGCGGCCGGCGAGCACGACGAGAACATCACCTTCGAGCGCACCGTGCAGATGATCGGCCAGTCGCTGGCCGAGCGCATCCGCGACATCAGCATCCGCCTGTACGAAGAAGCCAGCGCCTTCGCGCTGACCAAGGGCATCATCATTGCCGACACCAAGTTCGAGTTCGGCCTGGACGCCCAGGGCGAGCTGGTGCTGATGGACGAGGTTCTGACGCCCGACTCCTCGCGCTTCTGGCCGGTGGAGGGCTATGCCGAAGGCATCAACCCGCCGAGCTACGACAAGCAGTTCGTGCGCGACTGGCTGGAGCAGGTG
>JAURZS010000020.1 GCA_030653255.1 Burkholderiaceae bacterium | reverse complement strand
GGCCACGGCATAGGCACCGCCGCCGCCGCCAAGCAGCGCGGCGGCGAGAACGAGAGTCAGTTGGCGGGGGTGGTGTTGCAGCACATGTGAGAGTCGGTCGGCAAAGGCTTGGCAGACGGCGGTCAGGCTGTGTTTCAAAGGAAAAGTCCCCGGCGAAAGAGGTTGCGCAATGTCGGCTTGGGGCACATGGTGCCCCTGTGTCCGACCATCGGTGTCAATGGGCAGGAAGTGAGCAAAAAGCGCGCCACGTAAAATACACGACGCTGCACCCTGGCGCGAAGTATATCGGTGTGCGGTAGCACACACAGAGAAAAACCCCTATGAATCCCGCCAAAGTTAATACTTTTACCGTAACTGAAAGTGTAAAGAGCGCACTGGCAGTCAGCCTGCGCGGATGCGATGAGTTGATCCCGCAGGACGAGTGGGAGCGCAAATTGGCGCGCTCGGAAGCGACCGGCACGCCACTGCGCATCAAGTTGGGGCTGGATCCGACGGCGCCCGACATCCATATCGGCCACACGGTGGTCCTCAACAAGATGCGCCAGTTGCAGGACCTGGGACACACGGTGATTTTTCTGATCGGCGATTTCACCACCATGATCGGCGACCCTTCGGGGCGCAACAGTACCCGTCCGCCGCTCACGCGCGAGCAGATCGACGCCAATGCACAGACCTATTACCGGCAGGCGTCGCTGGTGCTGGACCCGGCGCGCACCGAGATCCGCTACAACAGCGAATGGTGCGACCCACTGGGCGCGCGCGGCATGATCCAGCTCGCGGCCAAGTACACCGTGGCGCGCATGATGGAGCGCGACGATTTCAGCAAGCGCTTCAAGGAGGGGCGCTCCATCAGCATCCACGAGTTTCTTTACCCGCTGATGCAGGGCTATGACTCGGTGGCCCTCAAGAGCGACCTGGAACTGGGCGGCACAGACCAGAAGTTCAATCTGCTGATGGGCCGGCATCTGCAGGCCGAGTTCGGCCAGGAGCCGCAGTGCATCCTGACCATGCCGCTGCTCGAAGGGCTCGATGGTGTGGAGAAGATGTCCAAGAGCAAGAACAACTACATCGGCATCTCGGAGGAGCCCAACACCATGTTCGCCAAGGTACTGAGCATCTCGGACGATCTGATGTGGCGCTGGTACACCCTGCTGAGTTTTCGCAGCCTCGACGATATCGAGGCACTGAAGCGCGAGGTGGCGCAAGGGCGCAATCCCAAGGACGCCAAGGTGGCCCTGGCCAAGGAAATCACCGCGCGCTTTCATTCGGCGGCAGCGGCCGATGCGGCTGAGCAGGATTTCGTTTTGCGCAGCAAGGGCGGTGTTCCCGAGCACATTCCCGAGATGGCCCTGAGCGGCGCGCCGATGGGCATTGGCGCGCTGCTGAAGCTGGCGGGGCTGGCCGCGTCCAGCGGCGAGGGCAATCGCCTGATCGATGGCGGCGGTGTGCGCGTGGATTCCGCGGTGGTGAGCGACAAGAGCCTCAAGCTGGCCGCCGGCAGTTATGTGCTGCAGGTCGGCAAGCGCAAGTTTGCGCGGGTCACGCTGAGCTGACGGCGCCTACTTCGCCCCGGCCTGCTCCAACATGCGGGCCATTTGTGCATAGCCGCGTGAACGCGCCAGTTGCAGCGGCGTGTTGCCCTGGCGGTCGCTCAGGCGCAGGTTGGCGCCGGCGTCGATCAGCGCGCGCAACACCGCCTGATGACGGCGCCCGCCGTCGCCCAGCACGATGGATTCGATGACCGCCGTCCAGTGCAGGTTGTTGACGTGGTCCAGCGGCGCACCCGCTGCGATCAATTGCCGGACCACGCCGTCGTGGCCCAGGTGCGCCGCCGCGATCAGCGCCGTACCGTCATAGCGGCTGGTGGTGAGCCTGGCGCTGGCACCCAGGGACAGCAGCACGCGCAGGGTTTCCTCGTCGTCGGCGACGCTGGCTATGGTCACGGCGTCATAACGGTCGTTCTCCAGAAGTTCAAGCTGGGCGCCGGCTTTGGCGAGCGCACGGATGGCATCGCGCTGGCGTGCAAAGGCCGCCACATGAATGGGGGTGCGGCCATGGCCGTCGCGCGCATTGAGGTCGGCGCGGGCGGCCGCCTTGCGCTCGATGGCGGCGACGTCGCCGCGCCGGGCGGCGGCGTGCAGGCCCTTGTAGGCAGCGGCTTCGGCGCTGGTCGGGCCAACCTGGGCCTGGGACGGAGGGGCGCCCAGGCCCAGCCCCAGGCCCGCAAGGGCCAGCAGGAAGGCCGCGAGAAACGACCGTCGATGCGTGAATCGCAGACGCACGGATTGCGGCTGCGTGTTCATCGGCGTGTGGTGGTACGCATTGCGATGGGCCGTCTTCATCGGGGTCTCCTTGTGCCTGCCTGTGGTGGGCTTACTTCAGTTGCTCTTTGACTTTGTCAATGCCGGCCATGGCGCACTGCTCGTCCAGATGGCCACCGGGGGCTCCGCCGACACCGACTGCGCCGATGACTTCATTGCCGACCTTGATCGGTACGCCGCCACCCAGCAGCAGGAAGCCGGGCATGTGGACCAGGTTGGCGCCAGCGGGATTCCTCTGCGCGCCTTCCATCATGGCTTGTGTGGTGTTCTTGGCCGACGCCGAAGTCCAGGCCTTTTGCGTGGCGGAACCCAGGGTGTGAGGGCCGGCGTTGTCGGCGCGCTGGATCGTGCGCATGATGCCGGCGCGGTCCACGACGGCGGCTGCCACGGCATAACCATTGGCCGCGCAGGCGGCAACGGTTGCAGAGGCAATCTGGACCGCCAGGTCGAGCGAAACGTTCTTTTCGGTGCGCACGGCCTGGGCCTGGGCCGAAGCTGTGGCAAGCGCCACTGTGGCGACGGCGGCGAGGGCGGAAATTCGAAGGGTATGGCGCATGGGGTTCTCCTGTGGGGTGTGGTCATCGCGGTTCAATCAACCGTGAGGACAACTGTAGGAAAACGCGCCCGTCGCGAACATTCGTAGCCTTACGCCCCGCACTGCGTAGAACTACGCAGTGCCCCAGGCTGGCCGGCTCAGCGGGCTATGCGCTGCCGTCGGCGTCGACCAGCGCGGCGTATTGGCGGATCAGCTGGGCCAGTGACTCCGCGCCCAGCTTGGCAAACAGGTGGGCCCGATGGGTCTCCACGGTGCGTGGGGACAGGTCGATGGCGCGGCCGATTTCCTTGTTGGTGAGCCCCGAGACGATCAGACCCAGCACTTCACGCTCGCGCGCCGACAGCTGCGCATACCGCTCGCGCGCCTGGCGTCCGGCCTGCAGGCGCTCGCGCGATTGCACGTGCTGTCGCACGGCGCTTTGCAGGGCCTCGAGCAGCAGCTCGTCGTCGACCGGCTTTTCGAGGAATTCGGCAGCGCCGGACTTGAAGGCGCGGCGGCACATCTCGACCGTGCCATGGCCCGTCAGCATGATGATGGGCTGGTCCACGCCGCGCGCAACCAGCGTGTCGAGCACGGTCAGGCCGCTGATGCCGGGCATGCGCACGTCGAGCACGATGGCGCCGATGGCGCCCGCATCGAAGCCCGCCATGAACTGCTGCGGGTGGCTCCAGGCCTGCACACGCAGGCCCACCGTGCTGATCAGCAGGGACAGGCTGCTGCGCACGGCCTCGTCGTCGTCGATGAGGTGGATGAGGGGTGACAGAGGACCGCTCATGTGGAGGCCGCCAGGGGCAGGGCCAGGCGCAAGGTGGCGCCCTGCGGCGCATGGTGGGCTGCGCTCAGGCTGCCGCCCATGCTGGCGGCCAGCGTCTCGCACAGGCTCAGGCCCAGGCCCAGCCCTCCCTGGCGCGTGGTGAAGAAAGGCTCGAAGATGCGCGGCAGCACATCGGGCGGGATGCCGGGGCCGGAGTCGCTCACGCGCAGCACACCCAGGCCTTCTTCGATGCCCAGGCGCAGTTCCAGCCGGCGTTGTTCGGGCGCGACCTGTTCCAGCGCCTGGAGGGCATTGCGCAACAGGTTGTGGGTGATTTGCTCCAGCGCCACCGGGTCGGCCATCACGACGGGCGAGTTGTCCGGGGCGTTGAACTGCACGCTGACCTGCTGCCGTGCGAACTCGGGTTCGAGCAGGTAGAGCGCTGCGCGCACCGCATCGGCCAAGGGCACGGCGCGCGTCTGCGCGGCCAGATCGGGCCGCTCCACGGCCCGTCGCAGGCGGCCGACCACCTGCGAGGCCCGGCGCGCCTGTTCCGCCGCCTGCGTCATGGCCGAGCGCGCAGTGTCCAGGTCGGGCGGGTCTTCGCGCAGCAGCCGGCCGGCGGCCTGCGCGTTTGCCAGTACTGCAGTCAGCGGCTGGTTCAGCTCATGGGCCATGCCGGCGGCGAGTTCGCCCAGCGTGTTCAGACGGGCCACCTGGCCCAGGCGCAGCAGCTCCTCGGCGCGCCGCCGCTCGGTGCGCTGGCGCTGCAGGGCCAGCAGCGCGGCCAGCACCGCGCCGAGCGCACCTGTCCAGGCTGCCATCCAGCCCCAGGGCAGTTCGGACCAGCCGACTTGCCGCACGGCCACGACATCGAAGGGCTGGCTGTCTGCGGCCAGGTGTTTGCGAAAGTCGAAGCGCCAGCCGGCGCTGCCTTCTGGCGCGCCGGCCTGCAGGACGAAGCGCTGGCCTTCATGCTCCAGCATCACGCGCACCGGGCTGCGATCTGGCGCCATGGGCCATTCGCTCCAGGGGACCATGGCGCGGATGTCGATGCGCAAGGCATGGCTGGTCAGCCCCACGCCCTGGACGATCTGGTACCGGCCCTGATTGAAGTTGACCTCGGACAGCACCGGGCGACCGCGCGCGCGTGAGACCACGTCGGCTGCGCGCAGTTGTTCATCCGGCCAGGCCTGTGCGCCGTCGCGCCTTTGCACGCCCAGGATCTGCGGGTAGACGGACGCCAGTCTTTGCTCGGGCTGGGCCGCGTCGTCCGGGCCGCTGAGCAGGGCCAGCGTGGCCATGATGGCGTCATGCTGCACGACGCGCTGGCTCAGCAGACGGTGGACGATGCGCGCGTCGGTCTCGAAGGCATCGCGCAGACGGTCGAGTGCGGAGCGCGCGATCCATGCCGAACCGGCTGCGCTGACAAGCAGCCAGAGGGCGATCCAGGGCAACAGAGGGCGAAGGCGGTGGCGCATCGGCGGATTCTTGCACGAGGATGGACTGGCTGTTGGAACCGGTGTAACGCCTGCTTGAATCTACGGATGCTTGATCCATGCACATCCTATGCACAATGCAGTCATGCGTATCAACATCGAACTGGATGAAGACATTGTGGCCCAGGCCATGCGCGTGAGCGGCGCGCGCACCAAGCGCGAGGTCGTCGAACGGGCCCTGCACGAGATGGTCGCGCGCGCGCAGGGTCCGGGCATTTCGCAATTGCTGGGTCTGGGTGGGCTGGACCCCGGCTATGACCATAAGGTGGCTCGTGGCGCAGGCCCCTGGGTGCGGGTCGAGGAGGCGCGGCCTGCCCATGCCGCGCCTCGCAAGAGTGGCCGCGCCGCGCTTGCACAACCTGTAGTCAAGCGCCGCAAGGCTTCTTGAAACCCGTCGCGCCCGTCAGTACGGATCGGGAAACCCCAGCGCGCCGAGCAGCAGAATCTCCAGCGCCTCCATCTCCAGCGCCTGGCGCTCGCCGGCTTCGTGGTCGTAGCCTTGCGCATGCAGCGCGCCATGCACCAGCAGATGGGCATAGTGGGCCTGCAGGGTCTTGCCCTGTTCGCGCGCCTCGCGCTCGACCACCGGGCCGCACAGCAGCAGGTCGGCCATGACCGTGGGCTCGCGCGCGTAATCGAAGGTCAGCACGTTGGTGGCGTAGTCCTTGCCACGGTATTGCAGGTTGAGGGCGCGGCCCTCTTCTGCACCGACGATGCGCACCGTGATCTCGCCCGGGTGCTTCAGCGCAAGCGCGATCCAGGACGAGACCTGGGCGCGCCGCAGCACGGCGCGGTGCGCCGCGACGCCGGGAAAGGCGCCAAACTGCAGGCTGATCATTCGGGTCCGCGCTCGCGCTTGCGCTGCGCGTCGTAGGCGTCGACGATGCGCGCCACCAGGGGGTGGCGCACCACGTCGGCGCTGGTGAAGTGGGTGTGGGCGATGCCCTTGACGCGCCGCAGCACGCGCTCGCCGTCGATCAGTCCGCTGAGCTGGCCCTTGGGCAGATCGATCTGGCTGACATCGCCAGTGACCACGGCCTTGCTGCCGAAGCCGATGCGCGTGAGGAACATCTTCATCTGCTCGGGCGTGGAGTTCTGCGCCTCGTCCAGGATGATGAAGGCATGGTTGAGCGTGCGCCCGCGCATGAAGGCCAGCGGCGCGATTTCGATGGCCTGGCGCTCGAAGGCCTTTTGCACGCGGTCGAAGCCCATGAGGTCGTACAGCGCGTCGTACAGCGGGCGCAGATAGGGGTCTACCTTCTGGCTCAGGTCGCCGGGCAGGAAGCCAAGTTTCTCGCCCGCCTCGACGGCCGGGCGCGTCAGCACGATGCGCTGCACCGCGCTGCGCTCCAGCGCGTCGACCGCGCAGGCCACGGCCAGGTAGGTCTTGCCGGTGCCGGCCGGCCCGATGCCGAAGGTGATGTCGTGGCTGGCGATGTTCTCCAGGTAGACCGCCTGGGTGGGCGTGCGCGGCTGCAGATCGCTGCGCCGGGTCTGCAGGCCGGCGCCGCCTGCGGCCAGTGCGGCGCCGTCACCGGCCAGCAGCAGCTGGACCGTGGCCGGATCGATGGCGCGCGCCGCGATCTCGTACAGGGCCTGCAAGAGCTCCAGCGCCTTTTGCGCGCGGGCCTTGGGGCCGTCGATCTTGAACTGCTCGTGCCGGTGCGCGATGCTCACGCCCAGTGCGGCCTCGATGGTGCGCAGATGGGCGTCGGTGGGGCCGCAAAGGTGGTCGAGCCGGCGGTTGTCCGGCGGCGTGAAGTTGTGGCGAAGAATCATTCGGCCTTATTGTCGCAGCAAGGGGTCTGGCGGGGGCGGCACACGCACGGTGCGGCCGGGGCGGTGTGGGCTTTCCGCTAACATCGCCTGTTGGGCGCATGGCGGAACGGAACTGCACTGCGCGCCAGACCCGTAAATCCCACGAACCTCGCGAAGGCGCATCTTGATCGGACGACTGCAAGGCTTGCTGGCCGAGAAAACCCCGCCCCAGGTGCTGGTGGACTGCAACGGCGTGGGCTACGAGGTCGATGTGCCCATGAGCACCTTCTACAACCTGCCCGCCATCGGCGAGCGCATCACGCTGCTCACGCATTTTGTGGTGCGCGAGGACGCGCAGATTCTCTATGGCTTTGCCACCCCCGGCGAGCGCGAGGCCTTTCGTTTGCTGATCCGCATCTCCGGCGTCGGCCCGCGCAC
>JAURZS010000014.1 GCA_030653255.1 Burkholderiaceae bacterium | reverse complement strand
ATCGCCAACGCCTTGACCTTGCCGCCCTTGGCCAAGGGCGCCAGCAGCAACGGGGACCCGGCAAAGAGAACGAATTCACCTGCGGCCAGGGCTTGCGCCACCTCTGCGCCACCCTTGTAGGGAACGTGCAGCATGTTCAGGCCCTCACGCTGGCGCAGCATCTCGACGGTGAGGTGATGCACGCCACCCAGACCGCTGCTGCCAAAGGTCAGTTTGCCGGGCTGCGACTTGGCCAGCGCGACGAACTCCTTCATGTTTGACGCCGGCACCTTGCTGGCGATGGCGAACATCACGTTCAGCTCAGCCACCTTCGCAATCGGCGTGAAGTCTTTCTCGGGGACGTAAGGAATATCCTTGGTGACCAGCGGTGCGAGCACCTGCGAGTCGGATGGCGTGACCATCAGGGTGTACCCGTCAGGAGCGGACTTGGTCACGATGCTGCCCGCGACGACGCCATTGGCGCCAGGCTTTGGGTCGACGATGACAGGCACGCCGAGACGTTCACTGAGCCCCGCCCCCAGCGCCCGTGCAACCGCTGCCGTGGAGGCGCCGGCACTGCCGGCAACCACCAACCTGATGGGTTTTGAGGGGAAGGATTGCGCGCCTGCCAGAGAGGATGCGCTGGCCAGGGCAAGCGCACAAATGGTTCTGCGTGATATTTTCATGATGTCTCCGTGGTTTGTTATCGTTCTGGCAGGACGCTCAGGCGGTCTCTGCTTGCTTCAGGCCCGTCGTCATCTCCAGGCGCCTGGGCCATTTCCACTGTCTTCGCGGACGGCCTTCTGCGATCGCTGCCATGTCCTCCACCCACAGACGCCGCATCCGCACGATCTGGTGGTCTGACTGACCCAGCACTTCGGTTTGACGGTTGGCGATCACGCCCTGACCTTTCAGCGCCACCCCGTCTTGCACCGACAACAGGTCGGGGTGGTCGACGACGTCATCCAGCGTAAGTTCTCCCCGCAGGATGGCTGCAGCGACCTGCGCCGCAGGCTGTGCTTCTGCGATCAGCGCGAACTGCTTTTCCTGCTCGGCCTTCCATTGGCGCTTCTGCTCCGCCGTACCCTCGAAGTAATCGACCGTGAAACTGTAATGAGAATGATCGTCAATAGGGGTGCGCCACACGAGCCTGATGGCGCCAAACAGGATGGCGGAGTTCGCGTTGGGCATCAGAAAGTGATTTCGCCGGACGACACCGGAGCGCGTCGACGTCCTTGACAGACCGTATTCGGTCTCCTCGCAGGCCAGCTGCGGGATCTCGGCGTTCATTCCCTGGGCAGCGAATCTGGAGATGCGGTGCACGAAATTGAAGTGCACCTCGTCCAATCCGTTCTCCAGCTGACTGAAGTAATTGAACGGCCGCATCGGCGCGGTGACAAACAGTTCACCATCGCCCGACAAGGTGTCGAGAACCGGCAGTTCGGGAGCCTCTCCCTCACCCAGGTAGCAAAAAACCAGCCCCGCCCATTCGCGCGTGGGATAGGTCCGGATCTGAAGGTGCCCTGGTGTGGCGCGCTCCGCCGGGCGCTCCACACACTGCCCGCCCGCGTTGTACTTCCACCCGTGGTACAGGCAGCGAATGGCGGTGCCTTCGACCGTCCCTGTCCACAACACGGTGCCGCGGTGCAGGCAGCGGTCGGCGACGACCCTGGCCACGCCATCTTCGCCGCGGTAGATCGTGAACTGCTCGCCGAATACCTTCAGCGGCTTCGCCCGTCCGCGCGCCAGCGAAGCGCTGAGGTAGACCGGCTGCCAGAAGCTGCGCAGATAGCGGCCCGCAAGAGTGCCCGGACCGGTGTGCTCGAAATCCGGCCAGAGGGCCGGCTGTACGTGAGGGGTCATGGCCATGATGGAGGTTGGTTGCAGAACAATGGGCCGGACTTCCGCCCGGACACTTTTTGTAATAGACCGAGCGTATTCGCGGATACCGGCAGGGTCAATCGGGACTCGGCGTATTTGGTCCACAATGCGAACCTATGACAAGCTTGGCATCCTATCCAAAATCACCGGGGACACAGAGCCTGGAGCGCGCCATCCAGCTCCTGCGTGAACTCGCTGTCCGGGGCACGACCGGGTGGAGTCTGCGCGACCTGGCGCAGCATTGCGGGCTTGATCACGCCACGGTCCACCGCATGCTCAAGTGTCTGGTACAGGCGCGCCTGGCACAGCAGCGCCCGTCCGACCGGCGCTACCTGATCGGTCCGCTTGCGTTCGAGCTCGGGCTGAGTCTGCCGCGCCAATCCCAATTGACGGACGGCACACGCAACGCGGTGCGGCGCCTTGTGCGCAGCACCCCCCATGTGTGGTCAGTGGCCTACCTGCACAGTGGCGATGATTGCGTATGCATCGCTCGTGCGGGCACGTCGTCACACGCCACGGAGGCCACATCGATCCGCGTCGGTCACCGCGCGCCGCTGCTGTCGCTGGCGGGCGGGATTGCCATCCTGGCGGCATTGCCGGCAGAGCGGGCACGGGAGACGGCCGAGCGCAATCGTGAGCGGATGGCGCATCTCGGCCCCAGTCATCTCGCGAATCTGATGTCGCTCATCCGGACCAGCGCGCGCAGTGGCTACGTGATGAGTGCGGGTACGGTGTGGCAAGGCATCCATGCCGTCGCGGCCTCATTCGGCGCGCCCGGATTTCCGGTCGGGTCCCTGGTCGTGGCCTCCGGAACCGCCTTCCAGGCCGATGCCTTGCGACACATCGTGCCGGAACTCATGGCCGCAGCAGGCACGCTGGCCGTGCAACCCGTGCCAGGATGACGGCCTATGTGGGTGCAGGCCTGCTCCAGTGCGTCGATAAAGCCGCGCAGGTGCAACCGGTCCTGATCCTTCCGGATCAACTCGGGCAAGTATTCACTGCAAAAATATCCCTCTCCTCATCCCCCTCTCCTCAGCCCACGAAAACCATCGTCACCGACACCGTCACCAAAGCCAGCGCCGTCGATACCACCACGCTGGCCGTCACCAGTTCCTCGCTGGCCCGATAACGCTGCGCCAGCAAGAAGGCATTCGCCCCCACCGGCAGCGATGCCGTCACGACCATCACCGCCAGCGGCAGCCCCGTGACCCCGAGCATCCAGGCAAACAGCGCGACCAGCACCGGGTGCAGCAGGTTCTTGCTGGCCGCCACGGCCAGCGCACCGCGCAGGTGATGCCCCACCCGCGTCTGCGCCAGCGTGATGCCCACGAGCATCAGCGCCAGCGGCGCGAAAGACTGCGCCAGCAGTTGCAGCGGCCGGTCGATCACCGAAGGGATGGCCCAGCCGGTCTGCGCGAACAGCAGCCCCGAGATCACGGGCAGCGTCACGGGATTGATGACCGACGCGCGCAGTGCGCGACCCAGGGTGCGCAGGATGTGCAGCGCATTCGTGCTGCCCTCGCCGCGCGCCGCCTGCTCGCGCGCGCAGGCGATCTCCACGGCCACAGTCGAACTCGTCAGGAGCACCATGGCGTGTATGGACACCAGCATGAGCAGCGTCACCATGCCAGCCTCGCCGTAGGCCAGACCGATCAGTGGAACGCCGATCATGACGGTGTTGCTATAGGTGGTGGCCATGGTCAGCACCGCCCCGGAACGGTTGAAGCCGCGAACCCACAGCGTGCCGAAGAAAATAACGAAAGCCGCCATGAAGTACGCAGCCACCGGCCGCAGGCTGAGTTGCTCCACGTGCACGCCGCCCATGGAGCGAAACAGCAGGGCTGGCGCCAGCAGCAGGAACACCACGTTGGACAGGTCGCGCGTGGACTCCGGGCGAACCAGGCGCAGCCGCCCCACCGCAAAGCCAAGGGTGATCAGCAGAACGACGGGCAGCAGGGAAGACAGGACGGGGTGGTTCATTCAACAAAGGCCAGGCTGCATCGAGGATAACGCAGGCCCATGCCCCCTAGAACGAGACCTGCAGCCCCAGCTTCAGGCTGCGCCCGGGCAGCGGCGCTTTCGGGAACGCCGTCGTCGTCAGTACCGAGGCGGCGCTGTAGGCCAGCTTGTCGGTGATGTTGTCCAGTCGCGCGTACCACAGCCGCTGTGCCGCGCCGGACCGCACGCGGTAGGTCAGTGCCGCATGCCATAGCGTGTAGGCCGCCGTCGCGCGCTGGCCGGTCTGCGGCACGTGGTTCTGTGCTGCCGATGCGTCCATTCCCACGCGCGCGCTCCAGGCGCCCTGGCTGCGGATCAGCGTGGCGCCGACGCGCGCCGGCGCGATGCGCGGCAAGGGCTCGCCGGTGGTGAGGTTGTCGGCGCGCACGAGGTCGGCGCGCCACTCCAGGTCCAGGCTGGCAGGGCTCGCGCTCAGGCGCAGCGTGCCGCTGGCTTCCAGACCGGTGAATCGCGCGCGCACACCGCTGTAGCGCAGCTCGTCCAGGATGCTGGCGCCGCTGCCGTCCGCGACACGGTCGCCATTGCGGTCCACCGGATTGCGTTCTCCGTCGGCATCGCGTGTCGCGCCCGTTCCCTGCAGGCCGATGTAGTTGCTGAAGCGGCTGCGGTAAACGTTCACGGCGAGGCGGTCGGCGCCCGCCTTCCAAGCCAGCCCCAGGTCCAGGCTGGTGGCGCGCTCCAGGCCCAGGGTCGCATCGCCGCTCTCCCAGGCGGCGGTCGCCAGGTGCGGGCCATTGGCATACAACTCGTAGTCCTTTGGTGCGCGCTGGGTGTAGGCCAGATTCGAGGTGAACTGCCAGTTGCCGCCGAGGGGCGAGCGCAGGCCCACGGCCTGGCTGCGGGGGCCGAAATTTCGGCTGCCAGGTGCGAAGCGTGTCACCGACGGGTCCGGATTGCCCAGGGATTCGATCCGCACCCGCTCGGCGCGCGCGCCGAAACTCAGCCGGCCCCAGGACAGCGCCATTTCCTCGTAGGCGAAGACTGCCGTCTGCCGAGTGCGGCTGAACGGCGCGAAGGCCTCGGCGCCGTCGGCAGAAAAGCGCGCGGACTCCGCCTGCAGGCCAATCAGGCCCTCCAGCGGGCCCCACTTCTCGTGGCGCAACTCCACGCGCAGATCGCCGCCCCTGTTGCGGAACAGGGTTCCGGCCGCGCCGGACTCGAACTCCGTGTGGCGGTAGTCCGTTCGGCTGAGCTGCCACTTGATGCCGGCGATTGCAGCCGTGGGCCTGCGCCATTCACCCTCCAGGGCGTAACGCCGCGAGTGCATGCCGATGGTGACGGCGTCGTCGGCCACCGTGCCGTAGTTGCTGCGGTAGTCGCTGACCATGGCGCCCAGGTAGCCGCCATCGAAGAAAGCGGTGCCGCCCACAGCGCCGCCGCGCGAGGCGGCGGCGGAGTTGCAGATGCGCGAGCGCGGACCGGGCGTATCCGCCCGCGTGCAGTCCAGGCGGATCGGCACGCGCAAGTCGCCGCTGCGCCGCTCGAAGGCGTCGACATGCAGTGCGAAGCGCTCGTTGCCGCCCTCGACCAGCACGCTGCCGCCGCGCTCGCGCTGGCCACTGGCAAGGCCGAAGTCGGCTTTGCCGCTGACACCGTCCACGGCATCGCGCGGAATCCGGTTGTCGATGACATTGACCACGCCGCCGACCGCGCTGCCCCCATAGAGCAGGGCACCGGGGCCGCGCAGAACCTCGATGCGCTCCACGGTCAGCGGATCGATGGGCAAGGCGTGATCGAAGCTCAGTGCGGAGGCATCGATGCTCGCGCCGCTGTTCTGCAGCACGCGGATGCGGTCACCGTCGAGCCCACGAATGATGGGGCGGCTCGCATTGGGGCCGAAGTAGCTGCTGCTCACGCCGGGCGTGCCGTCCAGCGTCTCGCCCAGAGTGCTGCGCGAGCGCAGCAACAAAGTCGCGCCCGAATAGGCGGCGGCCGGCGCGATCGGCTCGGTCGTACCCAGAGGGTTGGCGGTGACGGTGAGCTCCTTGAGCGCCGGAGCCGCGGCGCCGGCGGGAGACTGGGCCTGCGCCAGGCCGTGCAGGGTAAACAGATACAGGGCGGCGCGCCAATGGCGCAACAGACGCAGCGCGAAGTGATGCTTCATGAACTTCATGGGATGCTTTCAGAAATCGGAACGCAGAGGGGCTCGGATCGGGCCCACGCCATGAAGACGCAGACCGTCGCCGGAGCCAGGAGATGAGGCTGCAAGTGCCAGGCGCCGAGCGCCGGTCTTGCATTCAGCCTGTCGAGGCCGGGGGCGAAGCCCTCAGCCGATGCGCGCGGGAGGCGCCCTGGCGTCGAAGTGCGCCGCGTGGCGGACCGTGCGCTCGCCCCATGAAAAGCGTGACGTGAAAGTGGGCGGCGCCGGCGGCAGCGCGGGTGCAGCCGCGCTGGTCAGCGCGTCGCCATGCGCCGCCTGATCAAACAAGCGGCAATCGCCCGAGCCACTGTCATGCCCCTGGAACGGGCCGCTGCCCGCGAGCATCGAGACACTCGCCACATTCTGGGCGAGCGCTGCATGGGCCAGCCCATGCAGCAGGCCCAGTGTCTGCGCATAAAGAAGCGTGACGGCCAGCGTCCAGGCCCAAAGGCCTGCAAGACGGGGAGTGCCGTGGCGCTTCATGCTCTTCGTGCCTTGTGACTTGTGCCGACTCAAGCCTTGACCCTGTCAGCAAAAGTCTTGCGGAACTTCGCCACCTTGGGCGCCGCGACCGCCATGCAATAACCCTGGTAGGGGTTCTTCTCGAAAAAGTCCTGGTGGTAGTCCTCGGCCGGCCAGTAGTTGCGCAGCGGCTGCACCTCGGTGACCACGGGCGCGCCGAATACCTTGTCATCGTTCAGCTGGCGGACCATGGCTTCGGCCACCTGCTGCTGGGCCGGCGTGGTGGTGTAGATGCCGCTGCGGTACTGCGTGCCGGTGTCGTTGCCCTGGCGGTTCAGCGTCGTGGGGTCGTGGATCAGGAAAAATATCTCCAGGATCTCACGCAGGCCGATGGCATCGGGGTCGTATTCAAGGCGCACCACTTCGTTGTGGCCCGTCATGCCAGTGCAGACCTGCTCATAGCTGGGCCGCTCGGTCTGGCCGTTGCTGTAACCGCTCTCGACGTCGGTCACGCCGCGCACTTTGACGAAGACGGCCTCGGTGCACCAGAAGCAGCCGCCTCCCAGAACGATCGTTTGCGTACTCATGTGTGACCCCCCGGATGCAGCGTGACGGTAGCGGCGAATATATTTCAAAGAGCCGGGCTGCGCCCGCAAGGGCCGCGGCATCGATTTCCCGACTGGCTTAAGATTCAGCCTGTGCCGCCCCCGCCGGGCGAGCCTTCGAACAATTAGACCACGGGAGACAGCCTTGTCGGACACGCGCTTCGGAAACTGGTATTTCGGCTGGAACATCGTCGCCGCCGCCTCGATATTGACACTGCTCACGGTAGGAATGCGCCTGGGCGTGGGGCCGTTTTTCCTGCCCATGGTGCACGACCTCGGGTTCAGCCGCAGCCTGCTCTCGGCCATCGTTGCGGTGGGCATGCTGTGCTATGGCCTGGCCATGCCCCTGGCCGGCTTTCTGGTGGGCAAGTACAGCACGCGCGTGGTACTGCTGCTGGGCACGGCCATCGTGGGTGTCTCGGTGGTCTGGGCCGTGAGCGCACGCGACCCGTTGGGATTCGGCATTTCCTTCGGCGTCCTGTTGTCGATCGGGCTGGCCTTCGTCAGCCCGGTTTCGCTGGCACCTTTGATCAGCCGCTGGTTCACCCGGCAGCGCGGCATGGCCCTGTTCTTTCTGTCCACCGGCTCCATGGCAGGCATCGCCATCATGACTCCGGTGCTGACCCATGTGATTGAAGCCAGCGGCTGGAGGGTCGCCTTGATGGGCTTTGCCGTCGTCTTCGCTGCGTTGACCATCCCTACGGCCCTGTTCCTCAGCAGCGACAAGGCCCCGGCGCACACCGATCTGCTGCCCGATCAGATCAGCCTGCAACAGGCTGCCACGGGGCCGGCGGCGCAGAGCCCGCCCTTGCGCGATGCCATGCGCACCACGCCGTTCTGGAAGCTCATCGTGGGTCTGTTCGCCTGCGGCTACAGCATGAATCTGCTGGGCACGCACGGCTTGCCCATGCTCATGGACCATGGTTTTTCGGCGACCTCGGGCTCCATGGGCCTGGGGCTCATCGGTGTGATTGCCATCCTGGGTACGCTGGTCCTGGGGCGGGCCTCGGACATCCTGCCGCGGCGCAAGATACTGGCGGCGATCTACGGCATCCGGGGTCTGGGATTTTTCGCGCTGGTGATGGTCGGCGCGCAATGGGAGCTTTACACCACGGCGGCCATCGGCGGCCTGGTCTGGGCGGGCAGCATGGCGCTGTCTTCGGCCATCATGGCCGACGTCTACGGCGTGCGCATCCTGGGCGTTCTCTACGGCTTTGCCTATATCTCCCATCAGATCGGCGCGACCATCAGTTCATGGCTGGGCGGCTGGGCTTACGAGGCTTTCGGCACGCACTGGATTTCTTTCGGCAGCGCCGCCGTCATCCTGTTGATCGCCTCGGCCGTGTCTCTGATGTTGCCGGACAAGGGCTTCAGCCTGATGATTCCCGGCCTGCCGCCTGAGCCGCAGCCCAAAGCTGCCTGACCCGCCCCGGCCGGCGCTCCGGGCGCTCTGCGGGGTTTGCGTAAACTCGGCGGATTCACCGGAACCATGAACATGACTGAAAAATTCAACTGGGAAGACCCCTTCCTGCTCAACGAGCAACTCAGCGACGACGAGCGCGCGATCTCTGAGGCGGCCCGCGCCTTTTGCCAGGAAAAACTCCAGCCCCGTGTGCTGATGGCCGCGCGCCATGAAAAGTTCGACCGCGAAATCATGAACGAATGCGGCGCCATGGGCTTCCTCGGCTCCACCATTGAGGGCTATGGCTGCGCCGGGCTCAACTACGTCAGCTACGGTCTGGTCGCGCGCGAAGTCGAACGCGTGGACAGCGGCTACCGCAGCGCCATGAGCGTGCAGAGCTCGCTGGTCATGCACCCCATCAATGAGTATGGCAGCGAGGCCCAGCGCCAGAAGTACCTGCCGCGCCTGGCCACTGGCGAATGGGTGGGTTGCTTCGGCCTGACCGAGCCCAACCACGGCTCGGACCCCGGCAGCATGGTCACGCGGGCCAAGCCAGTGGACGGAGGCTTCATTCTCAAGGGCGCCAAAATGTGGATCACCAATGCGCCCATCGCCGATGTGTTCGTGGTCTGGGCCAAGCTGGCCGACCCCGACGGCAAGGTGGGCGGACAGGGCAGCATCCGCGGCTTCATACTCGAAAAAGGCATGAAGGGCCTGAGTGCGCCCAAGATCGAGGGCAAGATGAGCCTGCGTGCCTCCATTACCGGCGAGATCGTGATGGACGATGTGTTCGTGCCCGAGACCAACATCTTTCCGGAAATTGCCGGATTGAAAGGCCCTTTCGGTTGCCTGAACAAGGCGCGCTATGGCATTGCCTGGGGCGCTTTGGGCGCGGCCGAGGAATGCTGGCACCGGGCGCGGCAGTACACGCTGGACCGCGTGCAGTTCGGCCGGCCGCTGGCCCAGACCCAGCTGGTGCAGAAGAAGCTGGCCGACATGCAGACCGAGATCACGCTGGGCCTGCAAGCCTGTCTGCGCGTGGGCCGTCTCATGGACGAGGGGCGGGCCCAGCCCGAGATGATCAGCATGATCAAGCGCAACAGCTGCGGCAAAGCGCTGGATATCGCGCGCATGGCCCGCGACATGCACGGCGGCAATGGCATCCACGACGAATACCACGTCATACGCCACATGATCAATCTGGAAACGGTCAATACCTACGAGGGCACGCACGATGTGCATGCCCTGATCCTTGGCCGCGCGCAAACGGGCCTGCAAGCCTTCTTCTGACGCTGGCGGCAGGGAGCTGGCTGCGGGCGGTGGACGTGGCCCGGCTTGACGTACTGCGGCGCAGTGCGCTAAAGTACTAACCAGTCAGTCATTAACATCATGCCGCCCGCCCGCCACGAATTCTCCCCTGCCCTGCCCGAGCCGCAAGCCAAGCGCGAGCGGCGCAAAGAGGCACGGCCTGGCGAGCTGCTCGATGCCGCGCTGGCGCTCTTCGTCGAGAAAGGCTTTGCCGCGACCCGCGTCGAGGAGGTCGCCGCCCGTGCCGGTGTGTCCAAGGGCACGTTGTTCCTGTACTTCGCCAGCAAGGAAGAGTTGTTCAAGGCCGTGGTGCGTGAGAGCATCGCGGGCCGCATCAAGGCCTGGAACGAGGAGTTCGAGGTCTTCGAGGGCGACACGCCCGCCATGCTGCGCTATTGCATGAAAGTCTGGTGGGAGCGCGTGGGGGCGACCAAGGCCTCGGGCATCACCAAGCTGATGATGAGCGAGGCGCGCAACTTTCCGGAACTCGCGGCCTTTTATCAGCAGGAGGTGGTGCAGCCCGGCCAGGTGCTGCTGCGCCGCATCCTGCAGCGCGGCGTCGATCGCGGCGAATTCGCACCCATGGACACGAATTACGCCGCCTACAGCATGCTCGCGCCCATCATGTTCCTGAGCCTGTGGAAGCATTCTCTGGGGGCTTGCGTGCCCGATGGGCAGCAGCTCGACCCCGTCAAATTCATTGCCACGCAGACAGAAATCCTGCTGCATGGCATGTGTGTGCGCCAGGAAAAGAAATGAAGCAGGAGCGTCCATGCAAAAAGGACTGAAGCGGACCATCCAGTGGGCGATTCTGTTCATTGTGCTGGGCTTGATCGCACTGGGGGTGTGGCGCGCATTGCAGGCGCGCCAGACTCAGCAAGCCAGCGTGGCCCAGGCCGCCGCCGCCCCGGCGCAAGTCGGCGTGGAGCTGGCCGAAGCC
This sequence comes from Burkholderiaceae bacterium, assembly GCA_030653255.1. Classification (GTDB taxonomy): domain Bacteria; phylum Pseudomonadota; class Gammaproteobacteria; order Burkholderiales; family Burkholderiaceae_C; genus JAURZS01. The sequence continues at coordinate 2,679 of JAURZS010000014.1, read as the reverse complement.
GACACCGTGACCGCGCAGACGCGCGAGTTGCTGCAGGGACTGCCGATTGCCGGCACCCTGAAGGCGGCGCGCTACGCGATGGTCAAGGCGCGCGTGGCCGGCGAGTTGCAGGGCCTGAGCCTGCGCGAGGGCGACACGGTCCGGGCCGGACAGGTGATTGCGCGGGTGGAGTCGGCCGAATACCTCGCGCGCGTGCGCCAGGCCAGGGAGCAGGCCGATGCTGCCAAGGCACAGATCGACATTGCGCGCCGCCAGTACGACAACAACAAGGCTTTGGTGAACCAGGGCTTCATCTCGACGACGGCGCTGGACGCCTCGCAGTCCAGTCTGGCCGCTGCGCAGTCCAGCCACCAGGCAGCGCTGGCAGCCCAGGAAGTGGCACAGAAGGCGCTGGACGACACCGTGCTGCGCGCGCCGATCTCCGGCCAGGTTTCGCAGCGCCTGGCGCAGCCCGGCGAACGCGTGGGCGTGGATGCGCGGGTCGTCGAAATCGTGGACCTGAGCCTGATCGAGCTCGAAGCCGCGCTCGGCGGCGCCGAATCACTGGGCGTCAAGCTCGGCCAGACTGCGCAGCTGCGCATCGAGGGTGGCGCCACGCCGGTCGCGGCACGGGTCGTGCGCATCAACCCCAGCGCCCAGGCCGGCAGCCGCAGCGTGCTGGTCTACCTGCAGCTCGATCCCGCGGCCGGCCTGCGCCAGGGCCTGTTCGCGCAGGGCACATTGGGCACGGCGCGCACGCGCGCCTTGTCGATTCCGGCCGAGGCGCTGCGCAGCGACAAGCCCGCGCCGTACGTGCAGGTGGTAGAGAACCAGGCCGTGGTGCACAGGGCCGTGAGCGTCACCGCGCGCGGACTGGCCGAGGGTGAAGCCATGGTCGCCGTCAGCGGGCTGGCCGAAGGCACGCGTGTGATCAAGGGCGCCATCGGCGCGCTGCGCGAAGGCACACCGGTGCGATTCACCGGCCAGCCCCCTGCGGCAAAGGCCGCCGGCAGCCGCGCCACACCCTGAGCCCTGGCCATGTGGTTCACCCGCGTCAGCCTGAACAACCCGGTATTCGCCACCATGGTGATGCTCGCCCTGGTGGTACTGGGACTGTTCTCCTACCAGCGGCTGCAGGTGGACCAGTTTCCCAACATTGACCTGCCGGTGGTGGTGATCACCACCGAATACCCCGGCGCCTCGCCCGAGATCGTGGAGAGCGAGGTCACCAAGAAGATCGAGGAAGGCGTCAACTCCATTGCCGGCATCAATGCGCTGACTTCGCGCAGCTATGAAGGCATGTCGGTTGTCATCATCGAGTTCCAGCTCCACATCGATGGGCGCAAGGGCGCTGAAGACACACGCGAGAAGGTCGCCTCGATCCGGCCCACTTTCCGCGACGAGGTCAAGGAGCCTCGCGTGCTGCGCTTCGACCCGGCCAGCCGGCCGATCTGGTCGCTGGCTGTGCTGCCAGACGGCAAGAGCGCAGGCAATGCCGTCGAGCTGACCAACTGGGCCGACCAGGTGCTCAAGAAGCGGCTGGAGAACGTGCGCGGCGTCGGCTCGGTGAGTCTGGTGGGCGGCACGCGGCGCGAGATCAACATCTACCTGAATCCGCAGGCCATGGAAGCGCTGGGCGTGACCGCCGACCAGGTTGCCAACGCCGTGCGCGGCGAGAACCAGGACCTGCCGCTGGGGGCCATCCGCTCGCTGGCGCAGGAGCGCATTGTCAAGGTCAACGCGCGCATGGAGCGCCCCGAGGACTTCAACAGGATCATCGTCGCGCGCAAGGGTGGCACCGCGGTGCGCCTGGAACAGGTGGCGACGGTCAAGGACGGCGCGCAGGAAATCGACAGCCTGGCGCTCTACAACGGGCAGCGCACGCTGCTGCTGTCGGTGCAGAAGTCGCAGGACGAGAACACCATCGGCGTGGTCGACGGCCTGACCCGGGCCGTCGCCGAAATGCAAGCCCAGCTGCCGCCCGGCGTGCGCCTGCAAACCGTGACCGACGGCTCGCGCCCGATCCGGGTGGCGGTGGAAAACGTGCGCCGCACCCTGATCGAAGGCGCGCTGCTGACGGTGTTGATCGTGTTCTTGTTCCTCAACTCCTGGCGCTCCACGGTCATCACCGGCCTGACCCTGCCGATCTCGGTCATCGGCTCCTTTCTGTTCATGAACATGTTCGGCTTCACGATCAACATGATCACGCTGATGGCGCTGTCGCTGTGCGTGGGACTGCTGATCGACGACGCAATCGTGGTGCGCGAGAACATCGTGCGCCATGTGCAGATGGGCAAGACGCCCTGGCAGGCGTCGCTGGACGGCACACAGGAGATCGGCCTGGCTGTCCTTGCCACCACGTTCTCCATCGTGGCGGTGTTCCTGCCCATCGGCTTCATGGGCGGCATCATCGGCAAGTTTTTCCACGAGTTCGGCGTGACCATCGTGGCCGCTGTGCTGATCTCGATGTTCGTCAGCTTCACGCTGGACCCCATGCTGTCGTCGATCTGGCATGACCCGGAGATCGACAAACATGGAAAGCCGCCAGAACACACCAGCTTCTACGACAAGACCATCGGCCGCGTCACAGGCTGGTTCGACCGCGCCACTGACTCGCTGGCCAACGGCTATCAGGACATCCTGCGCTGGTCCCTGGTCCACAGGCTGGCGACGGTGCTGATGGCGATCGGCGTGTTTGCG
>JAURZS010000010.1 GCA_030653255.1 Burkholderiaceae bacterium | reverse complement strand
TCCACACCCATGGACACGGTTTCCTTGTCGCGCGACTCGCCGACCATGATGATGTCCGGGTCGGCGCGCAGGAAGGCGCGCATGATCAGGGCGAAGTCAATGCCGGCCTTCTTGTTGATTTGCACCTGGCGCAGACCCTTCTGCGTGATCTCGACCGGGTCCTCGGCGGTCCAGATCTTGGTGTCATTGGTGTTGAGAAACTTCAGGATCGAGTGCAGGGTGGTCGTCTTGCCCGAGCCCGTGGGGCCGCAGACATAGAACAGGCCGTAGGGCTTGACGATGGTCTTCTCCAAGCGCTCACGGTTGTGCTGTGTCAAGCCGAGCTTGTCCAGGGGGATGGGCTCGCCGGCGGCAAGGATACGCATCACCACGTCCTCGACGCCGCCGGCCGAGGGGATGGTGGCCACCCGCAATTCGATGTCCAGCGGGCCGTATTTCTTGAACTTGATCTTGCCGTCCTGGGGCTTGCGGCGCTCGGAGATATCGAGGTCGCACATGATCTTGAGCCGCGTCACCATGGCCTGGCGGAAGTGCGCGGGCACCTCAACGTAGGGTATCAACGTGCCATCGATGCGAAAGCGGATGCCGGTCTTGGCCTTGCCCGGCAGCGGCTCGATGTGAATGTCCGAGGCCTTCTGGTGGTAGGCGTCGATGATGACCTTGTTGACGAACTTGACCAGCTCGTTGTCGGCCGCAGCCGACTCCAGCACATCGTCGATCTGCGAGTCGTCTTCGGCGCCGGACAGATCGGCCAGCAGCTGGTCGATCGAGCCGCTCTCGGCCGTCACGCCGAAAAGCTGGCTCAGGGTTTCCTCGAACTCGGTCTGCGTGGTGACGTGAAAGACGAACTTGCTCAGCCGCGGAAACACCTGCGGCACCACGCGCGAGCCGCGCACCGCCTCCGGGTCGACGCACATCACGACCAGGCCGGCCGGCGTCTCCTCGACAGGGATCCAGCCCTGCTCTTCGAGAAAGTCGCGCTTGAGCGGCGCATGCAGCATCTCCGAGCGGATGCGGTTGCTGTTGAAAGGCTCGTAGGGCACGCCGAAGAACTTGGACAGCGACGGCCCGATCTGCATCGGTCGGATATGGAAGTCGGCCATCAACAGGTGCTCGACCGACTTGGACTGCTCGCGCGCCTTCTCGATGCAGGCCTGGAGCTCGTCGGCGCTGAGCACACCATCTGCCAGCAGCCCGTCATACTTGGTGGCCTTGCGGCGCGGGCCTTCACCGGCGCTCCTTTGCATCCGCTGGCGAATGGCCGTGGCCAGCGTGCGGCAAAGCTGCGACGCGCCTTCGATCTCCAGTTCGCCAAAGGGCTGGTCGCTCTTGTTGTTGATGACCTGCAGCACGCCGTGCAAGTCGTCGCCGTCCAGGATCGGCAGCACCAGCATCTGCTTGGTGCGATAACCCGAACGCTTGTCGACCTCTTTCAGGAAAGTCAGCGTCGGGTCTATGCGCTTGAGCGCCTCGTCGTCATAGACGTCGGCGACGTTGAGCATCTCCTTGCTCATCGCCACATAACCGGCCAGGCTCTGGGCGCTGATTGGCAACTTGAGGTCGCGGCTGGCGTTCAAGCCGGTCTTGATCTTGGAGACGATGGCCGTGCGGTCCTCGTTGACCGCGTACAGTGTGAGGCGATCCGCATTGAGCAGCCGACAGATATCTTCACTGGCCTCCAGGATGATCTGGTCCAGATTCTCGGTTTCATGGATGCGCGCGGTGACCTGCTGCAACTGGCGGAAGAACAACGCCTCGAAAGACACGCCGCGTTGCTCCGGCGGCAGCATCTGCGAATCGTAGAACGCCTGCTCGGCATTCTTGGCGCCGGGCTTGAGCACGGCGCTCACAGTTCGAACTCCTGGCCCGCGCGCAACCAGCGGATGTCATGGCCGACCTCGGCGCGCGAGGGCTGGGCCTGGTCGAAGCGCCGGATCTCTTCCATGATCAACTCCGTCTCTGCCGGCTTGGTGTGCGTGATGTAGATCGGAAAGCTGCGGCGCGTGTCGATGTTGTCGAGCTCGCCAGCCAGCACCCCCGGCGACAGGTGCAGGCTGCGCCGGGCCAGCTCTTCCTCGCGGTTGCTGAAGGCGGTTTCGATCACCAGCATGGCCACGTCGAGCTGGTTGACGCGCGCCCAGAACGCCGGATTGCGCTCGGTGTCGCCGGTGAAGACCCAGTACCTCTCGCCGCCGGTGATGGCGAAGGCCACCGCCGGCACCGTATGCACTGCCGGCAGCACTTCGATGCGCTTGCCCCCGATCGACAGCAACTGCCCCACCCGGATTTCGTGAAAGCTGACGAACGGCGCATCGGCGCTCGGAATGCGACTGAAGTCGGGCCAGATCACGTTGTTGAAGATATGCGTCTTCAAGGCCTCGATCGTGCCGGCCAGCGCATGGATGCGGATCGGCGCGCCGCGCCGCGAGGCGATCGCGTCGGCCATGAGGGGGAGCGCGGCCACATGGTCCAGGTGCGAGTGCGTCAGCAGCACATCGTTGATGCCCTCCATCTCGTCCAGGCTCAGGTCGCCCACGCCGGTGCCGGCGTCCACCAGCAGATCGCCGTCGAGCAGAAAGGACGTGGTGCGGCAGTCCCTGGCGATGGCGCCCGAACAACCCAGCACGCGTACCTTCATGGCGATCCTTATTTGGTTTCGAAATTGGTGGCGCCGTCCCACGACGGATCGAAGGGCAGCTGGCGCATCGAGGCTACACGCTGCGCATAGAGCTCGTAAAGGTATTTTTTGGCATTCATGCGCTCCAGGTTGAGCAGTTGGACGTCGCACTGGTCCCAGTCCTGGGCCCGGTAGGCCTTGAGCAAGGCGGCCCAGGTCTTGAGCTCGTCGGACTGGGCCTTGCTGATTTCGGCGCTCAGCCCCATCGGCCAGTAGATGGCGACGGCCTGGTCCTTGCCCTTGACCCGCACACGGTCCAGCTCCTGCCAGGCGTAGTCCGTTGCCAGCTTGCGGGTGGACTCGCTGACCACGATGTCCACGCCATAGGTCTTGGACAGGCCTTCGAGCCGGGAGCCCAGATTGACTGCATCGCCGATGACGGTGTAGCTGCGGCGGATGTCCGAGCCCATGTCGCCCACGCACATGGTGCCGGTGTTCAGGCCGATGCCGATGCCGATCTCGGGTATCCCCTGGCTGCGATGCTCTTCGTTGAGCCGGCCCACAGCCGCGCTCATTTCGATGGCGGTCTTGACCGACAACTGCGCGTGACGGGGGGTCTCCACCGGGGCACCCCAGAAGGCCATGACGCAGTCGCCCATGTATTTGTCGATGGTTCCGCGGTTGCTGCGAATCAGGTCCGTCAACCGGCTGAACACGCCATTGAGCAGGGCCTGCAGCTGCGTGGGCTCCATATGCTCGGACATCTTGGTGAAGCCGCGCATATCGCAGAACATCACGGTGAGCTCTTTGGCGGCAGCCTTCATGCTGTAGCTGTCCGGGTCCTTGACCATCTCGTCGACCAGTTCCGGCGGCACATAGGTGCCGAACAGCTGCGCGAGCTCGCGCTTGGAGCGGCTTTCGACGAAATAGCCGTAGCTCATGTTCATCGCGAAGGCCGTCAGCGCCATCACCAGTGCCGAGGCCAGGGGCAGCACCAGCCCATAACCCAGGTACAGCCAGAAGTTCAGGCCCAGCAGCGAGCCGATCACCAACCCGCTCAGGGCCACTGCGCGCGGCGCCGACAGCAGGGGCAACGCCACGGCCAGGATCAGCCCCGCCAGGATCAGGATCACCACCTCGAAGCCGATCGCATAGTCCGGCTTGACGAACACCTTGCCGTCGAGCAGGCCGGCAATCACATTGGCATGGGTCTCAACGCCGGGATAGGTCTCGCCCACCGGGGTCACGCGCAGGTCGAGCAGCCCCGGCGCAGTGGTGCCCACCAGCACGATCTTGTCCTTCAGACTGGCCGGGGCAATGCGTTGGGCCAGCAGATCGGCGGCGGAGATATAGCGGAACGTGCCCCCGCTGACCCCGCCCGGCCCCCGGAAAGGCACCAGCGTGGCGACGCGCTCATCGACGGGAATGGCCAAGGTGCGGCGGTCCTGGCGCAAAAGAATGCTCTCCAACCCCTGGTAGTTGCGCGACAGAAAGCGCTCCGCCGGAAAACCCGGCTCCACCCGCGGTAGACCCACGAGCATGCGAAACATCGCCAACGACAGCGACTCGTAGTACTGCCCTCCGAACTCGGCCAGCAGCGGAATGGAGCGCACCACGCCGTCGCCCTCTGTGATCGAGTTGAAGAAACCGGCCATCGGCGCGGCCCGCGCGAGCTGCTCGATATTCGCGCCATAACCGTTCCAGCTGGTGAACTTGATCGGCCGCCCCTTGAGTGCCGGCTTCTGCATGACCGGCGCGGGCAGCACGCCGGACTTGCGGCCATCCCGGTCGCTGGTGAAGTAATAGCCCAATACCACGTTGCGCTTTTCGAGCGAACGGGCAAACACCGCGTCGTAGTCGAGCATGCCCTGCATCTGCTCGATGCGCTGTGCAAACCCGGCCTGCTCGCGCAGCTCGCCCTGGGCCAGCTGGCGCAAGCGCTTCAGGCCGGAGCTTTCGTCGGCCTCGGCGAACACCACGTCGAACCCGACCATGGCCGCGTTCTGACGGTCGAACAGCTCTTCGATCAGCCCGCCGAGCTTGTTGCGCCCCCAAGGCCATCGGCCCACCTCGGCCAGGCTTTTCTCGTCGATGTCGACAATGACGATGCGCTCGTCCAGGCTGCGCGGCATGGTCGCGCGCAGCCGTGCGTCATAGATGATGTCGTCAAGCCGCTGCAGCACGCCAATGGGCAAGGCTCCGCTGGCGTGCAACAGGGCAAACAGCAGCGGTATCAGCGTGACCGCGATACGGGACCAATGTCTGGCAAGCGCTCCCATGGTCCCTGGCCCCGGCGCCCGGGCCTCAGGCCTGGACGAATTGCATCTGGGTTCCAGCCAACTCGAGCAAATCGCCGCTCTTCAGTGCCACCGGTTCCGAGCCCACGGCGGTGCCGTTGAGGGTGGGCTTGTTGCTGCCCTCGACGTGGGCGACCACATAGCCCTGGTGGCGCCGGGTGATGGCCGCCACAGCGACGCCGGGCTTGCCAATGGTGGTGACCACTTTGACCAGCGGCACCTCGCGGCCCGCAGCAGCGCCGGACAGCACCTTGATGATGCCGCCGGGACCAGCGGCCTCCAGCGGCGCCGTGGCCGTTGCCGCATTGGGGTCGTTCTGCGGAATCGGCTGCGTGCCCAGGCCGGCGGCGCCGGCCTTGATCACCATGGTCTTCTCGAAACCCGCGCCTGGCCCCTCGTTGATGTACTTGATGCGGTACTTCCCTACCTCGACCGTATCGTTGTTCTGGAGCAACTGTTTCTTGACGGCCTTGCCGTTGACATAGGTTCCGTTGGTGCTGTTCAGGTCCTCTAGGTAGACCTCGTTGCCCATCATCTGCAGAACTGCATGCTCTCCGCTGACCGCGAGATTGTCGATCACGATGTCGTTGTAAGGCCGGCGACCCAATGTCGTCCTGTCCTTGGTCAACTGGACTTCCTTGATGACGACACCGTCGATCGAGACGATCATTTTCGGCATGGTCCACTCCTGTTTCTTGAACTTGTTTGAGGCAAAGCGAACTCTATTTTCCCAGCAATCTGGATATCAGACCTCGTTTTTTGGCTCCGTTGCCGGCTTCAGCCAGCAAAACAGAGATATTGTCGCGCCCTCCATTGGCGTTCGCCGCCGCCACCAATTGACCGACTTTTTGCTCCAGCGGGGCATCGGTGCGCAAAATGGCGGCCAGGGACGCATCATCCACCATGTCGGACAGGCCATCCGAACACAGCAGGTAAAGATCGCCGGGGTCGACCCGGTATTCATTGACTTCCAGCAGCACCGCGTCCTCCACGCCGAGGGCGCGCGTGACCAGGTTCTTGTTGGCCGAGACCGCCGCCTGCTCCCGTGTGATCAGTCCGGCATCGAGCTGCTCCTGAAGCAGGGAGTGGTCTTTGGTGATCTGTGTGAATTCCTCGCCGCGCAGGCGGTAGCAGCGAGAGTCTCCGATGTGCCCCAGCATCAGGCGCGCGTCTTGAAACACAGCGATGACCAGCGTGGTGCCCATGCCGCTGTACTGCGGATTGGAGTTGGAGGCATTGAAAATCGAGCGGTTGGCGTTGTCCACGCAGATTTCCATGGCCCGACGCACCTCGCGCGCATTGGCATGCCGCCCGGCCTGCGACAGCCAGCGGCCCAATTCGGACTTGATGAAAGCGGTGGCCATGCCGCTGGCAATCTCGCCGGCGTTGTAGCCCCCCATGCCATCGGCCAGAATGCCCAAGCGGGTCGGCCCATCAAAGGTGACCGAGTCCTCGTTGTTCTCACGGGCGAGACCGGGATCGGTGCGAATACTGAACTCGTAAATCATAAGTGTCCGGCTATAACTCCAGGTCGGGGCGCCCCCCCGTGTCGGGAGCCGGGCCGGTGGCCGACGTCCTGGTGAACGTGGCCGTCTTCTCGAATGCGTCCCCTGGCATGGCTTGCATCTTCTGCGTCGCATCATAGTCGGCCGCAGGGGCCACCGCCGCCGCGCCCGTCGCGGCCAGGGGCGCCGCCGCCGGGGCGGCCGACCCATCGCCCTGGATCTGGGCCAGCACGGCCAGCAGATCGGCAGCGAATTTGTCGCCGTCCTGGTAGCGCTCGTCGGACTTCTTGGTCAGCGCCAGCGCCACCACGGCGGCAAGCTGCGGCGACACATCCTTGCGGACCAGGCGGATGTCAGGCGCCGGCTCGTTGGCAATCTTGTACATGAGCTCGGCCATGGAGTCGCCCCGGAACGGCAGCACCCCCGTGAGCATCTGGTACAGCATGACGCCCAGGGAATACAGGTCTGAGCGCCCATCGACCCGCTTGCCCGCGATCTGCTCGGGCGACATGAAGCTCGGCGTGCCCAGCACCAGGCCGGTCTTGGTCTTGCTGGAGTCGGTGATGCGCGCAATTCCGAAATCCGTCACCTTCACGGTATCGCTGTCGAGCTCGTACATGATGTTGGCCGGCTTGATGTCGCGGTGCACCACGTTCTGCTTGTGCGCATAGGCCAGCGCCTGCGCCACCCGCGCGACGATGGACAGCACCTTGGGCATGGGCAGCAGGCTGCCCTCCTTGCAAAAGTCGACCAGATCCTTGCCCTTGAGGAACTCCATGGCGATGTAGGCCAGGTCGTGCTCCTCGCCGGCGTCAAAGATCGTCACGATATTCTGGTGCTGCAGCCGCCCCGCAGTCTCGGCCTCTCGGAAGAAGCGCTCGCGGGCATCGACCAGCTCCTCACCCTCGAACTCCTGGCTCAAGGCCATGGTCTTGATGGCCACGACGCGGCCGATCTTGGGGTCCTTGCCAAGGTAGACCACACCCATGGCGCCCTTGCCCAGCTCCTTTTCGACCTGGTAGCGGCCCAGCATGGGCTTTTCGACCGCGCCGCCGTCCAGCAGCATGGTGCCGCCCGGGTGCGAGCTGCCGCCGCCCAGGATCACGGTCTCGGACAAGTTCTTGGCCCGGTTGAGCTTCGACGGCAGGTCCTTGAAATTTGGGTCCCAGGACGACATGTGCTCGTAGACGGCCTGGGCTTTGTTGAACTGGCGCTTGCGCTCGAAGTCCAGCGCCAGATTGAACAGGTTGTCCATGACGGCTTCGTTCATGGGCACCCGGCGGAAGCGGTCGAAGGCCATGTCCAGCTGGCCCTGCCCCTGCAGGGCCAAGCCCATCATGCGGTTGGTCTCGGCAGACTCCTCGTCGGATTTGAGCTTGCCGGCTTCGGTCATGAGGAAGCGCTTGGTCGTCAGTCCCAGGTGACCGATCAGCAGCAGCGTGGCGGGAAAGACAAACTTGAGCCACAGCGCCGCGCCCGACAGCAGTCCGAACTCGGCGCCCAGCAGGAGCACAAACAGTCCCAGGGTCACCAGCGCCGCAGTGCCCGCAGACAGGCGCGGCAGCACGGCCACAAGATAGGCCGCCACCAGCAGGAAGACCCCCAGCGCCGCCCAGCCCCCCCAGGAGGGCTGGACCAGGAAATGCTCGCCCAGGATGCTGGACGTGATGTGGGCGATGACCTCGGCCGGGCTCATGCCGGCCCCCACGGGCGTGGTGAAAAGGCTGCCCACGCCGTTGGCGGTGGCGCCGATCAGCACAATCTTGTCGGCGTACTTGGAAGCCGGAATCTTGCCGCTGAGCACATCGTAGAAGGAGTCGACGGCAAAGGCCGGCCGACCCTCGCGGCCTTTGTAGAACTGCGGCAGCATCAGTGCCAGATCGTCGGTGCGCACGCGCAGTTTGCCTATCTGCACCGACTCGCCGCTGTTGAGCCGGACATCGGCCGGGCCCAGGTTGAGGCTGCGTGCCGCTGCGAGCAATGCCATGGAAGGCACCGCCTTGCCGTAGTAATTGACCAGCAGGGGCTCCTGCCGCACGGCCCCGTCGACATCCTGGAACTGGTTCAGATGGGCCACGCCCGAAGCGGCCGAGCCGATGATCTCGATGGGCTGCTGACTGCGAATGGCGGGAATGGAATAGCCCTGCGTCTCGTCGAGCGCGCTCTTCAGCGCGTATGCCGGCAGGGGGGTGTCGGGCTTGCCCTGGGGCTCGCCCAGGGTGAAGACCGACGGCACCAACACATTGCCCGCACGCCCCATGCTGGCGGCCAGCTTGGCATCGGTGTCCAGCGCGCCCTCGGCCTCGGTGATCACGTTGAGCAGGGCCTCACTGCCGCCGCTCCCCAGCATGTCCTTCATCTTGCGGATGAACACCAGGCCACGGTCGGTCTGCGGCTCGAAAAAAAAGGCCGTGTGGACGATGGTCTTGGCCTTGGCCGCCGCGAGCTGGTCGATCAGCTGGGCATGCACATCGCGCGGCCAGGGCCAGCGGCCGATGTTGGCGATGCTCTGATCGTCGATGGCAATGACGGCAATGCGCTCCGAGGGCTGCCGGCTGTTGCTGGTACTGGCGAAATCGTAGAAGCGCCGCTCCAGGGTGCCGATGAAATCGGTCGCCTGGTGCAGGGCGAACACGGCAATGACGATCAACAGGCCGACGAACCAGTCGGCGCGCCAGAACTGCCTGCGTTTAAATGATGACGACATGGCCACTTCCCGCCCCTTGTCCAGAACGCTGATTGGTTTGGTGTGAAATCACGGCATTCCACACGCCAAAACGGCGCAATCCATGAAAGGGTGGGTGCAGGACTCCTGTTGGTGGACGTTAACAGAGCGCCACGCGCCGGACAAGAGACATCCGCCCGCGAATCCCGTCATTTGTTGCAAAAGTAGCAACTAGTCACGGTGCTGGAGCCAGGCGCTTCGGCCCCCACGGAACAAGAGGCCTTGCAGCCACCCGCCGTCAGGCTTCCTGGCTCTGCGCCTTGTGCCGGGCCTGGATGAACTTGCCCACCAGGATCACGAAGGCGGCGCCGATGGCCGCGGCGACATAGTGCAGCCAGCCATTGGCCGCCAGGGTATCGCGCAGGATCACGTCGCTGACCATGGTCTCGCCGCCCACCCAGCCGATCAGGGCCGCACCGAGCACGATGATGATGGGGAAGCGTTCCATGAGCTTGATCATCAGCGTGCTGCCGAAGATCACCAGCGGGATGCTGATGGCCAGACCCAGAATCAACAGCACCGTGCTGCCCTTGGCAGCGGCGGCAACGGCGATCACATTGTCCAGACTCATCACCAGGTCGGCGATCAGAATGGTGCGCACGGCGGCCATCATGCTGCCGTATTCCTTGGTTTCGCCTTCCTCGCCGCCCTCGTCGCCCAGCAGCTGCACGCCGATCCACAGCAGCAAGGCGCCGCCGAGAATCTGCAAGTACGGCAGCGCGAGCAGCTGCGCCGCCACGATAGTCAAGAGGATCCGCAATACCACGGCGGCGCCCGAGCCGAACAGCACGGCCTGGCGCTGCTGGTGCGGCGGCAGCGAACGCGCGGCCAGCGCAATCACCACGGCGTTATCACCCGACAGGATGATGTTGATCCAGATGATCTTGATCAGCCCGATCCAGAAATCGGGATTCTGCATGAGTTCCATTGCGGCTCCGGTGTTATGAGTTGAGGCCCGCGCCAATGCATGGCGGGACCCGCTTTATCTGTGGGAGTGTAATGGGTGCCGGGCTGGATGCAGGTTGGTAATTCTGCTTACGGCGCGCCCGGGCGTGGGGCCCACACCGGACGGCCGGCCCTCAACATCAGGCGTCTAAAGCTGCGCCTTGAGCAGCTTGGCCATCTCGGAGGGGTTGCGTGTGACCTTGAAGCCACACTCCTCCATGATCGCGAGCTTGGCATCCGCCGTATCGGCGCCGCCGGAGATCAGGGCGCCGGCATGGCCCATGCGTTTGCCCGGGGGGGCGGTGACGCCCGCGATGAAGCCCACGATCGGCTTTTTCATATTGGCCTTGCACCAGCGCGCCGCCTCGGCTTCGTCTGGACCGCCGATCTCGCCGATCATGATGACGGCGTCGGTGTCCGGGTCCTCATTGAACATGCGCATGATGTCGATGTGCTTCAGGCCATTGATCGGGTCGCCGCCGATGCCCACGGCGCTGGATTGCCCCAGGCCGATCTCGGTCAGTTGCGCCACCGCCTCATAGGTGAGGGTGCCGGAGCGGCTGACCACGCCGATGCGGCCCTTGCGGTGGATATGGCCGGGCATGATGCCGATCTTGATTTCGTCAGGGGTGATCAGGCCGGGGCAATTCGGCCCGAGCAGCAGGGTCTTCTTGCCGCCGGCGGCCTCCTTGGCCTTCATGCGGTTGCGCACCTCGAGCATGTCGCGCACCGGAATGCCTTCAGTGATGCAGATCGCCAGGTCCAGATCGGCCTCGACCGCTTCCCAGATGGCCGCAGCGGCCCCCGCGGGCGGCACGTAGATCACGGACACGGTGGCACCGGTCTGGCCGGCCGCTTCCTTGACCGAGGCGTAGATCGGGATGTTGAAAATCTTCTCGCCCGCCTTCTTGGGGTTCACCCCGGCGACGAAACAGTTCTTGCCATTGGCGTATTCCTGGCACTTCTCGGTATGGAACTGGCCGGTCTTGCCGGTGATGCCCTGGGTGATGACTTTGGTGTTTTTATCAATGAGGATCGACATGATGTGCTTCCAGTCCTTGCTCGGTTAGCCTGCGGCCTTGACGGCGGCGACCACCTTCTGGGCGGCTTCGGCCATGGTGTCGGCGCTGATGATGGGCAGGCCCGAGTCGGCCAGCATCTTCTTGCCGAGGTCTTCGTTGGTGCCTTTCATGCGCACCACCAGGGGCACAGACAGATTGACCGCCTTGCAGGCAGTGATCACGCCAGTGGCGATGGTGTCGCACTTCATGATGCCGCCGAAGATGTTGACCAGGATGGCCTTGACCTTCTTGTTCTTCAGCATGATCTTGAAAGCCTCGGTGACCTTCTCTGGTGTGGCGCCGCCGCCGACGTCGAGGAAGTTGGCCGGCTCGGCGCCGAACAGCTTGATGGTGTCCATCGTGGCCATGGCCAGGCCCGCGCCGTTGACCAGACAGCCGATGTCGCCGTCCAGGCTGATGTAGGCCAGATCGAACTTGCTGGCCTCGATCTCGGCCGGGTCTTCCTCGTCGAGGTCGCGGTAGGCGACGATCTCGGGATGGCGGAACAGGGCGTTCGGATCGAAGTTGAACTTGGCGTCCAGCGCCTTGATGTCGCCATTGCCTTCGAGGATCAGGGGATTGATCTCTGCCAGACTGGCGTCGGTGTCCATGTAGACCTTGTAGAGCTTTTTGAGCACTTCGTTGCAGCGCGCAACCGATGCCTCGGGCACAGCCATGCCCTTGGACAGCTCCGTAGCCTGCGCGTCGGTCAGGCCGGTGGCCGGGTCGACAAAGACCTTGATGATTTTCTCAGGCGTGGCATGCGCCACTTCCTCGATGTCCATGCCGCCTTCGCTGGATGCCATGAAGGCCACCTTCTGCGTGGCCCGGTCGGTCACGACCGAGACATAGTATTCGTGCTTGATGTCGGCGCCATCCTCGATCAGTAGGCGGCGCACCTTCTGGCCCAAGGGGCCGGTCTGGTGCGTGACCAGCTGCATGCCCAGGATTTCGCCGGCGAGCTTGCGGACCTCATCCACCGAGCGCGCAAGTTTGACGCCGCCCCCCTTGCCACGGCCACCCGCATGGATCTGCGCCTTGACCACCCAGACCGGGCCACCCAGCTTCTGTGCGGCCTCGACCGCCTCCTGCACCGTGAATGCGGGGATGCCGCGCGGCACAGGCACACCAAAGTTGCGCAAGATATCCTTGCCTTGGTACTCGTGAATCTTCATGAGCTTTCTCTCGGGGAATGGATGGTATTTTTGAGCGGGCTGCAGGCGCAGGTACCCGGCACGGGTTCTGGACTTGGCAACCGGGAACTGTATCATGTTGCATTGCACCATCCGGGCATGACTTACCATCCCGATTCCACCGGGTTTTATTCTTTCGGCAGGACTCCATCCCCATGGCCAAAGTCTTCATTGACGGCGAAGCCGGCACCACCGGTCTTGAAATCCGCGAGCGGCTGCAGCAGATGTCGCAGATCGAACTCGTCAGCATCGATCCCGCCTTGCGCAAGGACCCTGAGGCCAAGCGCTCGCTGATGGGGTCCGTGGACATGGTCATCCTGTGCCTTCACGACGATGCCGCGCGCGAATCCGCCGCCATGGTGGCCGCGCTGGCGCGCACCCCTGGCCAGAATGCGCCACGCATCATCGACGCCTCGACCGCCCACCGCACCGCGCCGGACTGGGTGTTCGGTTTTCCCGAACTGGCGCCCGGCCAGGCCGAGGCCGTTCGGCGCGCTGCGCGCGTGAGCAACCCTGGCTGCTATGCCACCGGCGCCATTGCGCTGCTGCGTCCACTGGTGGATGCAGACCTGCTACCCGCTGATTTTCCTGTGAGTTTGCCGTCAGTAAGCGGTTACTCAGGTGGCGGGCGCACCATGATCGAGGCTTACGAGCAGGGCACCGCCCCCCTGTTCGAGACCTACGCGCTGGGGCTGAGCCACAAACATCTGCCGGAGATCATGAAGTACGGCGGCCTGACGCGGCGGCCCATCTTCGTTCCCATGGTCGGCAATTACCGCCAGGGCATGCTCGTGCATCTCCCTCTGCACCTGGACCTGCTGCCGGGCAAGCCCCGGGTAGGCGACCTGGAAGCGGTCTTGCGCAAACACTACGCCGGCAGCGAGTGGGTGACGGTGGAAGCAGCGCCCGAAAGTGGCCGACTCGATGCGCTGGCGCTCAATTACACCAACAAGATGGAGTTGCGGGTCTTCGGCAATGACGCCCATCGGCAGGCCGTGCTGGTGGCCCGGCTGGACAACCTGGGCAAGGGTGCGAGCGGGGCGGCGGTGCAGAACCTCAAGCTGATGTTGGGGTTGTAGCTTCGGGTTGGGCGCGTCTTGGGGGCAGGTGTCTTGCCTGTACCTCGCGGCAATGGGGAAGGGTCTTGTTGCGCTGGTGTTGAGCCCCTACCTCGCGGGCCGGGCTGGGGTATCAGGCCGCTGGCGCTTCACTGTGGCGCCCGAAGCTGCGCTTCGGGTTCCTTGCGCTTCTCGCGGCATGGGGCGGCTGCGGTCGCTTCGCACCGGCCCTGAACGGGCCGGCGCATAAATCGTCCTCGCTCGGTCCGCCTGCGGCG
>JAURZS010000212.1 GCA_030653255.1 Burkholderiaceae bacterium | reverse complement strand
ATCGCCATTGCCAAGCGCTCTTTCAACGCCGGCACGGACCACATCCGTGGCATCGGCAATCTGGGCATGCAAGCGCTGGCTTTGTTCTACCAGACCGAAGAGTCGCGCGAAGGCGTCAACGCTTTCAACGAGAAGCGCAAGCCGGACTTCCGCAAGTTCGCCAAGTAAGAGGCTCCGGGGGCGGCAGCGTCCCTGGTCAGTCCCCGATGTCGGCGAAACCGTGGGTCAGCACGTCGAGTTCGCGCTCCAGGGCGCGGGCCCGGAACTGCACGCCCCCTTCGCGCTCCCACACTTCCACACGAATGGTGTCACCGGGGTAGGTCGGGCGCGAAAAGCGCGCGGCAATCCGGCGCAGGCGGCGCGGCTCATCGCCGCAGCAATTGTGCAGAATCGCCCGCCCGGCAACGCCGAAAGTGGCCAGCCCATGCAGGATCGGCCGCTCGAAGCCGGCCGCGCGTGCGGTCTCGGGGTCTGCGTGCAGCTTGTTCATGTCCGCTGAGAGTCGGTACACCAACCCCATCTCGGGCCGCGTAGGAATGTCGATCACGCGGTCCGCCGTGCGCTCTGGCGTGGGCTCTCCCATGGAGTAGCCCGGGTCGCTGCGCTGGCCCGGGGCCGCGCTGTAGCCGCCGTCGCCGCGGCAAAAAAGCATGTATTCGCTGGTCGAGATCAGTTCGCCGCTGTTCTTGTTTCGCATCACGGCCTCGGTGGTGACCACGGCCCCGCGCCCCGGCCCCTTGTCGGTCACGCTGACCACACGAACTTCGGTCACCACGGTGCCCTCGATCGGCACCGCCGAATGCAGCGTCAGCCGCTGCTCGCCGGCGAGCACCATTTTCGAATCGATGCCGGTTGGAAGATCCGCGACCCAGAAGCCGAGGTAGCCCAGCACCACTGGCATGGTGGGCAGCGCCTTGAGGTTTTTCTCGTACACGTATTCAAGCTGGCGCGGGTCCACCGGGTCCGAACCCAGGCCCAGGCCGAGCGCATACAGCATGGTGTCGCGGATGGTGTAGCTGCGCTCGATGCGCGGAAAGCGCAGCGCGCGCAGGCTGTCGTAGTCAATGCTCATGGTGTATCAGCCTTTCAAGGTGGGCAGCAGTATCGCCGAATATTTTCTCGATGGCGATCAGCCGCTTGAACAGATGCCCCGCCTTGTATTCGTCGGTCATGCCGATGGCGCCATGCAACTGGATGGCATGCTGGCCCAGTTCGCGCCCGGCGCGACCGATCTGCACCTTGGCCGACGATACTGCGCGGCGCCGCACCGCTGTATCGTCGCTGGCGCCGCGCAGCATCGCCAGCACGGCCATGCTGCGGGACTGTTCCAGCGCAATGTACATGTCGGCCGCGCGGTGCCGCAACGACTGGAAACTTCCGATCGCCACACCGAACTGCTTTCGCGTGCCGATGTATTCCAGGGTCAGTCGGTAAGCGGACTCCATGACGCCCACGGCCTCGGCGCAGACGGCCGCAGTGGCTTCGTCGATCACGCGTTCGATCAGCGCGGCGGCGTCGCCCTGGGTATCGATCAGGTGGTCGGCGGGAACATGCAGGTTCTGGAAGCTCAAATCGGCCACCCTCATGCCGTCGAAGGTGGCGTAGCAGCTGCGGGTCAGGCCGGAGCTGCGGGCATCGACGATGAAGAGCCGCAGGTCCTGGGGCTGGGCGCCGGTCTGGGCCGACACGATGAAGCTGTCGGCGACATCGCCGCCGATGACCAGTCGCTTGGCGCCGTCGATGCGCCAGCCGTCGTCGTCGCGCACGGCCCGCGTAGTAACGTCCTGCCGGTCATGACTGTGCGCGGGCTCGGTATGCGCCAGCGCCATGCGCAGCGACCCCTCGGCAATGGCTGCGATGCGTGCGGTCTGGTCCGTCACGCGGCGCAGAATACCGCCGGCAAGCACCACGGTGGCCAGATAGGGTTCGCCTGAGAGCGCCCGACCGATCTCCTCCATGGCGATCTGGGTCTCTTCCGGCCCGGCACCAATGCCGCCTTGCTCCGGAGAGAAAGGAAGCGCCAGCAGTCCGAGCTCGGCAAAGCGCGCCCACAGTCCCGCGCCTGCATCGTTCTGCAGCAGCCTGCGCAAGCTCTCCTGGAACAGGGTCTGCTCGTGTGTCAATGCGAAGTCCATGCTCAGACTCCAAGAATCGCCTGGGCGATGATGTTGCGCTGGATCTCGTTGGAGCCGCCGTAGATCGATACCTTGCGGTGGTTGAAGTAGGATGCCGCCGCGCTGCCCAGGAGATGAAGCTCCTGCGCGTCCTGATTGCCTGCGGCATCCTGGCCGGATTCGGCGCTGCCGGACAGGGAGTCCAGCCCCGCGATGTCGAGCATCAACGCGGTCGTGGCCTGCACGATTTCAGAGCCACGTATCTTCAACAAAGAGGCCAGGGGGTCGGGCCGGCCTGGCTGCGGGACCGTGCGCGAGGACAGGAAACGCAGCTGCGTGATTTCAAGCGCGCTCAATTCGACCTCAAGTTCGGCCAGGCGCGCGGCAAAACCGTTGCGTCTGAGTGAGGTCATGCCGGCGCTGCGCGCTTCGAGCAGCGTTCGGATGCGCGCCAGGCGCGCCTTGGACAGGCCCACGCGCGCCTGCCCGATGCGCTCGTTGCCGAGCAGGAACCGGGCATAGTCCCAGCCCTTGTTCTCCTCGCCGACGAGGGCATCCAGTGGAACACGGACATCGTCGAAGAACACTTCGTTGATCTCGTGGCTGCCGTCAATGGTCTTGATCGGCCGCACCGAAATGCCGGCTGTCCGCATATCGACCAGCAGAAAGGAAATGCCCTGCTGCTTGCGCGCAGCCTGTGCATCGGTACGCGCCAGCACGAAGATCCAGTCTGCATGCTGGGCCAGCGTGGTCCAGGTCTTCTGGCCCGAGATCACCCACTCGTTGCCGTCGCGCCGCGCCGTGGTGCGCAGACTGGCGAGGTCGGAGCCAGCACCGGGCTCGGAAAAGCCCTGGCACCACCAGTCGTCCATGTTGGCGATGCGCGGCAGGAACCTGCGCTTTTGCGCCTCGCTGCCGAAGGTATAGATCACAGGCCCCACCATGCTGACACCGAAGGACAGCAAGTCGGGCGCAGGCGCGCGCTGGATTTCGTCGCGGAAGATCATCTGCTGCACCAGTGTCCAGCCAGCGCCGCCCCATTCGACAGGCCAATGCGGAGCGGCCCAACCCCGACGGTTCAGGCGGCGCGTCCAGGCCACGATTTCGTGCTTGTCCAGTTCCAGATTGCGCCGCAGCTTTTCGCTGACTGCGGAGTCGCACTCGGCGGCAATGAATGCGGCGACTTCCTCGCGGAATGCCAGTTCCTCGACGGAGTAGTCGAGGTTCATTTCCGGGCCTTGCCTGCGCGCTCCAGGAAGGCGGCGATGCGTGGCGCAGTCTCGGGCAGTTTGCCCAGAGCGCTGATGGTCTCGACCTCGCGCCGGTAACCTGCGGCATGGTCGCCGGTCAGTGCGGTGACGATGCAGGACTTTGCCGACTGCTGCGCCTGCTGCGGCAGCGACGCAATGCGCCGGGTCTGGGCGGTGCTGCGCTCTTTGAATTCCTCGCGCGGCCAAACCTGGTTGACCAGGCCGAAGCCCAGCGCTGTTGCGGCATCGACGATCTCGGCGCACAGAATGAGCCGGCTCGCCGCCGCCTGGCCGCACAGGCGCGTCAGCCGTTGCGTGCCACCGGCAGCGGGCAAAAGGCCGAGCCGCACTTCCGGCAGGCCCAGGGTGGCTGCCGACGACGCAAAGCGCATGTCGCAGGCCAACCCCATCTCCAGGCCGCCGCCCAAGGCCGCGCCATCGATCTCGGCAATCGTGATCTGCGGCAGCGACTCGATGCGCAGGAACAGCTCCTGCACACTGATGACATAGTCCGCGAGCTGGCGCTCGGGGTCGGCGCTGCGCAGCCAGCCCAGCATGGTTTGCAGATCGCCGCCGGCAGAGTAGACGGGCAGCCCGCTTGCGATGACCAGCACCTGCCAGTCACCCCGCGCCTGCAGGCCGTCGAGCACGGCATGGAATTCCTTGATGAGCGCCGGTGAAAGCGCATTGACCGGGGCATGGGACAGGACCAGTCTGGCCACCCCGTCGTTCACATTCAGATCGAGCATGTGGCTTGTGCCTTGTTGGGATCAGGGTGCAGCCGCAGCTCAGCGCTGCGTGGCCGAGCCCAACAGCACATCGGCAATGATGTTGCGCTGGATCTGGTTCGTTCCCTCGACGATCTGCACTACTTTTGCATCGCGGAAGTAGCGGTTGATCGGGTAGTCGGAAGAAATGCCTGCGGCGCCGAAAATCTGCATGGCCTGCGTGGCCACTTCCATGCCGACGTCCGATGCGAAGCATTTGGCCATCGAGGCAATGCGCGCGAATTCCTTGCCCTTGATGCCCTCGTCGGCCCGGGACGCGGCAGCATAGACAATCTGGCGCGCCACTTCAGTGCGCATGTCCATGTCAGCCAGCATCCAGCGCATTCCCTGGAAATCCTTGATGTGCCGGCCGAAGGCGCGGCGGTCAGCCAGAAAATCCAGGCAATGATCAATCGCGCCCTGGGCCAGGCCGACAGAGCGCGCGCCCACCACGGGGCGCGTGGTATTGAGCATGGACATCGCGAGCTTGAAGCCGGTGCCGTCGTCCGGGCCGAGGCGCGCCTCGACCGGCACGTGCATCTCGTCAAAGAACAGCGGGCAAGAAGGCACGCCGCGCGCGCCCATCTTGTCCTCGGGCTCGCCGATGGTCAGGCCCTTGGTTCCGCGCTCGACGATGAACAGATTGATGCCCTTGGCTGCGCCGGACTCGTCCAGCGTCTTGGCGCCCACCAGGATGAAATCGGCGATATGTGAGTTGGTGCACCAGATCTTGGCGCCATTGATGGTGTAGCCCTTGGCCGTGCGCCGGGCCGTGGTCTTGATGCCGGAGACATCGGAGCCGCTTTGCGATTCGGTCAGCGACAGCGCGCCACGTGCCTCGCCCGAGGACAACGCGGACAGCCAGCGCTTCTTCTGCTCGGGCGAGCCGCCGCCCAGGATCGCGCCGAAGGTCGCCCATTGCACGACGAGAAGATAGGCGGTGTTGTAGCAGACGCGGCCCAGTTCTTCCACCGCCACACAGCCCGACAGCAGGCTTGCGGTGCCGCCGTACTCGACGGGAAATGGCAGGGAGAAAAGACCGAGTTCCTTGAGTAGATCGAACATGTCCTGCGGGTATTCGGCCGTGCGATCAATGTCGGCAGCACGTGGGGCGACGCGCTCGCGCGCAACGCGGCGAACCAGATCCTGAATCTGCTTCTGGTCACTGTTCAAGGAATAGCTCATGGCATGTGTCTCCTGCATCTTTTGTTGGTTGGAAAAATAATACCATCCACATGGTATTTAGGTCAATCAAGGGTGTCAGCCTCTTCATCTTGCCACGAGGATGGCACAGTCCGGAAAAAGCGAAGGGAAACGGGCCGATTCAAAGTCCGTGCAGCAGCACCGACAGCGTGGCGCGCACGAGGTTTTTGCCGTTGAGCTGATCGCCCCGGCGGTACCACTCAAGAAACGCGCCATCGTGTGTGGCGACAATCACGGCGGCGAGTTCGGCAGCGGGCGCATCGCGGCGGACTTCGCCACTGGCCTGGCCGCGCCTGATCAGCTTTTCGAGCGGCTTGTAAAGCAGCCTGTACATCTTCTTGAGGCGGTCGGCGGCCTCGCCCGACTGGCTCGCGAATTCGATCGACATCGAAATCAGCAGGAGCAGGTCTTCGCGGTTGGTCAGGCCCATTTCGCCGTGCATCCGGATGAACTTCACCAGATTGTCGGAAACACTGCCGCTTTGGGATTCCAGGACGTCGACAGAGGGGTTGAGCACATCGGCCTCGACCCGGGCCAGAAGCTGGATCAGCACCGCCTCTTTGGAGCCGAAATGAAAATACACCGCGCCCTTGCTCAAGCCCGCTGCTGCCGAAATCTGCTCCAGGGTGGTGGCGCGATAGCCCTTGGTCACGAACATGGCGCGGGCAGCAGCGAGCAGCTTCTCGATGCTCTCGTCACGTTGCTCGCGCTTGGTGCGCCGGGGTGGAGCCTTTGGGTTCGTGACCGAGGCTTCTCTCTTTTCCATGGCGTTGTGGGTTCTTCGGTGTTTGAATTTTGAACTCTCGGTAAGCATACCATTTGGACAGTCAAGCGCCGAGCCGCTGCGTCAGGGCTTGCGTCACCCGCCGCATCTGGTCGGCTCTCGCTTCGCCGAAGCCGCGACGGAACAGGCGCATCGTCGGGTACCAGGGGGAGTCCTCGCGCTCCAGCAGCCAGCGCCAATCGGCGTTCGGCGCAAGCACGGTCCACACCGGACGTCCCAGCGCGCCGGCAAGGTGGGCTGCGGCCGAATCCACGCTGATGACAAGGTCCAGATTGCTGATCATGGCGGCGCTGTCGGCGAAGTCATTCCAATCGGCCGTGAAGTCCACCAGTGCATCGGGGTCCACGGTGAGATCGGTGAAGCGCGCGCTGGCCGTCTTCTGCAGGCTGAAGCACTGCACGCCGTCCAGAGCCAGCAGGGGCGCGAACTCGCTCAAGGGCATGCTGCGGTTGCGGTCGTTGACCTGCTCCGGCTGGCCGGCCCAGGCGATACCGATCTTGAATCGGCCGTCCCAGGCACGCAGGCGCTCTCGCCAGCGACCGGCCCGAGCGGCGTCGGCCCAAAGATAAGGCACGCTGGCGGGCACCGTCTGGAGTGTGGTTCGGTAGTGTCCCGGCAGGTCCAGCAAAGCGACGTGGTAATCGATTCGCCCTTCGAGGCCGGGCTTCACGCACTGGACTCCCGGGATGCTCTCGATCAGGGCGATCAAGGGCGCGGGAACGGCACAGTAGACGGTGGCGCCATCGTTCTGGAGCAGCCGCAGATAGCGGATGAACTGGATCACATCGCCCATGCCCTGCTCTGCATAGACCAGGATGCGCCGCCCTTCCAGGGCTTGCAGCACCGGCCCTTGCCACTCGCGCTCGGCCTGGTAGAAGTCCGGGCGCGGCAAGGCGCCGGCCTCATCCCAGCGCCGCGCATAGGCGGCCCACCCTTCTTCCAGCCGGCCTGCGAGCAACAGCAACAACGCCAGGTCGAAGCGCGCCATGAACAGGTCGGGCCGCAGTTCGATGGCATGGCGCAGCTGCGCCTCCGACTGCGCCAGCCGGTTCAGGTGCAGCAGCGCAGTGCCCAGGATGCGTTGCGCATAGGCGCTGTCGGGAGCGAGTGCGACAGCGCGCTGTGCATGTTGCAAGGCGCCTTCGAAGTCGCAGACCCGCCACAGCACGCCGGCCAGGTCCACATGCGCCTCGACCAGATCGGGGTTGAGCGCGATGGCCTGCCGGTAGTGCACGATGGCCTCGTCAAGCTCGCCGACGTTCTCCAGGGCAAAACCCAGGTGCAGCTGCGTGCTGCTGCTGCGCGCGTCCAGGGCGGCGAGCCTGCGGTACAGATCGACCGCACGCGCATGGTTCGCGCAGCGCAGATGGTGCTCGGCCAAAGGCTCCAGAAACCGCAGCGCGAAGGGATGCAGGGCCGCAGCGCTTTCGAGCACCGGTGCGACCTCGCTGTGACGCTCCTGCCGCGCCAGCAGGCCGATCAGTTCCTGCCAGACGCCGACGTCCTGCGGCGCCACGCGGCAGGCGTCGCTGAGCCAGGCCGCAGCAGTCCAGCCGTCGTCACAACGCAGGCAAGCCTCGGCCAGGCCCATGCGCGCCGGAACGGACAAGGGGT
Source organism: Burkholderiaceae bacterium (assembly GCA_030653255.1). Classification (GTDB taxonomy): domain Bacteria; phylum Pseudomonadota; class Gammaproteobacteria; order Burkholderiales; family Burkholderiaceae_C; genus JAURZS01. The sequence continues at coordinate 28,265 of JAURZS010000212.1, read as the reverse complement.
CCTGCCGCAGGATTTCATTGAATGCGCTTACGGACTCTTTCAGCCGCCCTGCCCGCAGCAGGCTCAGCGCCATGCCGTGACGGTCATCCGAGCTCACGGTGAAAGTCATCGATGCGCCAAACCCGTCGTGCCGCCCTGGGTCATGTACTGACCGGGACCAGGAAGTCGCGGCTGATGCGCGTGCCCAGCGCGTTGACGCGGTCCAGGAACTGCGTGAGGAAGGCATGCAGGCCCGTGGCCAGAATCTCCTCGATATGGCCGTACTGCAGATCGGCCCTGAGTTTGCCGGCGCGCCTGTGGGTCTCGCTGGTCTGGTCGCCACCGACCAGCGCGAGATTGCTCACCACTTCGTTCATGCTGGCGTGCAGCGAACGCGGCATGTCCGCCCGCAAGATGAGCAGGTCTGCAACGCGTTCGGGCTTGATCACATCGCGGTACACCTTGCGGTAGATCTCGAAACCGGAGACGCTGCGCAGGATCGCGCTCCAGTGGTAGAAGTCATATTCCTGGTCCTTCTCGCTGGCAGTGCCGAAGAAGTCGCTCTGCACGGCATGGAACTTGACATCCACCAGGCGCGCGGTGTTGTCCGCGCGCTCCAGGAATGTCCCCATCCGCATGAAGTGCAGGGCCTCGTCCATCAGCATGGTGCCCACGGTCACGCCGCGCGACAGGTGCGAGCGGAACTTGACCCATTCAAAGAACTGGCCCGGGTCACGCTCGAACTCGCCGGCGCTGAGCATGCGCCGCACCTCCAGCCAGGTCTGGTTCTGTGTCTCCCAGGCCTCGGTGGTCAGCGTGCCACGCACGGCACGGGCGTTTTCGCGCGCGGCCCCCAGGCAGGACACGATGGATGATGGATTGCTTTCGTCCTTGACCATGAACTCCATCACCTCGCGCTGCCGCACCTCGCCATGGTGCGCCTGATAGGCTTGAAGCAGCTCGCTGATGCTCAGCAACCCCTGCCAGCCGAGTTGGGCCACGGCGGTGGACTGCGGCAACAGTGAGGTCTGGTAGTTGACGTCGAGCATGCGCGCCGTGTTCTCCGCGCGCTCGGTGTATCGGGCCATCCAGAACAGGTGATCGGCGGTGCGTGACAACATGGTTCAGCTCCTTGCAACAGGTAAATCGCCTTTGAGCACCCAGGTGTCCTTGGTGCCGCCGCCTTGCGATGAATTGACAACCAGCGAGCCTTCTTTCAGCGCCACACGCGTGAGGCCGCCCGATACCATCTGCACTTCCTTGGCGCTCAGGACAAAGGGGCGCAGATCGATGTGGCGCGGCGCAATGCCGCTTTCGACAAAGGTCGGACAGCTCGACAGGCTCAGCGTCGGCTGCGCGATGTAGCCCGCGGGGTTGGCGAGCAGCGCGCCGCGGAAAGCCTCGATCTCGGCCTTGGTGGCGGCAGGTCCGACCAGCATGCCGTAGCCGCCCGCGCCGTGCACCTCCTTGACCACCAGGTCCTTGAGGTTGGCCAAGGTGTATTGCAGATCTTTCGGATCGCGGCACACATAGGTCGGAACGTTGTTGAGCAAGGGCTTCTCGCCCAGGTAGAACTCGATCATCTTGGGCACATAGGGATAGATGGATTTGTCGTCTGCCACGCCGGTTCCCACCGCATTGCAGATGGTCACGTTGCCAGCCTGATAGGCGCCCAGCAGGCCTTCGCAGCCCAGGGTGGAACTGGGCCTGAACGCCAGTGGATCGAGGAAGTCGTCGTCGACACGGCGGTAGATCACGTCGACGCGGCGCGGGCCCCGGGTGGTGCGCATCCACACGAAGTTGTCCTTCACGAACAGGTCCTGGCCCTCCACCAGTTCGATACCCATTTGCTGTGCCAGAAAGGCATGCTCGAAGTAGGCGCTGTTGTACATGCCCGGCGTCAGCACGACCACGGTGGGCTCGGCGGTGGCCGGTGGCGCCGACGCGCGCAGCGTCTCGAGAAGCAGGTCCGGGTAATGGGCAATCGGCGCGACGCGGTGCTGGTTGAACAGGTCGGGAAACAGCCGCATCATCATCTTGCGGTCTTCCAGCATGTAGCTCACGCCGCTGGGCACGCGAAGATTGTCTTCCAGCACGTAGTACTCAGCCTGGCCCTGGGCGTCGGGTGCGCGCACGATGTCCACGCCCGCGATATGGGAGTAGACCTGGTTGGGAACGTCCACGCCCATCATTTCGGGGCGGAACTGGGCATTGTTGAGTATCTGATCTGCCGGGATGATGCCGGCCTTGATGATGTCCTGGTCGTGATAGACATCGTGGATGAATCGGTTCAGGGCGGTGACGCGCTGGACCAGCCCCTTTTCCATGGCAGCCCATTCATGGGCCGGAATGATGCGCGGGATCAGGTCGAAAGGAATCAGACGCTCAGTGCCGGCGCCGTCCTCATCCTTTGCGCCATAGACCGCAAAGGTGATGCCCACGCGGCGAAAGATCATCTCGGCCTCTTCGCGGCGCTTGCGCATCATGTCGCCTGGCTGGCGCGCCAGCCAGGCGTCGTAGGTCTTGTAATGTTCCCGTATCTCCCGCCCCTGAGAAAAGAACTCGTAGGGCAAGGCGGTATACATCTCGTCGAATTTCTGCATTTGAGCACCATCTCCTGACCCTAGCTTAGCAAGATTTGGGCCGAGCCTGAGGCGAATATGTGTTCCCCGCTTGTAGGCGCCACAGCGCCATGCTAGACTGCCACTGAACGAAGAATCATTCAGGAGACGGCCGTGTGCCTGGGAGTATGTCCATGAACAGAAACATTTGCGTGCGGTGCATTCTTTCTCTTGTCGTGGCCTTGTCGGCCTCGGCCCCCATGCTGGCCTGGTCCCAGAGCTACCCGACCAAACCGATACGCATCATTCTTCCCGTGCCCCCCGGCGGCGCCATAGACCAGATCGTGCAGCAGATCGGCCCCAAGCTCACGCAGGCCTGGGGGCAGCAAGTGCTCATGGACCACCGCGCCGGCGCCGCCCAGATGATCGGCACCCAGCTGGCCGCCAGGGCCGCGCCCGACGGCTATACCCTTTTCATGTGTAACTCCGGCCCCTTCTCGGGAAATGTTGCGTTGTACCCGAGCGTTCCTTATGACCCGGTGAAAGACTTCGCCGCCATCACCGTCGCGGTGACCTACCCCAACGTTCTGGTGGTGCACCCGTCGGTTCCCGTCAACACCCTGCAGGAATTGATAGCGCTGGCCAAGGCGCGACCCGGTCAGCTCAATTTCGCTTCGGCGAGTTCGGGATCGTCCAGCCACATTTCGGGGGAGTTATTCAACCTGATGGCCGGCGTCAAGATGACCCATGTGCCCTACAAGGGAAACAGCCTGGCTGTGACCGACCTGGTGGGCGGTCAAGTGCAGGTGATGTTCAGCAATATCGGGCCTGTGCTGCCCTTCATCAAGTCCGGTAGGCTCAAAGTCCTTGGCGTGACCAGCGCCCAGCGCTTCAGCCCGGCGCCCGAAATCCCGACCATCGCCGAGTCGGGACTGCCCGGGTTCGAGATCATTGCGTGGGTCGGATTCTGCGCGCCGGCAGCCACCCCCAGGGACATCATCACCAAGCTGAACACCGAGATCGTCCGGGCCCTGCGCAGTCCTGACGTGCAGAAGGCTTTGCGCGATGCCGGGGCCGAAACAGCCCCCATGACGACCGAGCAAATGGACGCGTTCATCAAGACCGACATGGCAAAATGGGCCCGCGTCGTCAAGGACGCGAACATCAAGCTCGACTGAACCTTCAGGAGAATTTTCTTGCGATTTGGAAATGTGGATTTCGTCAATAAAGAGGGCGTCGCCTGGATCACCCTGGACGACCCCGATCGGTTCAATGCCCGCAGCCCCGAGATACGGCAAGGTCTGCGCGAAAGCCTGGCGCAGGTCGAGGCCGACGACAGCATCCGGGTTGCGGTGCTGACCGGCCGCGGCGACAAGGCTTTCTGCGCCGGGGGCGACATCAGCCGCTTCAGCTTCGAGGCCCATGCGGCGCGCAAGTTCAGCAAGGAGACCCTGGCCCTGACGCATTCGCTTGAGGCTTGCAGCAAGCCGGTGATTGCAGCCGTCAATGGCCTGGCGCTTGGCGGCGGTTTCGAGCTGGCGATGGCCTGCGATTTTGTCATCGCCTCGGACCGCGCGCAGTTCGGGCTTCCCGAGATCCGGCTGGGCCTGATGCCGGGCTTTGCGGTCGTGCGCCTGCACGAGATCGTGGGCCGGTCCCGCGCCAAGGAGCTGGCGATGTTGGGCGAGCCGATCTCCGCCGATGAGGCATTGCGTCTGGGCGTCGTGCTGCGCGTCGTGCCCCATGCGCAGTTGCTGGAGGAAGCCGGCGCCTTCGCCCAGAAGCTCGCGGCCAAACCCCGTACTGCCATCTCCATGATCAAGGGGATCTTCAATCGGGGACTTGGCGGCGACGAACTGCAGCTTGCCATGGAGGCCATGCCCGTTCTGTTCGTGACCGAAGACGCACGCGAGGGTATCACTGCATTCCGCGAGAAGCGCAAGCCCCAATTCAAGACCTGAGATCGGCGGCGCCGTGCGGGGGTGTCGCTCAGGGGGCACTCGTTGGCGGGGCCAATAAATGGTGCCAGTAGCGTCGCTGCGCCTCGCGGTGGCACAGGACTTTGCGGGGTTGCACAGAGACCCACAGCGCCGCACCGCAGTGCGGTGAATCGAACACCTGAATGCCCCGCTCCCGGTAGCGCGCCAGCACGGCCGGCGCAGGATGACCGAAGCGGTTGCGGTAACCGGCCTGGAGCAATCCGATATGCGGATGCACCGCGTCCAGGAAGTCGGCGCTCGAGGATGTCTTGCTGCCGTGGTGCGGTACCAGCAGCACGTCGGCCGCGATGGCTGCACCTGACTGCACCAGTTTCGCCTCTTGTGCTTTCTCGATGTCGCCGGCCAGCAGCGCCGTCTGGCCGGCGCTGGCGATGCGCAGCACGCAAGACAGGGTATTGGGTTTGGCGCCGGCCTGGTAGTCGGACTCCTGCGGATGGAGAATTTCGAAGTCGACGCCATCCCAGCGCCATCGCTGGCCGGCTGCACAGCGCCGCGCAGGCCTGAGCGCCTGCAATGGGTGAGTCTCTTCGATCGAAGCCAGCAGTCCCGCCTGCGGATGCGCCTTGAGCACTGTTGCAGCGCCGCCGGCATGATCGGCATCACGGTGGCTGACCAACAGCAGATCGAGCCTGTCACCACGCGCGCGCAGCAAAGGCGCGAGTACGCGCTGGCCGGCATCGGCGCTGCGGCCCAGGCGCGGCCCGCTGTCGTACAGCATGGTGCGCGTGGCCGTGCGAATCAGGACCGCATTGCCCTGTCCGACGTCGGCGGCCAGCAGTTCGAACTCGCCTGCAATCGGACGCGGGGGCTGCCACAGCAGCGCGGGCAGCATCATGGGCAAGCCAGCGCAGCGCAGGCCCCAGGGCAGACGCGCAGCCAGCAGAGCGCCGCCCGCCACGGCCGCCGCTGCAGCCCACAGCGGCGGCGAAGCAGCGGACACCGTGGCCTGAGGCCAGCTGGCAAGCAGACCCAGCCCGGCATGAAGCAGCTCAAGCGCCCATGCCGCTGGCGTCCAGAGCAAGGGCAGCAGCACCCCGCCCATGGCCAACGGTGTGACCAGCGCAGTAACCCAGGGGATGGCCAGCGCGTTGGCCACGAAGCCGACCAGTGACACCTCGTTGAAGAGCAGCAGCGTCAGGGGCGTGAGCGCCAGGGTAAGGACCCATTGCTGGCGCAGTTGCGACATCAGATGACCCCGCAAGCGCCGCCCGGGGCTGGCGTCTGGGCCACACTGCGCGGCAGAGGCGCTGCCCACGGCGCACAGCACGCCAACCGCCACGAAGCTCAGCCAGAATCCGGCCTGCAGCATGGCCCAGGGGTCGAGCAGCAGCACCGCCGCGCAGGCCGTCAGCCAGATGCGTTGCCAGGGCCACAGCCGCCCGCTCAGACGCAGCAGCGCGGCCACCAGCAACATGCAGACTGTGCGCTGCGCCGGCACGCCCCAGCCGCTGAACAGCGCATAGCCTGCCGCCAGCGCAGCACCACCCAGCAGCCCCGCATGCGGCGCCGGGCAGACCAGGCACAGCCGGGAGCTGCGTCGCCACAAGCTGCCGCAGACCAGGGCTGCGACCCAGGAAAACATGGTGATGTGCAATCCGGAAATGCTCATCAGGTGCGCGACACCTGTCGCGCGGTACAGTTCCCAGTCCTGCTGCGCAATGGCATTCTGGTCGCCGACGATCAAGGCCGCCAGAACGCCGGCTGAGCGCGCATCGCCCACATGCGCGAAAACGGTGTCACGCACAGCTTGGCGCGCGCGCTCCACCGGGTAACGCCAGCCCTGGCCCAATCGCAGGGGTGCGGCTTCGCCGTGCGCGGCACGCACCTGCCCGGTCGCCTGCAGACCTTGCTCCCACAGCCACAGCTCGTAGTCAAAGCCCAGGGGATTGCTGCTGCCGTGCGGTGCGCGCAAGCGCACCGTGAATCGCCAGCGCTCGCCGGCGCGCACTGGCGCCAGCGAACGCGGCGCCGTCTGCAACACCTGGCTGGCAGTCGCAAAGCCGTTGTACCAGGACAGCAGAATCGACGGCGGCACACGGACCTCGTGCCCGGCGACGCTCGCCTGCAGGGTGTCAAAGCGAAAGCGCACCCCCTCTTCGCTTGGCTGCGGCATGGCTGCCACACGCCCTTCGAGCACGATGTCGGCGCCTTCGAGTGCGCCGGGCAGTGCCTGCGTCTGAAACAACGCTGCCCGCCAGCCGCACAAGCCGCCACTCGCGAGCGCCAGCGCGAGTGCCGCAAGCGCTGCGCGCGCAAGCCGCGTGCAGCCGCCCATTGCCGCGCAACACCACAGCAGCACCGCTGCCGCGACGCAGCAACCATAGGCCGCCAGCGACCATAGCGCAGGCTGCTGAAGCTGCAGGGCAGTGCCCAGCAGCAACCCCGACAGCACGGGCGCGAACTGCGCTGGACGACGAAGGATGAGATTGAGCTCCATGCGTCCCGGGATGTTCCGCGCTGTTGTCCGTGCGCGCGCTCGCCTATCACCACCAACGCGGCTATTGCCAAGTGTGAAGGCCTGGCATACACTCACCTACCGACCGGTACCATATGAAGTCCGCGCGGTAGATACCCCCCCCCCAAGGAGACAAACATGAGCCTACGCACCCGCCTGCGCCTGCTGGCCGTTCTTGCCGGCGTCGCCCTGGCCTGGGCCCCTGCCAGTGCCGCCGATTTCCCCACCAAGCCGATCGAGATCGTGGTGCCGCTGACACCCGGCTCCGCACCCGACATTCTTGCGCGCCTGATCGGTCAGGCGCTGTCGGAGCGCCTGGGCCAACCCGTGGTGGTGAACAGCCGGCCCGGCGCCGGCGGACAACTCGGCATGAACTACCTGAAGCGGGCCGCGCCGGACGGCCACACCCTGCTGCTGATCCACTCTGGCATTGTGGCCGCGCCTTTCATGTACAAGGCGGTGAACTTCGATCTGCTCAAAGATTTCACCCATGTCATTGCGCTGTCGTCCACGCCCTATGTGCTGGCAGCCAGCAAGCGGATCACGGCCAGGACCGTGCCTGAGCTCGTGGCCTACGCGAAGGCAAATCCGGGCAAGGTCAACTTCGGCAACACCGGCGGCGACGCGCTCGAAGGCATCCGCCTGATGCGCCTGGCCGGCTTCCAGTCGCAGATGATCGCCTACAACGGCGGCGCTCCTGTGCTCACGGCGCTGGCGGCCGATGAGATTCAGCTTGCCGTCTTTTCTGCGCGTGGCGTCAAGACCGTGGAGGACCGCGGCGTGCGGGGCTTTGCCGTCGCTGCAAAGCAGCGCTTCTCGCTGGCGCCCCAGATCCCCACCTTCGACGAACTGGGGCTCAAGGGCTTCTATGGCGGCTACTGGTACGGCCTGATGGGTCCGGCTGGCATGCCGCCCGAGGTGCTGGCCCGCCTCAACAGTGAGATCAACCAGATTCTGAAAATGCCCGAGGTTCGCAAACGCATTCTCGAAGGCATGACCAACGAGCCCATTGGCGGCACACCGGCGGAGTTCGAGGCCATGACGAAGGAGCTTCTCGACCAGTACCGGCAGGCGGCGGCCGCCGCCGGCGTGGTCCCCCAGTAACACCCCGACGCACGAGGAATATCCATGAAGGTTTCATTCATAGGCACAGGAGACATGGGCGGCCCGATGGCCCACAACATTGCCAAGGCCGGCTTCGATCTGTGTGTCTGCGACTTGCGGCCAGAGGCGCTCGACATCGCCCGCGCCTATGGTGCGCGCACAACTTCATCGCTGGCGCAAGCCGTGCAGGATGCCGATGTGATCGCCACCTGCGTGCGCTTTCAGGACCAGGTCGAGGAACTGTTCCTTGGCAAGAACGGCATCATCGCCCTTGGCCGCGCGGGCCAGATCGCCATCATGCACAGCACCGTGCGGCCGGCCCTGGTGCATGAGATCGCCGCCGCAGCCAAGGCCCGGGGCATGACGCTGGTGGATGCGCCTGTCAGCGGCGGACGCGACCGCTCGATCGCGGGAACACTGACCGTCATCGTGGGCGCAGAGGACGCCGAGTTCAAGATTGTCGAGCCCTTGTTCACCGCGGTAGGCAAGGACGTGGTTCGGGTCGGTCGCGCCGGCGATGCGCAGGTGGTCAAGCTCGGCAACAACCTCATGGCGTTGTCGAATCAGCTGGTGATCATGGAGGCCGTGCGTTTTTGCGCGGCGCAAGGCGTGTCGCGCGATCAGTTGTTCAAGGTCGCGCAGACCAGCACCGGCGGTTCATGGGGCGTGAGCAATTTCGATTTCTTCGACCGCTATCCGGTCCATCACACGCTGAAAGGTAGCCCCGAGCTGCCCTACTCGCTGGCCAAGGACCTGCGCGCGGCCGCCGCGGTGGCCATCGCCAACGAAACGGCCATGCCCATCACGGCCATGTGCTCGCAATTGTTCCCCAGCTACTTCAAGGAGCGCTGGAACAATCCCGAGGGCTGGGACAAGGCGCGCTAAGGCTTGCGCGCCGCGCGCAGGGTGTCGAGCGCCATGCGGGAGATCAGGCGCGCGATGTCGTCGGCCGACAGCCGCCCACCAGGCTGGTACCAGCGGTGGATCCAGCGCACCATGCCCGTGATTCCCAGACCCGCCACCGACGGGTCTTCGACCTGGAACACCCCCATGTCCGCGCCCTTGCGGATGAGCGCGCTCAAGCGGTGGTCGAATTCTTTCTCGCGCCGGCGCACGGCCTCCAGAAATTTTTTGTCGAGGTGTTTTTCTTCCTGCAGGAAAACCGTCGCGATGCGGGAGTTCATGTTGATGCGCGCGAGCTGCTCGACCAGATGGGCCAGCTGCCGGTCAGGGGAATCGCCCTCGCTGTCCAGGGCCTGGTTAAGAAGGACCACCAGCTGATCGGTCATCTGTTCGTAGATGGCCGTCAGCAGTGCGTACTTGTTGTCGAAATAGGTGTAGATGAAGGGCTTGGTGACCCCCAGCGCCTCGGCCACGGCCTCCATGGAGGTGCCGCTGAAGCCCTGCTCGGAAAACAGCCGCAGCGCGGTGTCGAGAATCTTGGCCCGCTTGTACTCCTTGATTTCCTCTTTCACCGTCCATCCTCCAGCGCTGTAGCGCCCGATCGAAGTGTAGCTTCGGCAGCGGCCATCCGGTCCGCCGTCAGGCCGGCAGCAGAGGCGTCAGCTCTTTCCAGTGGCTGAGCGCCGCCAGATGACCGGCGTCGAGCTCATGGAAGCGGGCACGAAGCCGCTCGGTCGTACGGCGCTGGTGCTCCACGGGGGGCAAGGCGCTGCGCTTGCACCAGATCACGGTCGCGTCCCAGTCCTGGCTCCAAAAGCGCGGCAGATCCACCGCACGGCGGTAGACGTCGATCGGGTGGGGCGAATAGCGCTCCAACGCCCACTGGCGCTCCTTCGGTGGCAACAGCGCCGCCCAGCGCTGCTCGGCATCCTCGCGCGACGGGGCCACCGACAGCGCGTCGGTGATTTGTGTCGGCGCGCGCACCTGATCAGAAATCTTTTCGCCATCGAGCAAGGCCACCGCGCTGATGAAGCACAGCGACTTGACGCGCTCGCGAATCAGCTCTGCCGTCTTGCACACGACCATGCCCCCGCTGCTGGTGCCCACCAGCACCACCTGTTCGAGATCCTCGTGAAAGATCAGCGACGCCAGATCTTCGGCCTGGCTCTCTGTGGTGATGCCCGCCCGCAGCGCCTGGCGGCGGTCGCCGCAGCCGTCGAGCGAGGGGGCATAAGCGGTATGCCCCAGTCGCCGCAGATTCTCGGCCAGCGGCTTCCAGATCCATCCGCCCTGGTACGAACCGTGCGCAAACACGTAAGTCGTCATGCGCAGCTACTCCATGCGCAGGCCGATGGCCTTGACCACCTGGGTCCACTTGCGCTTCTCGGCAGCCAGAAAGGCAGCGTATTCTTCGGGCGTGCCACCAACCACTTCGGCGCCGTTGTCGAACATGATCTTGCGCACTTCAGGCATGGCAGCGACTTTGGCAAATTCTGCGGACACCCGCTTGATGATCTCCGGCGAGGTCCCGGTCCGCACGCTCAGTCCCACCCAACCCGTGGATTCATAGCCCGGATAGCCCGACTCTGCCACGGTGGGCACATTGGGCAATCCCGGATAACGCTTGGCCGATGTCACAGCCAGCGCCCGCAGCGCGCCCGACTTGGCATGGCGCTCGGCCGAGATGGCGTTGTCCACCAGGACCGGAACCTGTCCGCCGAGCACGTCGGTGACGGCCGGCGCGCTGCCCTTGTAGGGCACATGCAGCCAGTCGATGCCAGAAACGCTCTTGAACAGCTCTGCCGCCAGGTGGGAGGAAAAGCCTGTGCCCGAAGTCGCATACGACAGCGTGCCAGGCCTTCTCTTGCTCAACGCCACGAGCTCCTGCAGCGTGTTCACCGGCACCGAGGGGTGCACGAAAATCACATTGGGCATCTTGATCAGCAGCGACACGGGCACGAAGTCACGCTCGAAATCGTAGGGAAGCGGCTTCTGGGCCAGCGGCTGAACCACATTGCCAATGGTGGTCTGGATCAGCGTGTAGCCATCGGCCGGCGCCTTGGCGGCGAACTCGGTGGCCACCACGCCGCCGGCACCGCCCCGGTTCTCGACCACTACCGGCTGACCGAAGCCCGAGGGCAGGTGCTTGGCGAAGGTCCGCCCCAGCAGGTCAGCGATACCGCCAGCGGCCGCGGGAACCACGAACTTGATCGGCTGCTCAGGATAGCGGGATTGCGCTTGGCTCGCAGTGAATGCAGCAAGCATGGACAGGCCGACCAGCAAGGTCTTGTACTTCATGAGTGAGTGTCTCCAATAAAAACTGGTTGTCATCTGCAAGCGCCGCCCCCGATCGACAGCGACTACTTGCCGTGAAAAATTATCTACTCAATAGTATGTTGCGTCAATCGACAGATGGCCTTGCCCCGCACGGCAGGCGGATTTTCCTTCACGCAGAACGTGCTGCAATTCGCTTCGTGGCTCAACTCTTGCTAGGATGCGTGATGACTCTGCAATCCACCTCATGTCGATCCACGCCGCGCTGACCCACACCACCCGCTACAAATACGACCGGCCCGTCAACCTGGGTCCGCAGGTTGTGCGCCTTCGGCCCGCGCCGCATTGCCGCAGCAAGGTCATCTCCTACAGCTTGCGGGTGGAGCCGGCCAAGCATTTCGTCAACTGGCAGCAGGACCCGTTCGCCAACTACCAAGCCCGCCTGGTATTTCCTGAGAAGACCACCGAATTCACCGTGACCGTGGATCTGGTCGTCGAGATGGCTGTGTACAGCCCGTTCGACTTTTTCCTCGAACCCGCGGCGCAGACTTTTCCCTTCCGGTATGCCCCCGAGTTGGCGGCAGAGCTTGCGCCCTATCTCGTGGCCGAGCCGGTCACGCCTTTGCTGCAGACCTATCTGGACGGCATCTCGCGTGAGAAGTGTCCCACCATCGACTTTCTGGTCGCGCTGAACCAGCAACTGCACAAAGACATCAAGTACCTGATCCGCATGGAGCCGGGCGTGCAGACGCCGGAGCAGACGCTCACGCTGGCCGCCGGCTCCTGCCGCGATTCCGGGTGGCTGCTGGTGCAACTGCTGCGTCATTGCGGCCTGGCCGCGCGCTTTGTCTCGGGTTACCTGATTCAGCTCACACCGGACGTCAAGTCACTCGATGGCCCCAGCGGCACCAGCGTGGACTTCACCGATCTGCACGCCTGGTGCGAGGTCTATCTGCCTGGCGCCGGCTGGATCGGGTTCGATGCCACTTCAGGCCTGCTGGCCGGCGAGGGCCACATTCCCCTGGCCTGCACTCCGCAACCCTCGGGTGCCGCGCCGATCGAAGGCCTGACGGATGAAGCCGAAGTGAATTTCAGTCACCACATGCAGGTGACGCGAATCCGCGAATCGCCACGCGTCACCAAGCCCTACACCGATCAGCAATGGTCCGAGGTGCTGGCCCTGGGCCGGCGCGTGGATGCGGCGCTGGTCGCTGGCGACGTGCGCCTGACCATGGGGGGCGAGCCCACTTTCGTTGCCGTGTCGGACCGCGATGCGCCCGAATGGAACACCGATGCGATGGGCCCGACCAAGCGGGCCTTTGCCACCGATCTGGTCCACAAGCTGCGCGAGCGCTACGGCCGGGGCGGCTTTCTGCATTTCGGCCAGGGCAAGTGGTATCCGGGCGAGCAGCTTCCGCGCTGGGCCCTGAACATTTATTGGCGCACCGATGGCCAGCCGGCCTGGCGCAATGCGGCGCTGTTCGCCGACGAGCGCGCGCCCACCCACTACACCAGCCAGGATGCGCATCGCTTCATCGAGACCCTGGCCGGCAAGCTCGGCGTGACTCCCGCGCACATCACACCCGGTTACGAGGATGCCTTCTATTACCTGTGGCGCGAGCGCCGCCTGCCGGTCAATGTCGACCCTTTCGATGCGCGGCTGGACGACGAGCTGGAACGCGCGCGCCTGCGCCGCGTGTTCGAGCAGAAGCTCGATGCCGTGGTCGGCTATGTGCTGCCGCTCGCGCCCGCAAGCGCGCCGCAGGATGCCGTGCCCGGCCCCGCCTACAAGCCGCCGGCGCGCCTGAGCGGCCCGCCCTGGCGCACCAGCCCGTGGTTGCTGCGCGAGGACCGCATGTACCTCACCCCCGGGGATTCGCCAATGGGGATGCGACTGCCTCTGGATTCTCTGCCCTGGGTCGCCAAGGGCGACTATCCCTACCTGATCGACCGCGACCCCAGCACGCCGCGCGTGCCGCTCGAAACCGTGGATGCGGCGCGCCGCCCGCAGACGCCTGCCGCCCATGCCGCCACACCGGCGCCGCCGCAAAAATTCGACCCCGCCCGCGACACCGTGCGCACCGCCTTGTGCGTGGAGGTGCGCGATCCGCGCCGGGCCAACGGCCCCAAGGCCGAGGGCGCCGGCGAGCCCAGCGGCGTGCTCTATGTGTTCATGCCGCCGCTGGAGCGCGTGGAAGACTATCTTGTGCTGGTCAGCGCGGTCGAGGACACGGCCCAGGAGCTGGGCCTGCGCATCGTGCTCGAAGGCTATCCGCCCCCGCGCGACCCGCGCCTGAAGCTGCTGCAGGTCACGCCCGACCCCGGCGTCATCGAAGTCAACATCCATCCGGCGCACGACTGGGACCAGTTGGTCGACCACACCGAGTACCTGTACCAGGCCGCTTTCGAATCGCGCCTTTCGGCAGAGAAATTCATGACCGACGGGCGCCACACCGGCACCGGCGGCGGCAACCATTTCGTGATGGGGGGCGCAACGCCTGCGGACAGTCCGTTCCTGCGCCGCCCAGAATTGCTCGCCAGCTTGCTGCTGTACTGGCACAACCACCCCGCGCTGAGCTATCTTTTCAGCGGCATGTTCATCGGGCCCACCAGCCAGGCGCCGCGCGTGGACGAGGCGCGTAACGATCAGTTGTACGAGCTGGAGATCGCGCTGCGCGAGATCGCCCGCAGCCGCGAAGTCCATGGCAAGGAAATGCCCCCATGGCTGGTCGACCGGTCGCTGCGCAACATCCTGATCGACGTCACGGGCAATACCCACCGCAGCGAGTTCTGCATCGACAAGCTGTACTCCCCCGACAGCGCCACCGGCCGCCTGGGCCTGCTGGAGCTGCGCGCGTTCGAAATGCCGCCCCATGCGCGCATGAGCATCGTGCAGCAGCTGCTACTGCGTGCGATGGTCGCCCGCTTCTGGAGCAAGCCCTACCGGGCGCCGGCCACGCGCTGGGGCACTGAACTGCACGACCGCTTCCTGTTGCCCGCCTTCGTGCGCATGGATTTCGAGGACGTGATCGCCGACATGCGCGAATCCGGTCATGCCTTTGACGCAAGTTGGTTCGCGCCGCATTTCGAGTTCCGCTTCCCCCTGGTGGGCCAGGTGCACGCTGCCGGCATCGAGCTGACGTTACGCAACGCACTGGAGCCTTGGCATGTGATGGGCGAGGAAGGCACGGCGGGCGGCACGGTGCGTTATGTCGATTCCTCGCTTGAACGTATCGAGGTTCGTGCAAGCGGCCTCAATCCGAGCCGGCATGTCATCACCGTCAACGGCCGCGCCCTGCCGCTGCATCCGACAGGGATCGCCGGCGAATACGTCGCCGGCGTGCGTTACCGCGCCTGGAATCCGCCCTCAGCCCTGCATCCAACCATCGACATCGACGCGCCCCTGACCTTCGACATCGTCGACACCTGGATGCAGCGCTCCGTCGGCGGCTGCCAGTACCACGTCACCCATCCGGGCGGACGCAGCTACGACACCTTTCCCGTCAACGCCTATGAGGCCGAGAGTCGGCGCCTGTCGCGCTTCTTCCGCATGGGCCATACGCCGGGACCGATGCAGGTGCCGCCTGCGACCATCGGCGTGCCCGGAAGCCACGAGTTTCCGTTTACGCTCGACCTGCGCCGGTAGCGGACAATACGGACTGTGGAACCCAACTCTCAATCCCAGTCCGCCTTCGATACCGTCATGGACCCCTGGGTGTTGGCCGCGACTCTGGCCCAAGACATCTCCGCCGGCCATTTTGACGAAATGAGCGCTCCGGCCTGGCGCAGCTTCTTCGGCCATCTCGGGGTCGAAGGCTTCCGCGACCTGGACCGGCGCAGCCGCCAGCTGCAGCGACAAATCCGCGACAACGGCGTCACCTACAACGTCTATGCAGACGCCGACGGTCCGCAGCGTCCTTGGTCGCTGGACCTTTTTCCGCTGATCATCTCGCCTCAGGACTGGCGGTACATCGAGCTTGGCGTGCAGCAGCGTGTGCGGCTGCTGGACCATGTCATGGCCGATGTCTACGGCCCGCAACGCATGCTGGCCGAGGGTTTGCTGCCCAGCGCGCTGGTCCAGGGGCATCCCGGCTATCTGCGCCCCATGCACGGCATCACCCCGGTAGGCGGAACCCATCTCCCCATTGCGGCATTCGACATGGCGCGCGACCCAGCCGGCGAATGGTGGATCGTGTCCCAGCGCACGCAGGCACCTTCGGGCCTGGGCTACCTGCTCGAAAACCGGGTCGCCGTCTCGCGCCAGTTTCCCACCGCCTTTCGCGACATGCATGTGCAGCGCATCGCCGCCAGCTACCGGGCGCTGATCGACGGCCTCAAGCGCATGAGCCCGGCCGGCGAATCGTCGCGCATCGTGCTGCTGACGCCCGGGCCTTACAACGAGACCTACTTCGAGCATGCCTACCTGGCACGCTACCTCGGACTGACGCTGGTCGAAGGCAGCGATCTGACCGTGCGCGACCAGCGCCTGTACATCCGCACGCTCAAGGGCCTGGAGCCGGTGCATGCCGTGCTCAAGCGGCTGGATGACGAGTTCCTCGACCCCCTGGAATTGCGCGCCGATTCGCGCCTGGGCGTGCCGGGCCTGCTGCAGGTCATGCGCGCGGGCAATGTACTGGTGGCCAATGCGCCGGGTTCGGCATTTCTTGAATCGAGCGCGCTGCTCGGCTTTTTGCCTGCACTTTCACGCCGGCTCCTGGGCGAAGAACTTGCACTGCCCTCGCTGGACACCTGGTGGTGCGGGGAGCGCGCCGCGATGGACAGCGCGCTGCCTCAACTGGGCGAGCGCGTCATCAAGCCCACCTATCCCGACGTGCGCACGGGCATGTCGTCCGTGCTCGGCCACACCCTGTCGCAGCGCGAGCTCGACGAGTGGGCCGGACGCATCGTCCGCCAGGGCGAAGCCCACACGGTGCAGGCCTATCTGCCGCTATCGCAGATGCCCACCTGGCACGCGGGACTGCTCGCACCGCGCTCGGTCATGCTGCGCGTGTTCGCCGTGTGCGACGGGCCGGGCTCATGGAGCGTGCTGCCCGGCGGACTCGCGCGCATTGCCACGGCCGATCTCGACATTGCCTCGATGCAGAGCGGCGGCAGCAGCGCCGATGTCTGGGTACTGACCGAGGGGCAGATCGACACCAGTACCAACCTTCCCACCGAGATCGCACCCGACGTCCCGGCCGCGCTCAGTCGCAGCATCACCAGCCGGGCCGCAGAGAATCTGTTCTGGTTGGGCCGCTACACCGAGCGCACCGAAAACACCCTGCGCCTGGCGCGTCTGGCCCTCGAAGGTCTCAACGGCGAAGATCAGACCTCGCAACCGCTGCTGAACTGGCTGAGCCAGCTGGCCGTCACCCACGGCCTGGTGCTGGACGAAGTGCCGCCGGCCGCGCAGGCGCCGCGCGTGTTCGAGCGTTCGCTGATCGCCTCGCTGGCCGACACCGTGCACGCCACCAGCGTGGGCTACAACCTCGTCGCGCTGAAGTCTGCCGCTGCCGCAGTGCGCGAGCGCCTGTCGCAAGAGCACTGGAACATGATCCTGCGCGCAGAGACCGACTTTTTCTCGCAGTGCGCAAATACGTCCGTCGATTCAGACTACTCCTGCGTCGAGAGCCTGCGCGTACTCGACCACCTGGGCGGCTATCTGGCCGCCATGACCGGCGCACAGACGGACCGCATGGCGCGCGATGACGGCTGGCGCCTCCTGAGCACAGGCCGCCACATCGAGCGTTTGAGTTTTTTGGCCGCAGCGCTGGCCAGCGGCTTCGAGACCGGCAGCATCCACGATGACAGCGGCTACGAGGCCATGGTCGCGCTGTTCGACAGCACCATCAGTTTTCACGCGCGCTTCCAGCTGCGGCGCGATGTGCCCGCCCTGATCGATCTGCTGATGATGGACCGCGAGAATCCGCGCTCACTGGGATGGGTACTGCAGACGCTGCGCGGCCGGCTGGCCCGGCTGGCCGGTAGCGAGCCGGGCATGTTGCCGGCCATGGCGCGCGATCTGCCCGACCCGCAAGCCTGGTTTCTCGACCGCCTGTGCCAGCGCGACGAACAGGGCTGGCACGCGGGCCTGATTGCCGAGCTCAGGCGCTGCGTGGAGTCCGCGCGCGAACTGTCCGACTTGCTGGGTGCGCGCTACTTTTCCCACTCCATCGAAGCCCGCCAGAGCCTGGGCGCCTGAATCCACCTGCGCGCCATGCTGCTGCACGTCACCCACGAAACCCGCTACGCGTACACGCCGGCGGTCAACACGGCGCAGCACCAGACGCATCTGCGGCCGATCGACAGCGCCGGCCAGAAGTTGCTCAGCCACGAGCTGAGCGTCAGCCCGCAACCCGACCAGTGCGTGGATTCGGGCGACCTCTACGGCAACACCCGCACTTACATCAGCCTGCAGAAGACGCACGACGAACTGTGCATCACCGCGCGCAGCCTGGTGCGCACCGCCGCGCCGCGCGGCAGCGCCAGCGACATGAGCTGGGAGCAGGTGCGCGAGTTCTTTCGCTACCGTCGTGGAGCCCCTTACGACCCTGCCGCCGAATTCCGCTTTGCGTCGCCCTACGTGCCGCGCCACGATGACTTCGCTGCCTATGCGCGGGAGAGCTTCGGCCCGGGGCGCCCGGCGCTCGATGCCACGCAGGAGCTGATGCAGCGCATCCACAACGATTTCAGCTACGAAACGCAGAGCACCGAAGTCGGCACTCCGGCGCTGGAATCCCTGCACCTGCGCCGGGGCGTGTGCCAGGACTTTGCCCACGTGATGATCGGCTGCCTGCGCACCATGGGCCTGCCGGCGCGCTACGTCAGCGGCTATCTGCTGACCGCGCCGCCGCCGGGCCAGCCCCGGCTGGTGGGCAGCGACGCGTCCCACGCCTGGGCGTCGGTGTTTTTGCCCGACGCCGGCTGGTGCGATTTCGATCCGACCAACCGGCGCGCCCCCGGTGAAGACTACGTTACCCTGGCCCTGGGCCGCGACTACAGCGATGTATCACCCATCCGGGGGGTGATCCTGGGCGGCGCCGATCACACGCTGAGCGTGGCGGTCACGGTCGAACCCGCTTGAACCAGCACCCTACAATTCTTCCCATGAACGTCTACGACACCCTCAAGCAACTCAACATCGTCCTGCCGCCGGTGTCCACGCCGGCAGCAGCTTATGTGCCGTTTGTGCGCAGCGGCAACCTGGTCTTCGTCAGCGGCCATATCGCACGCAAGGACGGCCGGCCCTGGGTCGGCCAGCTCGGCAGAAACCTCGGCACCGAAGAAGGCAAGGCGGCAGCGCGCGCCATCGCCATCGACCTCATGGGCACCTTGCACGCCGCCGTCGGCGACCTCAACAAAATCAGCCGTATCGTCAAGGTCATGAGCCTGGTCAACTCCACAGCCGATTTCACCGAGCAGCATCTGGTCACCAACGGCTGCTCCGAGTTGCTGGGCCAGGTCTTCGGCGCGGCGGGCAGCCATGCGCGCAGCGCGTTTGGCGTGGCGCAGATCCCGATGGGCGCGTGTGTGGAGATCGAGCTGATCGCTGAAGTCGCGGCCTGACGGGCTGCGTCAGCGCCAGACATTGGCGACACGGTCGAAGGTCGCTGCGAAACGTGGCCCGGCGGCCTGATCCAGGCGGTGCTTGGCAATTTTGTTGGAAGAGGTGCGCGGGAACTCCTCGATGAACTGGATGTACCGCGGCACCTTGAAAGGCGCCAGCTCTGCCTGGCAATGCCGCACAATGCGGTCGGCGGCCAAAACCTCCCGAGGATCGCGCCCGTCGGCGAGCAACTCGGTGTGAAGCTGGATGAGGAGCTTGACCTCTTCCCCGCGATCCTCGTCACTCACGGGAACGGCCGCGCAGTCGAGTACTTCAGGAATTGCCCGGACAACCGCCTCGATCTCGCGCGCAGCGATGTTTTCGCCGGAGCGTCTGATCATTTCCTTGAAACGGCCGACGATGCGATAGAAGCCCCCGGGATCGCGCTCAAACGCATCCCCGGTGCGAAACCATTCGCCGTCAAATGCCGCCGCGTTTGCCTCGGGCTTGTTGAAGTAGCCTTCGAATATCCAGGCGCCGCGGATCTGAAGCTCACCCGGCGTATTCGCATCGACCTCCCGCCCTTGATCATCAACGATCCGCGCTTCGCGGCGCAGGTGCGCAATACCGACCGAGACCGCCCGGTCCGAGGCAGGCCAGCCCGGTGGCATTGAAAGGCCCAGGCCGATCTCTGTCATACCGAACGATTCGGTCGCGGGAATCCGGAAGCGCTCCACGAACCGCTTGCGCGAGCTCTCGCCCCAGCCGAAGGTGAACACCTGGCGCAACGAAAACCGTCGGTCTGCGTGGATGTCCATGGACTTCAGCGCGATTTCGGGCAACTGCGCCCATTCGATCGCGTTGTCGGCCAGCCAGCCCAGAAACTTTGTTCCGCTGATCTTGCGCGCGACGGTCAGTGTTCCGTCTGATGACGCGGCCATCAACAGCTGCCAGAACGGGTCCATGTAATAGAAAGGCTGTGCCGTGAAGAAGCGCCTCATCGGTTCAATGTGCATGAGGCGCGCCTGCTGAGCCAGGTTGAGCCAGTAGCCGTGACTCAAGATGCATCCCTTGGGGAACCCTGTGGTGCCCGACGTGTACTGGATATTCGCTGTTGTTTTGAGGTCTGGGGAAAACGCCTCGGCGTCTGGTGATGCGCCGGCATCGGGCAATTCCGCGTCCAACCCGTTGATACCTGTGCCTTCACCGACCGGGATGACCCAGCCGCGTCGAAGCAGCCCGGGCC
The DNA here is from genome assembly GCA_030653255.1 of Burkholderiaceae bacterium. Taxonomy (GTDB): domain Bacteria; phylum Pseudomonadota; class Gammaproteobacteria; order Burkholderiales; family Burkholderiaceae_C; genus JAURZS01. Next base: position 8,197 of record JAURZS010000212.1, on the reverse strand, counting down.
AAGGCGACACGCTGTCTGGCAAGTCCATTCTGTCGGCCGGGAGAAACCACGCGACGGCCTGCGCATCCGACAGCACGTATTGAAGCTCGCGGGCTGTATAGGTCGGGTTGACCGGCAGTACCCGCGCGCCCAACCGCAACACGGCAAGCCAGATGACATGCCACTGGGGCACATTGGGCAGCATGACAGCGACACACATGCCGGCCCTGATGCCCAGCAATGACAGGCGCCGCGCGAGTCGCTCGCTCGCGCTCGTCAATTCGGCATAGGTCACGCGCTCGCCGGTCTCAAAGAAATCGAGCAGGACCTGATCGCCGTTCCGGGCCGCCGCCTCGTCGAAAAATGCCGGAATGCTGACGGGCAGCGGCTGCTGCTCTGCGAGGATGACCTTGTTTTTCCAGGCGGCCAGGGCGGACGAAGACATGAAAACTCCGGGCGACGGGCAGGTGCGAATCAGCTGCGCCGGGTCAAGGTCTGACTTTGCTCGTAGCCGATGGTCATCCGGTACCAGATGCCTGTCAGCGACTCGGCAAGCGCGTCGGCGGTGCGGTAGGTTGACACGAGCAACTTGTCCTTCGTGACGAAGCGCTCGCGTGCAGCCTCCGTCGTCATCACGATCAGGATGCCGACAATGCCCGTGTATTCCTTGCGGATTGCCTGTGTGAAAGGAACGCCACGGCGGCGTTCCGACACGTGGACGATCTTTCTCGCCCAACTTGCGTTTTGCGCCTCTCGCATCTTGAGCACAGTGGGATTCCTCGCAACGCCGGCAAACAGGCCGGCATTGGCTTCATACGATCGGCAGTACCAGGTGTTGGCTTCGAGAATGGCCTGATAACTGGAGAGTTCCCTCTCGGTAATTCCGCGACTTTCCCCGAGCGACTCGAAGAACAGGGTCAGGACCTCCGTCACGCATTCGGCGACATCCTTGAAATTGGTGTAGAACGTGCTGCGCGCAAGGCCCGACCGTTCGAGAACGTCTTCGAGTGTCGGGTCTTTCGCGGAATCGATCTGGATACATTGCGCGACGATCGTGAGAAACAGGAACCGGGTCCGCATCCGTTTTCCAAGCCGGCTGTCACGACTTTTCTGAAGCAACACTTCCTCGAAACGGCCCACGCCTCTTGAATCGGCAGGGGACGGCGCGGCGGCGGTGTTCTTTTCGATCGGCGGGCCATCACGCCTGTGTTCAGTCATCCTTGTCTGCTCCCAGTGGCGCGCGAGTATGAAACGCCACGCGCTGAAGGCGTGCGAGGTGGGCTGAAAACGCCACCGCCTGATCCCGCGTCATGTCCATCGACTGATAGTACGCCTCCATCTCTGTGCGGATGGACAGAGATGGATGCCTCGCAATCAATCCGGCTATCTGGTAGGCGCGCTCCATCAGCGCTTCCTGCGGGACGATCTCGTTGATCAGACCATGCTTCTGCGCGGACTCCGCGTCGAGCGGCTCCCCCGTGAGAGCGAGCCACATCGCAACCGCATGCGGGACTTCAAGCCCCAGCTTCAGCATGCCACCGGCGCCGGGCATCGCGTACTTGATCTCGGGCAGGCCGAAAGTCGCGTTGGGCGTGGCGATGCGGATGTCGGTCAACCGCGTCAGATACATGAACCCCTGGCCTAAAACCGGTCCATTGATGGCAGCGATGATGGGCTTGTAGCGCTGCATCTGCATGACCTGCAGCTCCCAGCCCGGATACTCAAGCGACTCGTCCTCCGAGCGGTTGCCGAGATAGCGCTCCACGATCTCGGCGTGTGTACGCGGTACGCGCGGCGTCTTGATGTCGTCTCCGGCACAGAAGGCGCGCGTTCCGGCCGCAGTCCAGATGCCAACCTTGATCGCGTCATCGGCCAGGAAATCCTGCAGGTGGTGATGGAACTGCTTGTGTGTCGACGGATTGGTGACGTTGACAGGCGGGTTGTCGAGCGTGAAGACAGCAATGTTTCCGTTCTTTTTGTAGTTCATTCCCATAATTTACAACTTTGGAATCTTGGCAACTTCGACGATACGCGCCGCTTTTTGGCGCTCGGTCTGCATGAAGGCGGCGAACTGCTCAGGCGTATTGCCCACAGGGGTCATCCCCTGCTGCAGCAGTTCACGCTGAATGTCGGGGGACTTGAGCATCTCGGCGATTTCGCGCTGGATCTTTTCGCGGATTTCCCGTGGCGTGCCAGCCGGAGCGAGGATGCCGAGCCAGGTTCCATTCTCGAAGCCCGGCAGGCCGGATTCCGCGACCGTCGGAACGTCCGGCAGCAGGGGGAACCTGCGCAGCGAGGCAACGGCGACCGGCCTCAGCCTCTTGGCTTCTATCTGCGGGAGCAGGCCGACCATGGCGTCGGTCATTGCGGTGATCTGTCCGCCGAGCAGGTCGGTGATGGCCGGTGAGCTTCCTTTGTACGGAACGTGCAACACCTGCACCTTGGCCGTCGCCGCGAAATACTCGGCGGTCAGGTGGGAGGCAGAGCCGGCGCCCGAATTGCCGAAGCTGATGGTACCGGGCCTGGCCCTGGCCGCAGCCACGAGATCCTGCACCGTTGCAATGGGGGAAGCCGCGCTGGTGACCAGCAAGTGCGGCGCATTGGCGACGTTGGTGATTGGCGCGAGGTCCGCCACGGGGTCGAAACCGGGATTGTTGTAGATGAACTGGTTTACGGTCATGAGGCCCGCGGCCGTGGCGAGCAGCGTGTAGCCATCCGGGGGCGACTTGGCCACGTGCTGCGCTGCGATGTTGCCAGCGGCGCCTGGGCGATTCTCGACGACGACTGGCTGCCCCCAGGCCTTGTTGAGCCTCTGCGCGACCATGCGCGCGACCACATCCGTCGCGCCACCGGGCGCGAACGGAACGACGATGCGCAGCGGCTTCGCCGGATAGGACTGCGCCATGGCCGGTCCCGCCATCCAGCAGAGTTGCACTACCGCCAGAACACCAATCAGTTTTATGAGTTTCATGGGTTTCTCCATCCAGTGTGTCAGTTCATGCGTCGCCCCAGACCTCGCCAAGGAAGCGGATCCAGTTGTCGCCCATCACCTTGCGGATACGGCTCTCGCTCCATCCGCGTTGTTCCATCGCTCTGGTGAGCATGGGATAGCCTGTGAAGTCCTTGAAGCCGCCCGGGTACCGGATCTCGGTAAAGCGCGTCAACTGCCGCGCATAGCCCTTGTCATGCGCCCAGTACATGGGCGCCACGTGGCTGTCCTCTTTCCAGTAAATCGACCAGCTTGGGTAGTTCACGCGAAGGTCGGTCCCGAATCCGATGCGGTCTTCGCCGACGATGTTGATGGTGTGTTCAACCACCTCAATGAAGTCTTCCAGACCCGCAGCCTCACCCCGATGCAGAAACGGAACGAAGAATGTGAGGCCGATGAATCCCCCCCTGTCGACGATGAACTTCAGTTCTTCATCGGTCTTGTTGCGCGGATGATCCTTGAGCGCCCGGGGAGCGACGTGGGTGTAGCACACCGGCAGCTTCGAGTAGGCAATGGTCTCGGCGGACGTCTTCGGACCCACGTGCGACAGGTCTATGAGCATGCGCACCCGATTGAACTCATCGATGGCCTCGCGGCCGAAGTCCGACAGCCCTGAGTCGCGGCTCTCATAGCAGCCGGTACCCAGCAGGTTCTGGGTGTTGTACGTGAGTTGGACGACGCGCACACCCAGCTCGTGAAATATCTGGATGAAAGGAAGCTGGTCTTCGATGGCGGAGGTGTTCTGCCAACCCAGGATGATGCCGACCTTGCCCTGCGCCTTGGCACGTGCGATGTCCGAAACCTTGTACACCTGCAAGGCGAGGTCGGCGTTCTCGACAAACGACTGTTTCCACCGCGCGATGCGCTCCATCGTTCCGCGAAACCCCTCCCAGACAGAGCAGGTGCAGTTCACCGAGGTCAGCCCACCCTGAACCATCTGCTCCAGTTCCGCCCGGCCTCCGGACGTGATGCCAAGTCCGTCGTGGACGTTCAGGCGCTGGTGCAGATCTGGACTCATGAAAACTCCTAAAAGTGCATTTGTCGTATGAAATCGGATTCTGAATACGATTTTTTCGCAAGTCAAGCGTTTCCCGTCAAAGGCTTGCCATCACGAAAAAAATATGGACTGCCGCGGAAATCCCCGTAAACGCGGCAGCCGGCACCAGGGGGACGGGGGCATCGCCCTTTGCAAGGGGCGCCCCCGTCGATGGAGCCTATTCCACGCGCTGTATCGACACCGGTTTGAACCCCAGATCGGCCGCCTTGCCCTTGCGCCCACGCGCAGCACGGGCATTGTTCAGCGAGCGGATTTCCAGCGTTTCTTCACGCTCCTTGCCGCCGCGCCCGATGCCAGCGATGCGCACGCTGCGGGTATAGGCGGCTGCACCGGCGAGCGTGTCCTTGGGCTCCAGGTCGATCAACATCAGGCCCCTGCCGCCCTTGGACAGGGCCTTGAGGTCCTTGATCTCGAAGGTGAGGATGCGCCCGCCCGTGGACGCGCAAGCCACGTGGGTGGCCGGGGGCAACGGTGCGCTGCCTGAAGAACCACTGACATGCGAGGGCGCGCAGGCGGTCTCTCCCTGGCCGCAACTCAGGAAGGCCTTGCCGGCCTTCACACGCGAGATCATGTCCTCGACGTTGGCCAGGAAACCATAGCCGGCCGAACTGCTGAGCAGCAGCGTGGCATGGGCGGGGCCGGCAAAATAATGCAGCAGCTGGGTTCCCGGCTCCAGTTCGATGAGGCTGGTGACCGGCTGGCCGTCACCGCGCGCGCCGGGCAGCGAGGCCACCGGCATCGAATAGATGCGGCCGTTCGAGCCCAGCGCCAGCAGCGTGTCCACGGTACGGCATTCGAAGACACCGTACAGACCGTCGCCAGCCTTGAAAGCAAAGCTCGATGCCTCGTGGCCGTGGCCGCCGCGTGCACGCACCCAGCCCTTCTGGGACACAACCACAGTGACCGGCTCGTCGACCACGCGCACTTCGGCGATGGCTTTTTTTTCTTCCTGGATCAGGGTGCGGCGCGGATCGGCAAACTGCCGGGCATCGGCCTCGATTTCCTTGACCATGAGCCGGCGCAGCGCCGTCGGGCTGCCCAGAATTTCTTCGAGCTTTTTTTGATCGCTGCGCAGTTCCTTGAGTTCCTGCTCGATCTTGATGGCTTCGAGCCGCGCCAGCTGGCGCAGCCGGATATCAAGAATGTCCTCGGCCTGCCGCTCGCTCAAACGGAAGCGTTCGATCAGCGCGATCTTGGGTTCGTCGGACCTGCGGATGATGGCGATCACCTCGTCGATGTTGAGCAGCACCATCTGCCGCCCTTCGAGGATGTGGATGCGGTCCAGCACTTTGTCGAGCCGATGCCGCGAGCGCCGCTGCACTGTGGTCTGGCGATACGAAATCCATTCGAGCAGCATCTGCCGCAATGACTTCTGTGTCGGCCGGCCATCGAGCCCGACCATGGTGAGATTGATCGGAGAGGAGGTCTCCAGGCTGGTGTGCGCCAGCAGCGTGTTGATCAGCTCCTGCTGTTCGATGCGGCTGGTCTTGGGTTCGCACACCAGGCGCACGGCGGCGTCCTTGCTGGACTCGTCGCGCACCACGTCGAGCACGGCCAGCACGCTGGCCTTGAGCTGGGTCTGCTCGGCGCTCAGCGCCTTCTTGCCGGTCTTGACCTTGGGGTTGGTGAGTTCCTCGATCTCTTCGAGCACACGCTGGGTGCTGACCCCGGGCGGCAGCTCGGTGATGACGAGTTGCCACTGTCCCCGGGCCAGTTCCTCGATCTTCCAGCGGGCGCGCACCTTGAGCGATCCGCGGCCTGTGCGGTAGGCCTCGGCGATGTCATTTGCGCTGCTGATGATCTGTCCGCCGCCGGGGTAGTCGGGGCCGGGCACGATGGCGCAGAGTTCGCTGTCGGACAGCTTGGGGCTTTTGATCAGCGCGATGCAGGCCTCGGCAATTTCGGCCAGGTTGTGGCTGGGCACCTCGGTGGCCAGGCCCACGGCAATGCCGCTGGCACCATTGAGCAGCACAAAAGGCAGGCGCGCAGGCAACTGACGCGGCTCCTGGGTGGAGCCATCGTAGTTGGGCACGAAGTCCACCGTGCCCTCGTCGATCTCGTCGAGCAGCAAGCTGGTGATGCGCGCCAGCCGGGCTTCGGTGTAGCGCATGGCGGCGGCGCCGTCGCCATCTCGGCTGCCGAAATTGCCCTGGCCGTCGATCAGCGGGTAACGCTGGCTGAAGTCCTGCGCCATGCGCACCAGCGCGTCGTAGGCCGCCTGGTCGCCATGCGGATGAAAGCGGCCCAGCACATCGCCGACTACGCGCGCACTCTTGACCGGCTTGGCGCCGACGTTGCCGTTGGCGCCGCCGAAGCCCAGGCCCATGCGAGACATGGAGTAGAGGATGCGCCGCTGCACCGGCTTCTGGCCGTCGCAGACATCGGGCAGGGCGCGGCCTTTGACCACACTGAGTGCATATTCGAGGTAGGCGCGCTGCGCATAGGACGCGAGATTGAGTTCGGCGTCACCGCCCGCGTCGAAAGAAATCAGTTCTTGCTCCATGGAATCCGTGGAAATAGGCCCTTAGGGCAGGATTTGCGGCAAATCGCCAGCCGACGCCGTCAATGGCGCGATCATGTTGCCGCGCCCGCGTGCGCCGCCGGGTGGCGGGGCCGACAGTTCCATGCGCACACGGGAGGGCACGCTCGTACGGGCGTCGGCGCCGCGGTTGCGCTGCGCGATGACCGCCGCCGGCGGCTTGAGCATGGCATACAGCTGCATCACGGTTCGCACATAGTTCTGGGTTTCGCGGTAGTCGGGGATGCGCTGGCCGGCGCGCTGCACGGCGCCCTCGCCGGCGTTGTAGGCCGCCAGGACCAGATCGAGGCGGCCGGGAAACAAGCCCATCAGGTACCGCAGATAGCGCGTGCCCGCCGCGATGTTGGTGCGCGCATCGGTGAGCTTGTGCGCCAGCGAGGTCTTGCGGTCGGCGCTGACGCCGTAGCGCTGCGCCGTGGCGGGCATGAGCTGCATCAGCCCGATTGCGCCCTTGGGCGAGACCGCCTGCGCATCGAATCCGGATTCGGTGACGATCAGGGCCTGCAACAGCTCGAAGTCGATCTGGTGCAACTCGGCGGCTTCGCGCAAATGGTGCTTGACCCGCTTGTAGCCGGGCGACACTTCAAAAAAGGAAACCAGGCGCGGCGACAACGCAGGTGGAGCATCCGGCACGCTCCCGGCTCCGCCCGGCGCACCTGCGCCATCAGGGCCGCCAGACGCAGCAGTATCGTCGCCCGCCACGCGTGGGCGCACGCCGCGCAGGGTGTCGAAGGCTTGCTCGCCACGGAAGAACAATTCATAGCGCTCGTCGATCTGCTCGGAGGCAAAGTGCGCAACGCCGCGCTCGTCGACATAGCCCCAGACATCGGCTTGTGCCACCAGGTGAAGCAACAGCGCCAAGGCCGCCACCGCCCAGCCCACGAGCCGCCGCAGCGCGCTCATGCGAACACCTCCAGCCCCTGCTGCCGGCGCTGTGCGAATTCCGACGCCAGCATGGACATCACGACCAAGGCGTCGTAGCCGTCGGCCACGCGCACGGCATCGCGCAGGCGGCCTTCAACGACAAAGCCCTCGCTCTCGTAGAGTTGCTGGGCGCGGGTGTTCAGACTCTTGACGTCCAGCCAGAAGCGATGCGCGCCCAGGTCGTCGAAGGCGATCTTCTTGGCCACCCGGATGGCCGCGCGGCCGAAACCCTGCCCCTTGGGCTGCACCACCATGCGCTTGAGTTCGAGCGAGTGATGCGGGCTGCGGCAGCCGATCAGAATCAGGAAGCCCACAGCGTCCAGCCCGGCACCGCCTTCGACGATGAAATGCCGGAAGTCTGGAAAACGGATCGCGGCTTCGTGCTGCGTGCGCTCCCAGGGCGTGATGAAGGGCAGGTTGGCAGGGTCGCGCTCCAGCGTCAGCACGAAATCGATGTCGCTTTGCATGGTGGGGCGCAGCCGTGCGCGCGCAGGCTGGCGCAACACAATACCGGCTCCTGGCTGGAGCAGCGCCATCAGATGTCGACCTCCACGCTGTCGCCGTGCAGTTCCATCAACTCGCGCCGTGCCGCGGCCTCGCCCTTGCCCATGAGCTGGGTGATGAGGTTCTCGGTCTGCAGAAAATCCATGGCGCCCAGGTGCACGGGCAGCAGGCGGCGGGTGTCGGGGTTGAGTGTGGTGTCCCACAA
>JAURZS010000211.1 GCA_030653255.1 Burkholderiaceae bacterium | reverse complement strand
GCCTCGGCTACACTTGCCGGGTACGCGACTGGCGATAGGCGCGGCGCCCTGTCAGGGCGGCCCGCGCTGACGTGGACACACCACTGGGGAGCGTGCCGCCGCAGGCTTCGGAGCTGTGCGGTGTTCAGCCGTTCGCCTGGGCAGCCCTTGTGTAAAGCAAGGACCACCGTCTTTAAGGACTGCCAAATGTACAAACGCTCCATCCTGATCGAACAGACCGATCCCGAGGTGTTCGCCGCCATCCAGGCCGAAAATGCCCGCCAGGAACAGCACATCGAGCTGATCGCCAGCGAAAACTATGCCTCGCCTGCCGTCATGGCGGCTCAGGGCACGCAGCTCACCAACAAGTACGCCGAAGGCTATCCGGGCCGCCGCTACTACGGTGGCTGCGAGTTCGTCGACATCGCGGAACAGCTCGCCATCGACCGGGTCAAGCAGATCTTCGGCGCCGATGCAGCCAACGTGCAGCCGCATTGCGGCGCCTCGGCCAACGAGGCGGTGCTGCTGGCTTTCTGCAAACCCGGTGACACCATCATGGGCATGAGCCTGGCCGAAGGTGGCCACCTGACCCACGGCATGCCGCTGAACATGAGTGGCAAGTGGTTCAATGTGGTGAGCTACGGTCTGGACGCCAACGAAGCCATCGACTACGACGCCATGGAACGCCGCGCCCGCGAGTCCCGGCCCCGGCTGATCATTGCCGGCGCCTCGGCTTATTCCCTGGCCATCGACTTTGCACGCTTTGCCAGGGTGGCCAAGGAGGTCGGCGCCATCTTCATGGTGGACATGGCGCACTACGCCGGCCTGATCGCCGCCGGCATCTACCCCAACCCGGTGCCCCATGCCGACGTGGTCACCTCCACCACGCACAAGAGCCTGCGCGGGCCCCGCGGCGGCATCATCCTGATGAAGTCCGAGCACGAGAAAGCCATCAACAGCGCGATCTTCCCCGGCCTGCAGGGCGGCCCCCTGATGCACGTGATCGCCGCCAAGGCAGTGGCCTTCAAGGAAGCGCTGGCGCCCGAGTTCAAGGAATACCAGAAACAGGTCCTGAAAAACGCCCAGATCGTCGCCGAAACCCTGACCCAGCGCGGCCTGCGCATCGTCAGCGGCCGCACCGAAAGCCACGTGATGCTGGTGGACCTGCGGCCCAAGAAGATCACCGGCAAGGAAGCCGAGGCCGTGCTGGGCAGCGCCCACATGACCATCAACAAGAACGCGATCCCCAACGACCCCGAAAAACCGATGGTCACCAGCGGTGTGCGCATCGGCACGCCGGCCATGACCACGCGCGGCTTCAAGGACGAAGAGGCACGCCAGACCGCGCACCTGATCGCCGATGTGCTGGACAACCCGCGCGACCCCGCCAACATCGAGGCGGTGCGTGCCAAGGTCAATGCCCTGACCACGCGCTTCCCGGTTTACGGCTGAGCACGATGAAATGCCCGTTCTGCAGTAACGCCGAGACCCAGGTCGTTGAAACGCGCGTGTCCGAGGACGGGGACTTCATCCGCCGCCGCCGCCAGTGCGGTGCCTGCGAGAAGCGTTTCACGACTTACGAACGGCCGGACGTCACTTTCCCGGCTGTCGTCAAGAAGGACGGACGGCGCATCGAGTTCGAGCGCGCCAAGCTGCTGGCCTCGATGAACCTGGCGCTGCGCAAGCGCCCCGTGAGCACCGAGCAGGTCGACGGCGCCATCGAACGCATCGAGGAAAAACTGCTGACCATGGGCGTGCGCGAAATTGCCTCCAACCGCATCGGCGAGCTGGTCATGCGCGAGCTCAAGAAGCTCGACAAGGTCGCCTATGTGCGTTTTGCGAGCGTGTACCGCAGCTTTGAGGACATCGACGAGTTCAAGACCCTCGTGGACGAGGTGCGGCGCTAGTTTTTATTTCCAGCAATCCGTCACCGACAACACCCCGGTGACTGAGCGGCGCCCCACGTTGTCCACCGAAAAGCTGCCGCAGCCGTCGCTTGCCATGGGCCCGCCGGTGCGCGGCACGGCCTGGACAGAGAACGTGCTGATGGTGGGTGTGGCCGTGAAGCTGATGCCATAGGTCTCGGCCCCCGATGCGGCCTCGCGTGGGACGCGCACCATGGCGGCCGGCACCGCCGCTGCAGTGCCGGAACGGTCCTGGTCATAGCGGTCGTTCTGGGAATAGAAGCGCTGCATGTACTGCACGACCTCCAGCAACTGCCCACGCGCCTCGGCCCGCCGCGACTTGGCGATGTAGTCGCGGTAGGTCGGGATGGCCACAGCCGCCAGGATGGCCATGATCGCCACGACGATCATCAGTTCGATCAGGGTGAAACCGCGGTTTCGCATGCTTGTGCTCCAGTTCGCCATATTCCAGTTCGCCGCACTATCAGGTCGGCGGATTGACAATTTGCCTCCAGGCGCGGCGGATCGAGTTCTTGTCGCCGCTGAACTGTTTGCTCGATGTCGGCGAAACCGTCACGCCCTGCGATTTCCCCCCCGCCTTCAGCAAGATGCCGTCGCCACCATCGGCGTTGGATTTATAGGCCACCGCCGCAGTATTGTCGAGCGAATCAATCACTCCGTCGCCATTGGTGTCGAAGGTGGCGCCATCCAGTCCGGCCGCCCCGCTGAAAGGGTCCAGCACGAAGTTATACCCCACGCCGCTGCTGGCCTGGCAGGTGACCACCGAGGCACCCGGCACCACGGTCTCGAAGAACACGCGGTTCAGCGCCACTTGCGGGTCATAGATCATGCGCTGCCCGGACTGCATGGTCAGTGGCAGCATCCAGCCGCGCTGGGTTGCGTAATCGACCGTGCGGCTGGTGACCGACCAGTAGTCGACCAGATCGCCCGAGGTGGTGGTGATGGAGATGGTCGTGGAAATCTGCTGCAGCACCAGCGTGGTGGTGCCGCTGATGATCAGCGTGCTGTCGTCCGAGGTTGCGCCCACCTTCACCTTGTCCCACAGACCGTACAGCGTGCGCTCCTGGGTGTTGCTGGGGTCGGCATCCTCGAACAGCTTGCCGGTGCCGGCCAACACCAGCACGCCGCCCAGCGGATGGTTGACGTACTGTGGCGCCGCCGTGATGGGTTCGGCGTCGCCCGTGCGGTTGACCGCCTTGAACAAGGGCTTGGGCGAGGCGGCCGTGCTGCCGAAGGCCACCACCCAGCTGCCGGACGAACTGCCGGACAGATCGAACTTCCAGAGGTTGCCCTTGAGGTCTCCGGCATACGCCGAGACGATGCGCTGCTGCGAGTCGCGCACCACCCGCACGCCACCGAGTCCGTTGCCGCTGCCGATGCCGGTGTCGATGCGTTTGATCAGCGCGCCCGTCACGGCATTGATGATGAACAGCTGCGCCTTGCCGCTGGCGCTCATGTAGCCATTGCCGGTGATCACGGCCCAGTCGCCATTGCGCATGAGGCCGGACTCGGGGCTGGCGATGATGTTGCCCATCTCCTCGTAGCCGCTGCTGCTGCTGCTGACCTCCCACAGGATGTCGCTGGCCCCCGGCGGCATGACGGTCGGAGTCACGGTGCCAGTGCCCACCGGTGACGACGGCACGGGCGCATTGATGGCGAACAGGTTCTGCGCACCGGCGCCTCCGGAACCGATCACCAGATTGCGCCACTTGACGGCCGCGCCGGAGGCCGGGTCGTAGACGTCGGCTTCGACCATCGGTCCGTCCACGTAGTACTGGTGGAAGTAAGGAATTTCAGACAGATGCCGGAGTTCACCGAGCAAGGCGCGCGGAATGAAGGCAAAAGTTTCGGTGCCGGATGAATCGTCGAACCCGTGGACCATGCCGTCGTTGGCTCCGACAAAAATCTGGGCGCCACGGTTTTTCTTGTTGCGCAGGTACTCCCGGTAGGTGGAGCGCCCGGCGGTGGTTGATGGCAGGAAGTCGTACTGCATGTCCAGCGAGTCCTTGACCAGCACCGGCGAGGAATTGACGATGTCGCCGAGCTTCTTGCTGCGCGTGCGATAGACCGTGCCCTCGCCCGTGGCGTCGCCGCGAATGTAGTTGACCATGGCCGCGCCGCTGCCGGCGCTGACCGACAACAGGCTGGTCATGCCCTGCGCGGTCAGGCTGGTCCAGGTGAAGGTGATGCCCTTGGTCGCACTGTCCTTGAAAGTGAATATCTTGCGGTCGGCGGCCGCCGGCATTTTTTCGGAGGCCTTCCACAGAACGGCATCGTCATTGCCATCGGCGTCCAGCGACACGGCTGTCAGCTCACCGACCCACAGGTTGGTGCGGTACTCTGGCACGTACTTGCGTGAGTTCGCGCTCAGGAAACGCCCGGACACAGCAACGCCAGCCTCGCTGCCATTGCGCTCATCGATGTCGTTGATGATGGAGCGCAGCGCATTGGCATACTCGACAGCGTTGACGGCGCTGAGCGAGAGGCCGCGGCTGTTGAGCGCCGCATGCCAGAGATCATCAATCTTGGCATTGTCGTTGCTTGAGGGTGTGCCCCAGTTCTTGGTGTTCGCCGTCAATGCCGGCAGATCGGCCGGATTGTTCAGATTGCCCCGCAAACCAAATGCAATCGTGTAATTGACCAGGTGCTGCCAGAACGCGGGATTGCCGGTGGTTGGCTTGACTTCGTTGGTCAGATCCGGGCGCAGATCGTTCTTCCAGTAGTACATGGCCACGTCGGCCAGCGTGTCGGACTGGTTGTCGCGATAGGGATAAGGCCTGTTGTAGGTGAAGCTTTGCCCGTTGGGGCCGGTGACGGTCGGCCCTGCTGTGCCATCCTGGTTACCGGTGCCGACGACAGCCGTGGTGCCGCTGCCAGTCGACCAGAAGCCGTCCGTCATCAGGATGTGGAAAGCCCGCCGGCAGCCCAGATGTGCCGACGCATCCGTCGTGCCTGGCGTGGCGGACCACGGGCCCCGGTTGTCGGTCCGGGTGAAGTACTGCCCGACATCGTCCATCGCCCGGCGCAGCGGCGTCCCGCCGCTGGGTGTGACTGTGGAAAGCCAGGTGTAGAAGTCCTCCCGGTCTGTGCCGGTGTACGGTCTCAGCCCGCGCACCACCGTCCTGGCGTTGACGCCGTCGATGCTGCTACTGGTCGACTTGTTGATCCGCCCGTACCCCAGCCGGTAGCTCAAGGGCAGGCTGTAGAAGGCCTCGGCGGTGCCGCCGATGGCCGCGTCGATGCGGCGGCTGGCGTAGGTGAACCAGTTCGAGAAATTCTGCGCCTCCTCGGCGAAGGTGCAGCTCGATGTGCCGGCACAGTCCTGCCGGCTGGCCGCCTTGGTGTAGCTCGCCACCGTGGTGGTGATCAGCGTCTGCGTGAAATTGCTCAGCGAAGAGCCGGTTCCGCTGATCAGCGTGAAGTACTGGGCGACGTAGTAGCTGCCATTGCGGTTGGAGCCATTGCAATTGTCCTTGCTGGTGCACCAGACGGTGTTGAAAGTCTGGTTGCGCACCAGATTGACGGTGGTGCCGGGCGCCAATGCCGAGTAGGGCGCGGCCGTCGCGGTATAGGCCGGATAGCGCGTGCCGTCCTCCTTGCGCCAGGGCAGGTAGGTGACCGAGGGGTCATAGTACTGGGGGTTGTAGTCGCCCGAGCGCATCTGGCGGTTGAACAGGCTGCTCAGTGTGGTGGTGGCCACGCCATCCTTGTAGGTACTGCCCACGTCCCCCGGAGTGGTGCCGACGTAATAGTCGCCGACGCACAAATTGTCGGGCAGGCACTCGAACGCCATCGAGCCCGAATCGTCGATGGTGAACACGATGTTCGGCGGCACCGAGGAGCCCGCAGTGAGCAAGGGCGTCTGCGACATCTGCGCCTGCGCCATGCCGAAGCCGGCCAGGGCGACGAGGCACACCCAGAACCAGAGCAAATATTTTTTCATGCAATACCTCATCAGGGTCGGCGCAAGATTGATTGAAGCCAGACCTCGCTGCCCGAAATCAGCTGGTTGCTTCCATTGACGCGGTAGTCGGCGCTGTAGCCTATGGAAGTGATCAGGTAGGACTGCCGGGGCACTCCACCCTGAAGCGTCAGCAGCGGGTACTCTTCGATCATGCAGCGCGGCATCACCGGCAGGGTCCGCGCTGCGTCATCGGCCGAGTTGACGATATCTGTGGTCAGCACATTGGCCAGGGTCGCGTCGGACCAGTTGCTGCGGGTCCGCCAGGTCTGGGGCATGGTGTTGGTGCCGGTGATCGACAAGGGAATGATCACAAACGTCGGCGATCCGCTGAGCACATCGTCCTCGCACAGGCGCAGCGCTGTTTCGGCCGCCTGGGCCGCCGCCGCGTTGGTCCTGAGGTTGCGCGACACCTGCTCGCCCGAGATGGATCCACGCACCGCAGCAATGGCCACCAGCGAAATCACCACCAGCAGGATCAGAGACAGCACCAGCACGACGCCGCGCTGCCGTCGCGCCGCGCTGCCGGCTTGCGTGTCCAGGCCGCTCATAGCGCAAAGCCGCCGCGGTTGCGCAGCGTCACCACGGATGAAAACGCGCGGCGCATGAAGTTGTCGTTTGGCGTGACCAGGGTTCCGGCGCAGTCGATATAGGGCTGCGCCCCACCCTGATCGGCGGTCTCGCTGCGCATGATCAGACATATCTTCGCGCTGATGACGCGCTTCCACCGCTGATCGACATCGCCGGGCAAGGCGTCAATCTGCGCGGCCGTGGCGTATTGCACCACCCGGTGCGAGGACACGTCGGACGCCAGCCCGTAGGTGATGACCATGCTGTCCACGTACTGCAGCAGCGGCTGGGCGGCGAAGCTGGCCGAACCGTTGCCGGCACAGTACAGCTCACGCGTGCCGCTGTTGGCGCCCACGGCAGTGAAGAAGCGCGCCTCAATACGCGAGTAGCTCACGCTCGCGTCGTAATCGGAGGCTACCGTGGTCGTCACTGCCTGGCCAAGGCAGTCGGTCGGGCTGCCACCAGACGCCCAGGTGTTGTCGGTATCGCCCTCGAAGCGCACCGCGATGGCGCTGTTGCCGGAGCCGGAGTTGCAGCTCAACGCGGACGTGCTCGTCACCGTGGGATTGGAAAAACCATTGTCACAGCCGCGGATGGCCGTGCCGCCAAAATTACTGTCGGTGAACTCCACCGAGGCTGTGCCTGACACCACGGTATTGGCCGGCCCGTTGGCCAGCGGAAAACTGAACCCGGCCATGCGGATGTAGTTGCCCATATAGGTCATGGCAACGGCTGCGTCCTCGCTCATGCGGGTGGCCGATTCCGACTGCCGGCTGGTGGAACTGGTGGACAGGTACACCGTCAGGATCGCGCCCAGCACGGCCAGTCCGATGGTGATGGAGATCATCACCTCGATCAGACTGCGTCCCCATTGACGGCGCCCCCGCCGAGATGCGTGCAGGCGGCTCATATCGTGGCCCTGAAGTAGACGCAGCGCGGCACCGTACCCAGGCCGCTGACGGCTGCTGCCGGACAATCGGGATTGGAGCCGGTGAGCACACGCGTATCGCTGCCTTCAGCCACGGCGCCTTCCGTCCACATGATCCAGATGTCGACCGACAGTGTGTTGGTGGTGTCGCGCAGCACGTAGGCGTCGCCGCCGGGCAGCCGCTGGCGCAGGCTGTTGATCCATTCGGCCTGGTCGATGGCGGCGGTCTCGGCGGCCGTGCAGGCTGTGGACACCGCGCAGGCCGGAATGGTCGCGGCAGCGGTGGAGACCGCATAGACCGCGGTCTTGTTGTAGGCGTTGAGCAAGAAACCATCGGCATTGGCCCGCATGCGGTCCACGTAGTCGGACGCCAGCTGCACGCCGATGGTCTGGAACTGCGCCATCTTGCCGTACTGCACCGAGGTGGCCGTCAGTCCGGCCAGGGCCAGCAGACCGAAGGACATGATCAGGATAGCGATCAGAACTTCGAGCAGCGAGGCGCCGCGCTGGCCGCGCTTCATGAATCGGCCGAACTGCATGTGCTGGTTCCTCCCGTCGTGATGCGCGCCCGGCCCTGCAGACCGACGCAGACCACCCGCTGCTGAGTGGCGTCGGCCGAGCGGGAGACAAAGCTCAGACTGTCGACCCCGCTGGCCAGCAGGCCCGTGGGGCGAAAGCGGTAGACGATGTCGGCGCCCGAGCCGCTGGTGATGCCGCCGCTGTCGCTGAAGGCGCCTTGCACGCGAAGCAGCACATCGTCGGTGTCCAGTGTGCCGTCGTCGTCGCGATCGATAAAGACGATCCAGCCCGAGGCCCAGGAACCCGCCACGCCCGCGCAGGACGGCGTGGTGGCCTCTGGCGCGGTGCTGCGGCACATCTTGACCGTGGTGCCCAGCTTGATGGCCTCCGAACGCGCAAGGCGCAGCGCGCCGATATAGCTGTTGACCTGGCTGGAGATGGAAGAACGCTCGATGGTGCTGCGCATCGACGGCACGGCCAGGGCCACGAGGATGCCCGTGAGTGCTATCACCACCAGGGCCTCGATCAGCGTAAACCCACCGTTTGCCGACTTTCGGTTCATGCCGATATATTAGGGCCCATGTCCCCTCACCTGCCCCCTGAGCCGACGAGCGTAGCGTCTGGCCCGCCGAACGGTAACCTGCCACCCCACATGACCACGGCCTTGTCCCTGGCGCATGACGCCCTGTGGCTGAGCTCGCCGAACCCGCGCGTGGGCTGTGTGCTGAGCGCGCCCGACGGCCGCGTCATCGGCCAGGGCCATACTCAGCAGGTCGGCGGGCCCCACGCAGAGGTCATGGCCCTGGCCGATGCCGCCGCGCGCGGCGAGTCCACTGTAGGCGCGACCGCCTGGGTCACGCTGGAGCCCTGTTCGCACCACGGCCGCACCGGTCCGTGCAGCGATGCGCTGGTGCAGGCCGGCGTCGCCCGTGTCGTCGCATCACTGCAAGACCCCAACCCCCTGGTCAGCGGCCAGGGGTTTGCGCGCCTGCGCACCGCCGGCATCGAAGTACACACCGGGCCCGGCGCGGCCGAATCGCGCGAGCTCAACATCGGATTCTTCAGCCGCATGCTGCGCAAGACGCCCTGGGTGCGCATGAAGATTGCCGCCTCGCTCGACGGCACGACCGCGCTGTCCAATGGCGAGAGCCAGTGGATCACGGGCGAGGCCGCACGTGCTGACGGCCACGCCTGGCGCGCGCGCGCATGCGCCGTGCTTACCGGCGTAGGCACGGTACTGGAAGACGATCCCCGGCTGGACGTGCGCCTGGTGGACACCGTGCGCCAGCCTGCGCTGGTGGTGGTGGACAGCCGTCTGGACACACCGCCTGGCGCGCGCCTGTTCGAGCCCGACCGCCGCTTGCTGATCTATTCCGGCGTGCCGGACGAGCAGCGACGCCAGCGTCTGCACGACCGCGGTGCCGACATCGTTGCCATGCCCGCAACCCATGGCAAGGTCGACCTGGCCGCCATGCTGCGCGACCTGGGACGACGCCACATCAACGAGCTGCACCTGGAAGCCGGCCACAAGCTCAACGGCTCCTTCATCCGTGAGGGCCTGGTCGACGAATTCCTGGTCTACCTCGCGCCGCGCCTGCTGGGCCCGGGCTTGGGCATGGCCAGCTTCGGCCCTTTGACCCAGTTGCGCGATGGCGTGCCGCTGGCCTTCCGGTCCGTGCAGCCCGTCGGCCCCGATCTGCGGCTGCTCGCGCGCATCCCCGGCCGGGACGAATTCACCCAGGCGGGAGCCACGCACTGACTTGCTGAGACAATA
>JAURZS010000070.1 GCA_030653255.1 Burkholderiaceae bacterium | reverse complement strand
CAGCACGATCATGGCCACGGCCTTGAGCAGCGAGCCCGAGGCCAGCACCACGGCGCCGATCAGGCCCAGCACCATCAGCGAGAAGTATTCCGCCGGGCCGAACTTGAAGGCCAGTTCGGTCAGCGGCGGCGCAAAGGCGGCCAGGATCATCACGCCGACGGAGCCGGCGAAGAAGGAACCGATGCCGGCTGCGGCCAGGGCAGGCCCCGCCCGTCCGTTTCGCGCCATCTGGTAACCGTCAAGACAGGTCACGACGGATGAAGATTCGCCCGGCAGGTTGACCAGAATGGCGGTGGTGGAGCCGCCGTACTGCGCGCCGTAGTAGATACCGGCGAGCATGATCAGCGCAGCCACGGGGGGCAGCGCATAGGTGGCGGGCAGCAGCATGGCGATGGTCGCCACCGGGCCGACCCCGGGCAGCACGCCGATCAGGGTGCCGAGCACGACGCCGATGAATGCATAGAGCAGGTTGATGGGCGTGAACGCAACGCCAAAGCCCATCGAGAGGTTTGAAATCAGATCCATTTGTTTTTTCCTCTTAGCCGGAGATGAAGGTCGGCCACACGGGCATCTGCAACTTGAGCAGAACAATGAAGGCCAGGTAGCTTCCGATCGCCAGGATGGTGGCCAGCACGAGCACGGACTTGATTCTGAAGTTTTCGCCGGCCAGACTGGCCAGGATGACCAAGGCATAGATGGCCACCATCAACCCCATGCTGGGCAACTTGATGCTGGGCAGGCCGCCCAGCAGGATGCCGAACACCAGGTTCGATCCCAGAATCAGCGCCAGGGGCTTCCAGGCCCACCGGCCGACCTTGTCACCGTCTGCCGTCTCGACCACGAGGGAGAAGAACATGATGATCAGCCCTATCCCGGCAAGTATTGCGCCCAGCATCAGCGGGAAGTAGCCGGGGCCCATGCGCGCGCCCTCGCCGACGTTGTAATTGGTGGCGCCCCAGGCAAAGGCGACGCCCATCACCCCGAACATAACGCCAGAGTAGAAATCCTTCTGACTCTTGATTCTCATGTGTTGACTCCGCGAATAAGTTTGCGACAGCGGATTGTGGTGGAATCCACCTGCAGGGGCCATGTGGATTCCACTTACGCATTACTCCGGAGGGCTCCAGACGCCTTTTCACCGGGGAAACCCCTAGAGAATTGACGCGCGAACACCACAAGGCCGGGGTCCGCAGGCCCCGCGGTCAGTTCAGCGACGGTGTGGCGCTGAGGATTTCTTCCACCGTGCTGAGGCCTTCAGCCACGCGCAGCGCGCCGGCCAGCCGCAGCGGCCGCATGCCGTCGGCCACGGCCTGCCGGCGCAGGGCATCGATGCTTGGCGCCTGCGTGACCAGATGCTTGAAGGCTTCGCTGACTGTGAGCAGTTCGTACAGGCCCATGCGCCCCAGGAAGCCCGTCATGCGGCAATCCACGCAACCCACAGGCCGGTAGGGCCGGTAGCCGCCGCTGATCTTCCAGGGCTTGACGACCTCGTCGAGGTCCTCGCGGCTGGACTTTTCGTCGCGTTGCCGGCACTGCTTGCACAGCGTGCGCACCAGCCGCTGGGCCAGCACTCCCAGCACCGTGGCGTTGATCAGGTAGGCGGGGATGCCCAGTTCCATCAGGCGGGTGATAGCCGATGGCGCGTCGTTGGTATGCAAAGTGGAGAACACCAGGTGCCCGGTGAGCGCCGCCTGCACCGCCATCTCGGCGGTCTGAAGGTCGCGGATTTCGCCGACCATGATGATGTCCGGATCCTGCCGCATCAGCGCGCGCAGGCCTTCCGGGAAACCGAAGTCGAGATGGGCCTGCACCTGGGTCTGGTTGAAGGCCGGCTCGATCATCTCGATCGGGTCTTCAACGGTGCTGACATTGACCTCTTCGGTGGCGATGCGCTTGAGGGTGGAGTACAGCGTGGTGGTCTTGCCCGAACCGGTGGGCCCGGTGACCAGGATGATGCCGTGAGGGCGCTTGACCAGCGCCTCCCAGCGCTCGGCGTCGTGCGCAGAAAAACCCAGGGCGTCGAGGTCTTTGACGGCCGTGTCGGGATCGAAGATGCGCATGACCATTTTTTCGCCGAAGGCTGTGGGCAGGGTCGACAGCCGCATCTCGACCTCGTCGCCGCGCGGATTGCGCGTCTTGATGCGCCCGTCCTGCGGCCGGCGCTTTTCGACCACGTCCATGCGGCCCAGCAGCTTGATGCGCGCAGTCATGGCATTGAGAACGCCCATGGGCATCTGATAGACCGGATGCAACACACCATCGATGCGAAAACGGATCACGCCCTGTTCGCGCCGCGGCTCCAGATGGATGTCGCTGGCGCGCTGGTCGAAGGCGTATTGCCAGAGCCAGTCGACCACCTTGACCACGCCCTGGTCGTTGGCATCAAGCTGCTTGCTGGTCTTGCCCAGCTCCACCAACTGCTCGAAGCTGGCGGCGCCCGAGCCGCCGCCGGCCTTCTGGGCGATGCGCACCGACTTGGCCAGCGCAAAAAATTCCGCCGTGTAGCGATGGATGTCGGTCGGGTTGGACAGCACGCGGCGTACTTTGCGGCGCGCCTGGCGCTCGACCTCGGCCACCCAGTCCTCGATGAAGGGCTCGGACGTGGCCACCACGACCTCAGTGGCTGTGACCTGCACCGGTAGCACGCCGTGCCGCTCGGCGTAGGCTGCGCTCATGCTGTCGGCGACCTTGCCGACATCGACCTTGAGCGGATCGATGCGCAGGTAATCCATGCCGACGCGCCTGGCCAGCCATTCGGTCAGGGCTTCGATGTCCAGCACCTTGCCGTCGCTGGCGCGCTCCATGGCCACGCTGGACAGCCGCACCAGGGGATGCTGGGCGCTTTCGGCCTGCGAGCAGCGCGCAATGGTGCGCTGGGCCTGCTCGGGCGCGATCACGCCGTCGGCGGCAAGCCAGTCGACCAGGCGGCGCCAGTCCAGCGGGCCCACGGGCAGCGGCACGGCAGCGGTGGCGGATTGGCGGGATGAAGACTTGGGAGTGGCGGTCATGGAATGCGGGCAGAGAAGGCCCGCAGCCATTTGACGGCGGGCAAGCCCCAGCGAGTTTGGATGTTTTCAGCGCGTTCGGCAAGCACGGCGCGCGCGGGCCGGCTGGCGTGGCGCTGTGCCAGCACCACGGTGTTGCCCTCGCGCGTCGGCTTGAAGGACCAGATTGCCTCCTCGCCGAAGGAGGCCGCGATCTTCTTGACGCTGCGCTCAAAGCTCGACGCACGGCCAAACAGATTCACGGTCATGCAGCCGTCTTCGGTGAGCAGGCGACGGCAGTTGGCATAAAAGTCTTCGTCGTCAAGCACCGGCGCTGCGGCCTCGTGGTCGTACAGGTCGACCTGCAGCGCATCGACCGTGCCGTGCCAGTGCGCATGGGCCGCGACCTCGGCCGCATCGCCCAGTACCACCTGCAGCCGGGTGTCGTCGGCCGGCAGCTTGAACCACAGGCGGCAGGCGGCGATCACCTGCGCGTTGATCTCGATGGCGGTGGTCTTCATGCGCAGGTTCTTGCGGCAGAACTTGGTCAGCGAGGCCGCGCCCAGCCCGAGCTGCATCGCATGGCGCGACTGCACGCTCGAGGGCTCGACAAACAGCAGCCAGGCCATCATGCGCTGGACGTACTCCAGGTGGATCTCGAAGGGGCTGTCGATCAGCATGGACCCTTGCACCCACTCGGTACCGAGATGCAGGTAGCGGGCCGGGCCGAAGTCGGAAAAATTGACGTCGGGCAAGGGCGCCCGGGAAGCGGAAGTCTTGGTCATCGGATGGTTTGTTACTGCGCGAAGGCTTCGCGCCAAGCCAGTAGTTTGCGCTTGAAACTCCAGGATGCCTCGGCCGTCATGATGCGCCTGCCGGCCCATGGTCGCCAAGCAGCCCCGCCAGCCGCGGCAGGGCAGCGCAGGCATTGCGCATCGTGGCCAGCGCCAGCGCCTCGGGTGTCAGGCCGCGCAGCCCGGCCAGCGCGGCGCCGATGCGCGGCAGCTCGCCCGGGGTGTTGCGGCCCTGCGCCTGGCCGGCGGCGCGCTGGGCGGCCGTGCGGTACAGCCAGTGCGGCGGCATGTCGGGTGAATCGGTCTCCAGCACCAGCGCCTCCAGTGGCAGGTCAGCGGCCAGACGGCGGATCTGCAGCGCGCGCTCGTAGGTCAGCGCGCCGCCGAATCCGAGCTTGAAGCCCTGCCGGACGAACTCGTCAGCCTGTTGCGCGCTGCCGTT
>JAURZS010000069.1 GCA_030653255.1 Burkholderiaceae bacterium | reverse complement strand
AGCGCGCCGCGCACCGGACGCAGTTCGCCCGACAGGGACAGCTCGCCGGCGAACTCGTGGCCCGCCAGCCGTGCGCCGTCAATCTGGCCGCTGGCCGCGAGGATGCCCAGCGCGATCGGCAGGTCGAAGCGGCCGGAGTCCTTGGGCAGGTCGGCCGGCGCCAGATTGACGGTGATGCGCTTGTTGCTGGGGAATTCGAGCCCCGCGTTCTGGATGGCGCAGCGCACCCGCTCGCGCGCCTCCTTGACCTCGGTGTCAGCCAGACCGACCAGGCTCAGGCTGGGCAGGCCGTTGGCCAGATGGACTTCGACGGTGACGGCCGTGGCGTGCAGCGCCTGCAGGGCGCGGCTTTGTACCAGGGACAAACTCATGAACTGACCTCCCTATATCGGTGCGACGCGCAAAGTAGCACCGCTTTTTCGAACAAGACCGCACCTGAGTGGTGCGCGCGCGCTGCGCGATTGGCTGGGAGCAGGGTATGACGCCAGCTTGGGGCATCACGCACCGTAAAAACCCCTATCAGGCACTTTGGCACGCTCCCTGCTTAGTAGGACTGTCGAAATCCCAACCTACGGAGAATTGCCTGTGAAATCCAAATCTGTCCAAATCCTCGTTCTCGCCTCGGTCGCCGCCTGTGGCGCCGCCTTTGCTCAGGCACCCGCCGCGCCTGCTCCCGAGTACACGATGGCCTACAACGTCGGCGTGGTGACGGACTACCGCTTCCGCGGCATTTCCCAAAGCCGACTGAACCCCGCTTTGCAAGGCGGAGCCGATTTCACCCACAAGAGCGGCCTGTATCTGGGCGTGTGGGCTTCCACCATCCGCATCCTGACGGACATCCCTGGCGGCAAGGGTCCGGTCGAACTGGACTTCTATGGCGGCTACCGCGGCAACATCAACGCCGACGTGGCCTATGACGTGGGTCTGCTGCGCTATCAGTACCCCCGCGAGAATTTCCCCACGACCGTGAACACCACGGAACTCTACGGCGCGCTGACCTTCGGCCCGGCCACGCTCAAGTATTCGCACAGCATCGGCAGCGAGACCTTCGGCATTGCCAATAGCCGCAACTCCGGCTACCTGGAGGCCGCCGCCACGTTCGATCTGGGCAATGGCTTCAGCATCGTGCCGCACGTCGGCCATCAGCGCTTTTCCGGTACGGGCAACGGCATTGCGTCCTACACTGACTATTCCGTGGGCTTGAACAAGGACCTGGGCAAGGGCCTGGTGGCCTCTGCCACGGTCTATGGCACGGACGCGGACAAGGGCTTCTACGCCTCGCCGGTCAACGGCAAGTTCCTGGGCCGTTCGGGTCTGGTGCTGGGTCTCAAGTACAACTTCTGAACGAACGAACAACGCTGAGGAGAACCCATGAAACTCGTAACGGCCATCATCAAACCGTTCAAGCTGGACGAGGTGCGCGAAGCCCTCTCCGGCATCGGTGTGCAAGGCATCACAGTGACCGAGGTCAAAGGCTTCGGACGCCAGAAAGGCCATACCGAGCTGTACCGCGGCGCGGAGTACGTTGTCGATTTCCTGCCCAAGGTCAAGATCGAAGCGGCGGTCTCGGACGATCTGGTCGAGCGCGTGATCGAGGCCATCGAGGGTGCGGCGCGCACCGGCAAGATCGGCGACGGCAAGGTCTTTGTCTACAACCTGGAGCAGGTGGTCCGCATCCGCACCGGCGAAACAGGTAAAGAGGCGCTGTAAGGCCCCATCACAGGAAAGAACATTGACATGAAAAAATTTCTCGCCTCCATTGCGCTGGGCCTGGGACTGCTGATCGGCAGTTCGGCCGTCATCGCGCAAGCCCCGGCCGCCTCGGCGCCGGTCATGGCCGCAGCGTCTGACGCTGCAGCCCCCGCTGCCGCCGCACCGGCCGCTACCGCAGCTGCAGCCCCCGCTGCCGCACCCGCGGCAGCTGCGCCGGTCCCGAACAAGGGCGACACCGCCTGGATGACGGCGGCCACGGTGCTGGTCATCCTGATGACGATTCCGGGCCTGGCCCTGTTCTATGGCGGCCTGGTCCGCAGCAAGAACATGCTGTCGGTCCTGATGCAGGTCTTCGTCGTGACGGCCATGATCTATGTGCTCTGGATCATCTATGGCTACAGCCTGGCCTTCACCGGAGGCAATCCGTTCATCGGGTCCTTCGACAAGCTGTTCCTCAAGGGCGTGACGCCGGATTCCGTGGGAGCGACCTTCAGCAAGGGGGTCGTGATTCCGGAGCTGACGTTCGTCGCCTTCCAGGCCACGTTCGCGGCCATCACCTGCGCGCTGATCGTCGGCTCCTTTGCCGAGCGGATCAAGTTCTCCGCAGTGCTGTTGTTCTGTGCCCTGTGGTTCACCTTCAGCTACCTGCCCATGGCACACATGGTCTGGTATTGGGACGGTCCGGATGCGATCACCGATGCCGCTTCGCTCGACAAGGTCACGGCAGCAGCCGGCTGGCTCTGGGCCAAGGGCGCGCTCGACTTCGCAGGCGGCACGGTGGTGCACATCAACGCCGGCGTGGCCGGTCTGGTGGGCGCCTATGTGATCGGCAAGCGCACGGGTTACGGCAAGGAATCGATGGCGCCTCACAGCCTGACGCTGACCATGGTGGGCGCCGCCCTGCTGTGGGTGGGCTGGTTCGGCTTCAATGCCGGCTCCAACCTGGAGATCAATGGCGTGGCTGCGCTGGCCTTCGTCAACACGCTGGTCGCCACCGCCGCCGCCACGCTGAGCTGGATCGCCGGCGAGGCGCTGAGCAAGGGCAAGGCTTCGATGCTGGGCGCTGCCTCCGGCGCCGTTGCCGGCCTGGTGGCCATCACCCCGGCCTGCGGCTTCGTCGGCCCCATGGGTGCGCTGATCATCGGCCTGCTCGCCGGTCTGGTGTGTCTGTGGGGTGTCAGCGGGCTCAAGCGCATGCTGGGCGCCGACGACTCGCTGGACGTGTTCGGCGTGCACGGCGTGGGTGGCATCCTGGGCGCGTTGCTCACGGGTGTGTTCGCCTCCCCGTCGCTCGGCGGCACCGGCATCTATGACTATGTGGCCAACAAGGCCGCCGAGGGCTATTCGATCGGTGGCCAGGTCTGGATTCAGCTGCAAGGCGTGTTGACCACGCTGGTGTGGTCTGCGGTGGTGGCGTTCATCGCCTACAAGCTGGTGGACCTGGTGATCGGCCTGCGCGTGAGCGAAGAGGAAGAGCGCGAAGGTCTGGATATCAGCTCGCACGGCGAGACTGCCTACAACCGCTGATAAAGGAATTCGCCGCCGCGACCCCAGAGTCGCGGCGGCGCAACCGGGCAAGGCAAGTGTCTCCTTCGGATGTTGGCCCGCAGTTCGCTGCGGGCCTTTTTTTTCATGGGGAGCGCTTAACATGCAGGGCATGGACCCCACCGTGCAAGGATTCTCGCAGCGCATTCGTGAAGCCGCCGCTGCGGGCGGCGCTCTGCGCATTCGAGGCGGCGGCAGCAAGGACTTTTACGGTGAGCGCCTGGAGGGCGAGCTGCTGGACACGCGCGGGCATGCCGGCATCATCAGCTATGAGCCCAGCGAGCTGGTGGTCACGGCGCGCTGCGGCACGCCACTGGCCGACCTGGAGGTGCTGCTTGCGGCCAACGGCCAGTGCCTGCCTTTCGAGCCGCCGCATTGGGATGGCTCGGCCACTGTGGGGGGCATGGTTGCTGCGGGCCTGAGCGGGCCCGCGCGCGCCAGCGCGGGTTCGGTGCGCGACCATGTGCTGGGCGTGACCCTGCTCGACGGCAGGGGCGAGTTGCTGGTCTTCGGCGGGCAAGTCATGAAGAACGTGGCAGGCTACGACGTCTCGCGTCTGATGGCGGGTGCCCTGGGCACGCTGGGACTACTGGTGGAGATCAGTCTGAAGGTGCTGCCCGTCGCTGTGGCCGAAGCCACGCTGCGCTTCGAGTTGAAGCAGGCGCAGGCCCTGCAGAAATTGCATGAATGGGGCGGCCAGCCCCTGCCGCTCAACGCCAGTTGCTGGGTCGAGGACGATGGCCTCCCCTGCCTGTACCTGCGGCTGCGCGGCGCGCAGGCAGCGGTGGAATCAGCCTGTGTCCGCCTGGGCGGCGAGCGCCAGGACACGGCGCGATCGGCCGCCGACTGGCGGCTCAGCCGTGACCTTCGGCTGCCCCTGATAAGTCAGCGCGGGTCGCGGGACTTGTGGCGGCTGTCGGTGCCGCAGACCGCGCCGGTGCTGGACCTGCCCGCCGCGCCCGTGGTGGAGTGGCATGGGGCACAGCGCTGGGTGCTGGCCGAGGCGCGGGACGGCGCGCGCGTGCGCGCCGCCGCCGCGCAGGTGGGCGGGCATGCGACCTTGTTCATGCCCGGCGAGCCCACGGCTGCGGCGTATCTGCCGCGCTTTGATTCGCTCACGCCGACGTTGGCGCGCATTCACCTTGCGCTCAAGCAGCAGTTCGACCCTGCTGGGGTCTTCAACCGGGGCCGCCTGTCGGCGGCGTTCTGATGCAGACCGCATTGGCATCCGAATTCAGGGGCACGACCGACGGCCAGGAGGCCGAAGGCATTCTGCGCAAGTGCGTGCACTGTGGCTTTTGCACCGCGACCTGCCCGACCTATCAGTTGCTCGGCGACGAGCTCGACGGCCCGCGCGGGCGCATCTACCTGATCAAGCAGGTTCTTGAAGGCGAGACGCCGACGCGCAAGACGCAAATGCATCTGGACCGCTGCCTGACCTGCCGCAATTGCGAGAGCACCTGTCCGAGCGGCGTGCAGTACGGGCACTTGGTGGACATCGGCCGCAAGGTGGTGGACGCCAGGGTGCGGCGTCCCGCAGGCCAGCGCACGCTGCGATGGCTGCTGAAGGAAGGGCTGGGCTCGCCGCTGTTCGCGTCCGCCATGCGGCTGGGGCAGCTGCTGCGGCCCTGGCTGCCGCCGGCACTGCGCGCCAAGGTGCCGGCGCGGCAGGATGCCGGCGCGTGGCCGGCGCGCCGCCATGCGCGCAAGATGCTGCTGCTCGAAGGCTGTGTGCAGCCTTCGATGATGCCCAATGTGAACAGCGCCACGGCGCGCGTGCTCGATGCCGCCGGCATCGAGACCGTGGTCGCGGCACAGTCGGGCTGCTGCGGCGCGGTCCGTTTCCATCTCGACGACCAGGAGGGCGCGCGCGCGCAGATGCGCGCCAACATCGACGCCTGGTGGCCTCATGTGGAGCAGGGCGCCGAGGCCATTGTCATGAATGCTTCCGGCTGCGGTGTGATGGTCAAGGACTATGCGCACGCGCTGCGCGACGATCCCGTGTATGCCGCGCGGGCGCAGCGCGTGGTGGCGCTGACGCGCGACCTGAGTGAGTTGCTGCCGCTGCTGCTCCCGGCCTTGCGCGGCAAGGTGTCGGGCGCGGGCCGCAAGCTCGTTTTCCACCCGCCTTGCACCCTGCAGCATGGGCAGCAGTTGCGCGGCGGCGTGGAGTCGGCCCTGGGCGAGCTCGGTTTCGATGTGGCGCTGGCACCGGTCGACGCGCACCTGTGCTGCGGATCGGCGGGGACGTATTCGGTTCTCCAGCCGGACCTCGCCCGGGCTTTGCGGGAGCGCAAGCTGGCGCAGCTGCGGGAGACCGGCGCCGACTGCATCGT
Organism: Burkholderiaceae bacterium; assembly: GCA_030653255.1. GTDB lineage: Bacteria > Pseudomonadota > Gammaproteobacteria > Burkholderiales > Burkholderiaceae_C > JAURZS01. The sequence continues at coordinate 13,721 of JAURZS010000069.1, read as the reverse complement.
CTCGGCCAATGTCGGCTGCATCGCACATCTGCAAGGCGGCACGGACACGCCGGTGCGGCACTGGGTCGAGCTGCTGGATGCAGCCCTGGCGCCCTGAGCGCGCCGGGCCGTCGCCATCGCAGCCGCTTCGCGGTTTGGCGGCTTTGCCGCCCTACGCTGAATTGCCCCTGCAGTTCATTTTGGCGACAATGGTCCTCAACAAGAAAAAAACATGACCACTCCTCATCCTATTGCCCTGCTCGGGTTCACGCCGTTCGAGCGCTCGACCTTTGAATCTTTTTTTCGCCTGGCCGCACGCCGCCAGCCGGGCTACCAGCTGGTGGAGGACACCGCCGCCTCGGTGCTGATCGTGGCCAATGCAGACAGCGCAGCCGTGATGCGCGAGCTCACGGCGCGCCGACCGACGCAGCACGTCTTGCTGATCGGTGCGTCGGACGGCGGCACCGGCTGGACTCTGCTGCCGCGTCCGATCAAGCTCATGGGTGTGCTGACGGCCATCGACCAGATGTTGTCGCCTCGCCCCGCCGATGCGGCATCGTTCACGCAGACGCAGGCTTTCAGGCCCGAGCGTACCGTGACCCTGCCGCTGCCGGCCGTCAAGCGAGCGCCCGAGCCTGAGCCCGAGGCGCCGCCAGACGATGGCATTCTGGTGGTCGACGACAGCGACACGGCACTGCATTTCATGCAGAACCTGCTGCGGCGGGTGGGCTTTCAGGCCGAGCTGGTGCGCAGCGGCGAAGAGGCTCTGGAAGCCTTGTCCAGGCGCCCCTACAAGTTTGTTTTCCTCGACGTCACGATGAAGGGCATGGACGGCTATCAGACCTGCCGCGCCATCAAGCAGCGCAAGTCCCCCGGCAGCCCGGCCCCGGTGATCGTGATGCTGACCAGCCGCTCGGGCACCCTGGACAAGATGCGCGGCACGCTGGCTGGCGCCGATGCCTACATGGTCAAGCCGCTGGAGGAGCGCGAGTTGATCAACATCCTTGCGAAATACGACCGGTCTGTGCAGCGCGGCTATCAGCCCACGCGCATGACGCCGCCTTAGCTGCCGCCTTGGTCCCGGGCGTTCTGTCCCGGGCCGGCCGGCCAGGCGGACCAAATGGCCGCCGCGAGGATCAGCGCGCCGCCCACGGCAATGCGCAGGGTCAACTCGGCGCTGCCCAGTGCGATGGCCGAGCCGCTGGCGAATATCACTTCAGACAGCATCACCAGGGCTGTGCCCTGCGCGCTCAGGCGCGCAGCGCCATATTGCAGGCAAAGATTGCTGGCGATGAGGGCCAGCGCCAGCGCCATGGCCAGCAGGCCCCAGGGCAGGCCGAACGCTGGGGGCGCCGGCACGATGCCCTGGGCCAGGCCCAACGCGGCGCCGGCGCCGGCCATCAGCCCGCCGCCACCGAAGATGGCGGTGGCGCGGGCCTGCGAGGAGCTGTCTCTGAGCCGTCGCAGCATGATGTTGGTCAATGAAAAGGCAAGGCCGCCCATCAAGGCCAGCCAGTCCGCCAGGCTCTCGGGCACCGGCCAGGGTGAGCCGGAGGTCTTGAGCACTACGGCGACGCCGGCCATGGCCAGCGCCAGCCGGGCCAGCGAAGCGGCCGTGGGCTTCTCGCCCAGCAGGGGCCAGGCCAGTAGCACGGTCCAGGCCGGCATCAGGTAGAACAGCAGCACGACCCGCACCACATCGCCGACCGTGACGGCCCAGTTGAAGCCGACGTTGGTCAGGCCCGCAGCCACGGCCAGCAGCCATAGCCCCGGCTGGTGGGCGAAGGCGCGCCAGGCGCCAGGGCGCACAACCAGCACGCACAGCAGCGCGAAGGCGTAGACGAAGGCGGTAGCCCACAGAGGATGCAGGCCCAGGCTCTCGAGCTCGCGCAGGGGCCACCAGGAAACGCCCCAGACAAAGGCGTTGAACAGCAGGGCGAGGACCGGCAGCAGCGGACTCATCGGGCCGGGGGACACGGTCGCCCCCTCAGCCATGCATGTTGTCGTTGCGCGCGATGGCCAGCAGGTGCTCGACCTCGGTTGCATGATGGCGCAGATTGTGTTCGTGCCAGCGCTTGATCAGCCACATCACGCCACCGACCACGATGCCGAAGCCGGTGATGGCGCCGAAGGCCGAAAGGCCCAAACCCGTGGACAGGCTGTACAGGGCGCCCAGGCCCAGGATGCAGAGCTGCTCGTTGAAGTTCTGGACCGCAATCGAGCGGCCCGCGCCCATCAGGTTGTGGCCGCGGTGCTGCAGCAGCGCGTTCATGGGCACGACCAGAAAGCCGCCCAGGCCGCCCAGCAGGATCAGAAAGGGCGCGGCCACCCAGACGTTGTCGATGAAGTTCATGAGGATGACCAGCACGCCCATGGCGATGCCCATGGGTATGACACGTGTGGCGTGTTCGAGCTTCATGCGCATGGATGCGAGCACTGCGCCCACGGCTGTGCCGATGGCCACCACGCCCACCAGCGAGGACGCCTGCGTGGTGCCGTAGCCGAGCGCGGCGGCGCTCCAGGCCAGCACGATGTAACGCAGGTTGGCGCTGACACCCCAGAACAGCGTGGTGGTGGACAGCGAGATCTGGCCCAGCTTGTCGCGCCACAGGCGCGAATTGCAGGTCCAGAAATCGGGCAGCAGCTCCAACAGGTTGCGGGGCATGGGCCGCATCTCGACGCCGGTGTGCGGGATGCGCATGTTGAACCACGCCGCCACCATGTAGACCAGGATCAGCGAGGCGATGGCCGCCTCGGGGGCGGTGTCCACGCTGGTTTGCAGGAAGGGCAGGTCGAACGACAGCAACCGGCTGGACACCAGGTGACCCACGAGTTGCCCGCCCAGCAGAACGCCCAGGATGATGGACGCGATGGTCAGGCCTTCGATCCAGCCGTTGGCCTTGACCAGCTGTGAGGCGGGCAGCATTTCAGTCAGGATGCCGTACTTGGCTGGCGAGTAGGCGGCCGCGCCCAGCCCGACCACGGCGTAGGACAACAGGGGGTGGGTGCCGAACAGCATCATGATGCAGCCGACCACCTTGATGGCGTTGCTGATGAACATGACCCGGCCCTTGGGGTAGGCGTCGGCGAAGGCGCCCAGCCAGGGGGCCAGCACCACGTAGAACAGCGCGAACATCGGAATCAGCGCGGCACGCTGCCATTCGCTGCCGCCGCCGCCACGAATCAGTTCCACCGCCGCCACGAACAAGGCCTGGTCGGCCAGCGAGGAGAAGAACTGCGCCGACATGAGGGTGTAAAAACCGCGCTTCATTGAGTCGTCATGGGGTGCCGGCAGGGCCCTTGTCGTGTATTTATGAACTGCGTCTCGAAGACAGCGGGTTATATCACGACGGGTAATGACAAAATCCGTACAGTTCACACAGCTATTGACACCATGCCCCGTCCGATCCAGGCCACCATTCATGCCGAGGCGTTGCGGCACAATCTCGCGCGCGCGCGCCAGGCGGCGCCAGATGCGCGCGTCTGGGCGGTGGTCAAGGCCAACGCCTACGGTCACGGCATTGAGCGGGTGTTCGACAGCTTGCGCGGCGCAGACGGTTTTGCCTTGCTGGACCTCGACGAGGCCCGGCGCGTGCGCGAGCTTGGCTGGCGCGGGCCGGTGCTGTTGCTTGAAGGGGTGTTCGAGCAGCGGGACCTGGAGCTGTGCTCGCGGCTCGATCTGTGGCACACAGTGCATTGCAGCGAGCAGATCGACATGCTCGCCGCCCACAAGACCCAGAGTGGCCACAGGGTATTCCTGAAGCTCAACTCCGGCATGAACCGCCTGGGCTTTGCGCCCGCACACTTCCGCGCCGCCTGGACGCGGCTCAATGCGCTGCCGCAGGTCGAGGAAATTTCACTGATCACGCATTTCAGCGATGCCGACGGCCCCAAGGGCCTGAGCGCCCAGGTGCGGGTGTTCGAGTCCGTGGCCTGGGACCTGCCCGGCGAGCGCACACTGGGCAACAGCGCCGCAGTGCTGCGCCATGGTGCCGATGCCGCGGTGCGCGCAGACTGGGTGCGACCGGGCATCGCGATCTACGGCAGCGCGCCCGACTACCCCGAGCATGAGGCCGCACACTGGGACCTGCGCCCGACCATGAGCCTGAATTCGCGCATCATCGGGGTGCAGACGCTGCTGCCCGGCGACACCGTGGGCTACGGATCCAGCTTTGTGGCCGAGCAGCCCCTGCGCGTGGGCGTGGTCGCCTGCGGCTATGCCGACGGCTACCCCCGCCATTGCCCCACCGGCACGCCGGTGCTGGTCGACGGGCTGCGTACGCGCTCGCTGGGGCGGGTCAGCATGGACATGATCGTGGTCGACCTCACGCCCATGCCGCAGGCCGGCATGGGCAGCGAGGTCACGCTGTGGGGGCGTTCGGCCCATGGCGCGCAATTGCCCATCGACGACGTGGCGCGTGCCGGCGGCACCGTGGGCTATGAGTTGATGTGCGCGCTGGCGCCGCGCGTGCCGGTCGTGGTGGCCGACTGAGCCCGGGACTGTGGCCGCCGCGGCTCAGGATTTGCGCAGCCCCAGCGCCATCACCGCGCCCACCACCAGCAGGCAGCCGGCGATCTGGATCGGTGATATCGACTGGCCGAGCAGCAGCCAGGCCAGCACCAGCGCGAACACCGGCTCGATGTTGAGAATGGGCGAGCTGCCGGCCACGCCCAGGCGCGGCAGCAGGGTCAGCAGCACGCTGATGCCGATCCCGTAGCACAGGGTCAGCAGGCCCAGGCCCCACCAGCCGGCGTCCGATCGGGGCAGCTGAAAGCCGCCTTGCAGCGCGACGGCGCCCAGGGCGATGAGCGCCACCAGGCCCATGGTCAGCACCGTGCGCACCCGGCCGTCGAGATCGGCCATCTCGTGCTGTGTGAGCACCAGGCCGGCGCCGAACACCGAGGAGGCCAGCATCGCGAAGCCGACGCCCGCGCCGATGCGCGACCACTGGCCGGCCGCGCCCAGTCCCGAGCTCGCGCCCAGCACGTCGAGTGCCAGCGTCAGGCCCAGCAGCAAAAAGGGCATCGCGATGATCACCGCGCGCTCCGGCCGGCGCCGGTAGAGCGCCCAGCTCCAGAAGGCGATCCACAGCGGGAAGGTGTTGAAGGCCAGCAGGGCCAGCGCCACTGGCAGGCGGGCGACGGCGGCATAGAGTCCCAGGCCCTGGATGCCGAACAGCAGGCCGATGACGGGCATGATGCGGCGCTGCCGCGCATTCAGGCGCACCGGCACGCGCTGTATCAGCAGCAGCACGGCGACGACCAGGGCCGTGGCGCCGCTGCGCGCGCTCAGCGCGGTGGCCACGCTCACGCCGTCATTGAAGGCCTGGCGGGCCAGCACATGGTTGGCGCCCATGATGAAGGCCACAGCCAGCAGCGTGAGAAAGGCCGCGACACTGATGCGTGGCGCCTTCAATACAGCCCCCGCACGCGCGCGTGCAGGCGCGACAGGCCCAGCAAGGCGTCGGTAAACGGCGTGGGCACGCCGGTCAGCCCCCCCAGCTCCTTGACCACAGTGACCAGCGCGTCGATCTCCACCGGGCGGGCGGCCTCGACGTCTTGCAGCATGGAGGTCTTGAAGGCGCCCAGCTTCAGCGTGACGGCGTGGCGGTCGTCGGGTTGCTGGTCGATGGGGATGCCAATGCGCGCGCCGATCTCCCGCGCCTCCAGCATGACGCTGGAGACGAAGCCGCGCACGAGTTCGTCGTCCATGATCAGGTCGGTGGTCGCGCCGGTGAGGGCGCTGACCGGGTTGACGGTCATGTTGCCCCACAGCTTGAACCAGGTGTCGCGCTGGATCTGCGTCGACATTTCGGTGTGCCATCCGGCGCGCGTGAGCAGCGCGGCCAGATCGCGCAGACGCACGGTGGAGGCGCCCGAGGGCTCGCCGATGATGAGTTCATTGCCGAAATGGTGGCGCACCCGCCCAGGCCCCTGCAGCGCGCAACTCGCGTGCACGACGCAGCCGATGACATGGCGCGCGGCGATGCTGCCATCCGGGTCGACGGCGCGCAGCCGGGTGCCTTCGAAACGGCCGCCGAAGCCGTCGAAGAACCACCAGCACACGCCGTTCATCGCGGTCAGCACGATGGTGTCAGGGCCGGTCAGCGGCGCGATGCGGCGCGCCACCTCGCGCAGGGAAGGCGCCTTGACGGCGATCACGACCAGATCCTGCACGCCGAGTTGCGCGGGGTCGTCGCTGCAGCGCACGGTCCGGGCCTGCTCGCCGTGCTGGTCGGCCACGCGGATGCCGTGCTCGCGCAGCGCAGCCAGTGTGGCGCCGCGCGCGACCACGCTGACTGCGCAGCCGGCTCCCGCCAGGCCCGCGCCCAGCCAGCAGCCGATGGCGCCGGCGCCATAGATGCAGACCTTGTGGATGCGGCTGTCGGTGGCGGGCATGGCGCTATTGTCCGCGAGCGCGCCTACACTGCCTGCATGGCCAAAGAAAAAACCGTCTACAGCTGCACCGAATGCGGCGGCACCAGCCCCAAGTGGAGCGGCAAGTGCCCGCACTGCGAGGCCTGGAACACCCTGGTCGAGTCGGTCGCGCCCAGCGCCGCGCCGGCGCGCAACCGCTTTGCCGGGCTGGCACGCAGCACGCCGGTGCAGCCGCTGTCCGAGATCGAGGCCACCGCCATGGCCTACACCCCCACCGGCCTGGACGAGCTCGACCGCGTGCTGGGCGGCGGCATTGTCGAAGGCGGCGTGGTGCTGATCGGCGGCGACCCGGGCGTGGGCAAGTCCACGCTGTTGCTGCAGGCCCTGGACGCGCTGCAGCGCAGCGGCCAGAGCACGCTGTACGTCACGGGCGAGGAGTCCGGTGCGCAGATCGCCCTGCGCTCGCGCCGCCTGGGGCTCGACGGCAGTCAGGTCCAGGTGCTGGCCGAGATCCAGCTCGAGAAAATCCTGTCCGCCTTGCAGACGGTGCGTCCGGCGGTGGCGGTCATCGATTCGATCCAGACTGTGTATTCCGAGCAGCTCACCTCCGCGCCGGGTTCTGTGGCGCAGGTGCGCGAGTGCGCGGCCCACCTCACGCGCGCGGCCAAGGCCGGCGGCGTGAGCATCGTGCTGGTCGGCCATGTGACCAAGGAGGGCGCGCTGGCCGGCCCGCGCGTGCTCGAACACATGGTGGACACGGTCTTGTATTTCGAGGGCGACACGCATTCGAGTTTCCGCCTGATACGGGCGATCAAGAACCGTTTCGGCGCGGTCAACGAGATCGGCGTCTTTGCCATGACAGAGCGCGGCATGAAGGGCGTGAGCAATCCCAGCGCCATTTTCCTGAGCCAGCATGCCGAGCCGGTGCCCGGCGCCTGCGTGCTGGTCACGCTGGAAGGCTCGCGCCCGCTGCTGGTGGAGATCCAGGCCCTGGTGGACAGTGGCGGCCCGAGCCCGCGCCGGCTCAGCGTGGGCCTGGATCGCGACCGCCTGGCCATGTTGCTGGCCGTGCTGCACCGCCACGCCGGCATTGCCTGCATGGACCAGGATGTCTTCGTCAACGCCGTGGGCGGTGTTCGCATCAGCGAGCCTGCTGCTGATCTGGCGGTGATGTTGGCGATCACTTCCAGTTTGCGTGGCAAGCCCTTGCCCAAGGGCTTCATCGCCTTTGGCGAGGTCGGCCTGGCCGGCGAGGTGCGGCCGGCGCCGCGCGGCCAGGAGCGGCTGCGCGAGGCGGCCAAGCTCGGCTTCAGCGTCGCCGTGGTGCCCAAGGCCAATGCGCCGCGCAAGCCGATCGAGGGGCTGGAGATTCACGCTGTGGAGCGTGTCGAAGAGGCGATCGAGCTGGTCCGCAGCCTGGGCTGAAGGGGCTACGTACTCCCCACGTTCAGGGGCTTTCGGCACGCTGCGAGAATAGCGCCCATGAAATTCCAGAAAATCCTGACCCTGATCTTCGGCATATTGCTGATCGGCGGCTCTTACACCGCCTACGGCTGGGCCGGCATTGCCGTGGTCAGCGGCGGCATCCTCATGTGGGTGCTGCTGCACTTCACGCGTCTGATGAACGTGCTCAAGCGCGCCTCCGATCGGCCGATCGGCTATGTGGGCAGCGCGGTCATGCTCAATGCCAAGCTCAAGCCGGGCTTTACGCTGATGCATGTGATCGCGATGGTGCGCGCCCTGGGGCTGCAGCTGTCGCCCAAGGATGCGCAGCCCGAGATCTACCGCTGGACCGACGGCAGCGACTCTTACGTCACCTGCGAGTTCCTCAATGGCAAGCTGGTCAAGTGGGAACTGGTGCGCCCGAGCGCACCCGCCGAGGCCCCTGCCGCAACGCCCTCCCAGGAGCCGCCGCAGCCCGTTCCCCCCGCGCCGTAAAATCGACGGCTTGTCAGAATCAATCCGCAAAGGACGCACAGCATGAGTTCGGTATTACCCTCGATGGACGATCGCGACGGCAAGATCTGGATGGATGGCCGCATGGTCGAATGGCGCGATGCCAAGATCCACGTCCTGACCCACACCCTGCATTACGGCTGCGGCGCCTTTGAGGGCGTGCGCGCCTACAAGACGGCGCAGGGCACGGCCATCTTCCGCCTGGAAGACCACACGCGGCGCCTGTTCAACAGCGCGAAGATCCTGCGCATGCAGATTCCAATGAGTTTCGAGGAAGTGATGCAGGCGCAAAAAGATGTGGTGCGCGAGAACAAGCTCGAGAGCTGCTACATCCGTCCGCTGACCTGGATCGGTTCGCAAAAGCTGGGTGTGAGCCCCAAGGGCAACCAGATCCATGTGATGGTGGCCGCCTGGCCCTGGGGTGCCTACCTCGGCGAGGATGGCATGACGCGCGGCATCCGCGTCAAGACGTCGAGCTACACACGCCACCATGTCAACATCACCATGACACAGGCCAAGGCCGTCAGCAATTATTCCAACTCCATCCTTGCCAACATGGAGGCGCTGGACGACGGCTACGACGAGGCCTTGCTGCTCGACGTGAACGGCTTTGTCAGCGAAGGCTCGGGCGAAAACGTCTTCGTGATCAAGGACGGCGTGGTCTACACGCCTGACCTGTCGGCCGGCGCGCTCAACGGCATCACCCGCAACACGGTGCTCGCGATCTGCAAGGACCTGGGCCTGGAGCTCGTGCAAAAGCGCATCACGCGCGACGAGGTCTACATCTCGGACGAGGCCTTCTTCTCGGGCACGGCCGCCGAGATCACGCCGATCCGCGAACTCGACCGCATCACGCTGGGCAACGGCGCGCGCGGGCCGATCACCGAGAAAATCCAGTCCGCGTTCTTTGACATCGTCAACGGCCGCAATCCCAAGTACGCCTCCTGGCTGGCCAAGGTCTGAGCATGAGCACCGCGTCCCTGCCTGTCGAACTCCTGGCGCGCGACCTCAACCCGCAAGGCGGGGTGTTCTGCCCCAGCCCCAAGGCGCACATGACGGTCTGGAACACCCACCCCAAGGTCTACCTCGACGTGGCCCATACCGGCCAGGCCAAGTGCCCTTACTGCGGCACCGTGTACCGGCTCAAGGATGGGGAACACTTCGGCCACGGTCACTAGATCGCTGGTCGTCGCTCCGCAATGGATCGGCGACGCGGTGATGACCGAGCCGCTGATGCGCCGCCTGCATGCGCGTGGCGAGCGGCTGAGCGTGGGCGCCCTGCCCTGGGTGGCGCCGGTGTACCGGGCCATGCCGCAGGTCGCCGAGGTCATCGAGCTGCCTTTTCGCCATGGCGGTCTTCAGTTTGCGGCGCGGCGCGCGCTGGCCCGGCAGATGCAGGGCCGCTTCGACGCCGCCTATGTGCTACCCAATTCGCTCAAGAGTGCGCTGCTGCCGTTTCTGGCCAGCATTCCCAGGCGCATCGGTTATCTGGGTGAAGCACGCATCGGCCTGCTCACGCACCGGCTGAAGAATCCGGGCAAGGGTGCGCGGCCCCCCATGGTGGCTTTTTATTCGGCCCTCAGCGGCGAGCCCGGCGTCGAGCAGGACCAGCCCGCGCTGCGCGTCGAGGCGGCGCAGATCGACGCCGCGCTGGGCGCGCAAGGCCTGCAGCGTGGCGGCTATGTGGTGTTCGCGCCCGGTGCTGAATACGGCCCGGCCAAACGCTGGCCGACTTCACACTTTGCCGAACTCGCGCGTGAGCTGCCCGGCATGCCTGCTGCGCAGGTCGTGCTGCTGGGGTCGGCCAAGGAGTCGGCCCTGTGCGCCGAGATCGGGCAGGCCGCGCCGGGACGCTGCCTGGACCTGTCGGGCAAGACCACACTGGACCAGGCCTTGTGCCTGATCGCCGGGGCGGCGGCCATGGTCAGCAACGATTCGGGTCTGATGCATGTGGCCGCGGCGCTGGGCGTGCGCCAGGTGGCGATCTTTGGCTCGTCGAGCCCGCGGCACACGCCGCCGCTCAATGCGCAGGCCCGGGTGATCTGGCTCAAGGACGATGCCCAGTACCAGCCGCCGCTCGACTGCGCGCCCTGCTTCGAGCGCGAATGCCCGCTGGGGCATACGCGCTGTCTGGTGGATGTCTCGGCGCAGCGGGTGCGGGCGGCGCTTGGGAGCTGAGCGGTTGAGTCGAAGTCTGCGGCTGGGCCACTTGATGGCATCTACTTGGGTGCTCTATAAGAGAAATCATTTTTGTCAAAAATATACTATATTGACAATGATGGTTATCATTAAGGTAAATCACCTTGCTGAGGCTTGGTGAAATTAAATCAAACTGTTTTTGACAAAAATATGCACTTTTGAGCATAATGCTTATCTTTATGCCATCAAAAGCGCCTCTCCTTTTCCCGAACCAAGTCAAACAACTGCGTGAGCTTGGTGAACGCCTGCGGGAAGCACGGCTTCGTCGCCGCTTTCCGGCAAGTCTGGTGGCCAAGCGCGCGGACCTTTCCAGACCGACCTTGACCAAGGTCGAACAAGGTGAGCCCGCCGTCACGATGGGTACTTACCTGCGCGTGATGGCGGTGCTGGGGCTGGACAAGGACCTCGGATTGCTGGCAGCCTCCGATCCGGTGGGCCGCCGCCTGCAGGACGCGGAGTTGACCACGCCTCGCCGCGCACCCAAAACCAGGAAGGCCAAAGCGAATCCCGACGAGACCCTGGACGGCAGACCCAATGGGCGCCAGGAGAATGCATGAGCCGCCCCGCTGCCAGGCCGGCTGTCGTGAAGGACGCGGCGGCTGCACTGCTGCCACCTGACGGGCTGGAAGTCTGGCTTGATGATGTCCTGGTCGGGCCGCTCACCCACATGGGCCGGCTGCATCGGGAGGGCAAAGCCGTGCGCTTCGAGTACGCGGCCGCCTGGCTGGCGCATCCGCAAGCCTTTTCCCTGGACCCCGAGCTTCAGCTGTCGGACGGCAACTTTTATCCGCAGGACTCGAACTTCGGGGTCTTCCTGGACAGTTGCCCTGACCGGTGGGGCCAGACCTTGATGAAACGGCGGGAGCTGGTCGAGGCCAGGCAACAGAACCGAACGCATCGGACCCTGACGCTCTGGGACTTTTTCCTTGGCGTGCAGGACATCACGCGCATGGGTGCGCTTCGGTTCAGCCCGCTTCAGTCGGAGCGAAATCTCAAAAAAGGCCCACCGCCGGTTTTTAGGGAGGGCACCTGCCTGGCCAACCAGGCCCTGGCCGCGCCGGCCCTCACGCGGCTCGGGGAACTGCAGGCCGTTGCCATGGAGCTCACCCGCAAAAAGGTCGAGGACTTGAGCTTGCTGGAGCAATGGCTCAGAGTGCTCGTTGCCCCTGGAGCGTCCCTGGGGGGCGCGCGGCCAAAAGCCAATGTGCAAGACGGTGAGGGGCGGCTGTGGATTGCCAAGTTCCCCGGCGCAGACGACGACCACGACTGGGCCCAGCGGGAAATGCTGCTGCATCAAATGGCGACCGACTTCGGGTTGAACGTATCTCCCGCCCACCTTGAGCGCATCGGCCACGGACACCACACCTTTATGACCTTGCGGTTCGACCGGCACGCAGGCCGTCGCCGCTTCTTTACATCCGCCATGGCGCTACTGGGAAAGTCCGAGCACGACGAATCGACTTACCTGATAGACCGGGGCATTGACTGCACATTGCTTACCGTCGATCCGCTCATTGTCGAGTCCAAAGCAACTAAAAGAATTCTCGCAACCTGGGAGGCAAAGGCCAGGGCATTGGGGATTTCAGCGGAAGACAGGCTCGAACTGAAAGATTGTTTCCAGATTTGATGGGGCTTGTGGTGCGCGAGCAGGCATAGCACCCATACAAAAAGAAAAAAACCACCCCAACAGGCTGCGCAAATAGTCTGCCAAGGTGGCCCTGCAAGTCCTGTGAAACAGGCGATCTCACGCTGAAGGAGGGGTGCTTTTTACTGCAAACTACAAAATCAGGGCCGGAAGTTCGACCACGAAGCAGGCGCCACCATCCGGGCCATCTTCGCAGCGCACAGTGCCGCCATGCCGCTGGACGATGGACTTGACCAGGGCCAGTCCCAGACCGACGCCGCCTTCGCGCTCGCTGGCGCCGGGCAGTCGGTAGAAGGGCTCGAAGATGCGTTCGCGGTGTTCGGCCGGCACGCCAGGGCCGTGGTCGTAGACGCGCAGCACGGCGCGCTGGCCTTCGCGGCGCAGCACGACGCGGATCTCGCCGTTGCCGTAGCGGCGGGCGTTTTCCAGCAGGTTGCGGATCACGCGGCGCAACAACTTGGCCACACCGCTGACCATGACGGAATGGCTGCCGTCGCCGGCATCGAGTTCGGCGCCACCGTGGGCGCATTCTTCGGCCGCCAGGCCGGTGAGGTCGACCGGCTCAATGGTGCCGACGTCGGCCTCGCGGGCGTCGAGCCGGCTGGCCAGCAGGATCTCGTCGATCAGCTGGTCAAGCTCCGCGATGTTGCGCGAGATCTCGTTGCGAAAGCCGTTGGACGACGCAGGGCCCATGAGTTCCAGGCCCATGCGGATGCGTGTGAGTGGTGAGCGCAGTTCGTGAGAGGCATTGGCCAGCAGCGACTTGTGGGAGTTGATCAGGGTCTGCACGCGCTCGGCCGCGTGGTTGAAGCGCCGCGCCAGAAAAGCGACTTCGTCGGAGCCCGAGACTTCGACGCGGGCGCTCAGGTCGCCCTCGCCCCAGCGCTCGACGCCGCGGCGCAGGTTCTCCAGGCGCTGCGTGAGGCGCCGCACGATGGGGTAGGTGCTGACGGCCACGGCCAGGGCCACGATGCCCAGCATCCACAGCAGTCCGGCATTGCCCCGGAACCAGGGCCGCGACGGGGGCTGGGCGCTGGGCGGGCGCCGGCGCGGCGGAATCTGCACGAAGAGGGTGGAGCCATCCGTCATCTGGACCTCGAACTCGGCGCCCTGGCCCGGAATGCGCACTGGCCGCAGCGGCGCCACGCCCACCACCACGCCGGCTTCGTTGCGCACCACCACTTCGCGCGGCGGGTCCTGCGTGTCGGTCAGGCGCCAGAGCCAGCCGAAGATCAGGGTGAGCACCGCCACCGCCAGCACGACGGCCAGCCAGATGCGCAGGTACAGGGGCAGCCTGATGTCGATCGCCACGACATCAGTCCTGCTGCTTGGCAAAGACGTAGCCCACGCCGCGCACGGTCAGGATGCGCTTGGGGTTCTTGGCGTCGACCTCGATGGCCGCGCGGATGCGGCCCATGTGGACGTCGATGGAGCGGTCAAAGGCTTCGAGCTCGCGGCCGCGCACCGCCTCCATGATCTGGTCGCGCGTGAGCACCCGGCCGGCGCGCTCGGCCAGCGCAATGAGCAGGTCGAACTGGTAGGAGGTGAGCTCGCAGGGCTGGCC
>JAURZS010000202.1 GCA_030653255.1 Burkholderiaceae bacterium | reverse complement strand
CAGGTCGCCTGGTTCAAGTACACCAATCGCCGCTACGGCGAAGGCCGGCGCATCCAGAAGAAGTCGCCGCTGCACCACCATTTCGAGAAAAGCGGCTGGAAGGAAACGCAGGTTGTTGTGCGCTTCTGGATCATCACCATGCTGCTGTGTCTGGTGGGGTTGTCCACCTTGAAGCTGAGGTAGGAATTTGGACGCGCTGAAAGACCAACATGTGCTGATCCTGGGCCTGGGCCATTCGGGCCTGGCGATGGTGCGCTGGTGCGTGCGTCAGGGCGCGCGCGTCACCGTGGCCGACACGCGCGAGACGCCACCACAGCTGCAGGCTCTGCGCAGCGAATTGCCGGATGCGCGCTTCGTCGCCGGCGCCTTCGATGCCTCGCTGGTCGAAGCCGACGACGTGCGCGCCGTATTCAAGAGTCCGGGTCTGGCGCCAGCAGACACTGCGGTGGTGATGGAAGCCGCGGCTGCGCGCGGACTGTGGTGCGGCGGAGAACTGGGCCTGTTTGCACAGGCGCTGGCCGACCTGCGCGAGACCCAGGCTTATGCACCCGTCGTGCTGGCCGTGACCGGCACCAACGGCAAGACCACAGTCGCTGCGCTGACCGGGCAACTGATCGAGCGTGCCGGCCGTACGGTTGCGGTGGCGGGCAATATCGGGCCGACCCTGCTGGACACGCTGTCCGGAAAACTCGATGCCGGGGACTTGCCGCAAGTCTGGGTGCTGGAGCTGTCTAGCTTTCAGCTGGAGTTTGCCGGCGACTTCGAGCCGAATGCGGCAGCGCTGCTCAACATCACGCAGGATCACCTCGACTGGCATGGCAGCATGCCTGCCTACGTCGAAGCCAAGTCCCATGTGTTCGGCCGGCATGCTGCGATGTTGCTCAACCGCGAGGACCCGCTGGTGATGTCCATGCCCGAGCGTCTGGCGCCACCAGTGGCGCAGGGCAAGGAGGCGCGCAGCAAGAACCGGGTGCAGCGCGAGCGCGTGACCTTTGGCGGCGACATGCCGCAGCGCCCGGGCGACTTTGGTGTCGAAGTCGTCAACGGCATGGCCTGGCTGGTCCGCGCGCTGGAAGCTGACGAAACCCGCAAGCGCCGGCGTGACGACGTCGAGGAAATTCATATCCAGCGATTGATGCCGGCCGAAGCATTGCGCATCCGCGGCCGCCACAACGCCGTGAACGCCCTGTCGGCGCTGGCGCTGGCCACGGCGGCCGGCTGTCCGCTCGGTCCCATGCTCTACGGCCTGCGCGAATACCGGGGCGAGCCGCACCGCGTGGAATCCGTGGGCGTGGTCGCCGAGGTCGAGTACTTCGACGACAGCAAGGGCACCAATGTCGGCGCAACCGTGGCCGCGTTGCAAGGCCTGGGCGCGGAGCGACGCATTGTTGCCATCCTCGGTGGCGAAGGCAAGGGACAGGACTTCTCCCCGCTGGCCGCGCCGCTGGCGCGCCATGCGCGCGCGGTGGTGCTGATAGGGCGCGACGCTGCGATCATTCGCGCCGCCATCGAGCCAAGCGGCGTGCCCCTGTTCGATGCCGCATCGATGGAAGAGGCAGTTTCGCTGGCGGCGCAGCAGGCCCGCAGTGGCGACGCCGTGCTGATGTCGCCGGCTTGCGCCAGCTTCGATATGTTCGACAACTATCCGCACCGCGGCCGTGTGTTCTGTGCCGCTGTGCAGGCGCAAGCCGAGGCTGCGGGCATGGCCGCAGGGAGCCCGGCATGAGCGCGCTGATGCAGCGCCTGGGCGGCGTGTTCAACGGGCTTTCGCGCAATCTGGCGAGGCCGGATTTCTCGCGCACCAGTACCAGGCCGGCGCGTGTGTCCAGCTTCGACCCTGCGCTGCTGTGGGTGGTGGTGGCGTTGCTGGCCTGGGGCCTGGTGATGGTGTATTCCGCGTCGATCGCGCTGCCCGACAGCCCGAAATTCGCGCGCTACACGCACACCCATTTCCTGTTCCGCCATCTGCTGTTCATGTGCATTGCCCTGATCGGTGGACTGATCGCCTTCCAGATTCCGGTGGCAACCTGGGAGCGGCTCGCGCCCTGGCTGTTCATTGTCTCTTTGGTGTTGCTGGCGGCGGTGCTGATTCCGCATGTGGGCAAGGGTGTCAACGGCGCACGCCGATGGATCTCTCTCGGCTTCATGAACTTCCAGCCTTCGGAGCTGGCCAAGTTCGCGGTGCTGATTTATGCCGCCGACTACATGGTGCGCAAGATGGAAGTCAAAGAGCGCTTCTTCCGCGCCGTCGCGCCCATGGCCGTGGCCGTGGGGCTGGTGGGCGTGCTGCTGCTGGCCGAGCCCGACATGGGCGCCTTCATGGTGATCGCCGTCATTGCCATGGGCATTCTGTTCCTGGGCGGGGTCAATGCGCGCATGTTCTTCCTGATTGCCTTCGTCATGATCGTGGCCTTCTCGTTGATGGTGGCCCTGAGCGAGTGGCGGCGCCAGCGTATCTTTGCCTACCTTGATCCCTGGAGCGAGGAGCATGCCATCGGCAAGGGCTACCAGCTCTCGCATTCTCTGATAGCCATCGGTCGCGGCGAGATCTTTGGCGTGGGGCTGGGCGGCAGCGTCGAGAAGCTTCACTGGCTGCCCGAAGCGCACACCGATTTTCTGCTGGCCGTGATCGGCGAGGAATTCGGACTGCTGGGCGTGCTGAGCCTGATCGTGCTGTTCTTCTGGCTCACACGCCGCATCATCCACATTGGACGCCAGGCGATTGCGCTGGAGCGCGTGTTCGCCGGGCTGGTGGCGCAAGGTGTGGGCATCTGGATCGGCTTTCAGGTGTTCATCAACATGGGCGTGAACCTCGGCGCCTTGCCGACCAAAGGGCTGACTCTGCCGCTGATGAGCTATGGCGGCTCGGCCATGCTCATGAACCTGATCGCGCTGGCCGTGGTGCTGCGCATCGACTACGAGAACCGTCAGATGATGCGCGGAGGCCGGCCATGAAGTGCGCTCTGGTCATGGCGGGCGGCACGGGCGGCCACATCTTTCCGGGGCTGGCCGTGGCCGAGGCTCTGCGTGAACGCGGCTGGCGCGTGCACTGGCTGGGCGGCCCGCGCAGCATGGAAAGCGAACTCGTTCCGCCTCGTGGCTTTGCCTTCGAGGCCATCGATTTTTCTGGCGTGCGAGGCAAGGGGCCGCTTGCACTGCTGGTGCTGCCGTGGCGACTGCTGCGTGCGTTTGCGCAGAGCATTGCCGTGGTGCGACGCGTCAGACCCGATGTGGTTCTGGGGCTGGGCGGCTACATCGCGTTTCCGGGCGGACTGATGAGCGTGCTGCTGGGCCGCCCGCTGGTGCTGCACGAACAGAACTCTGTGGCCGGCATGGTCAACAAGGTGCTGGCTGGCGTAGCCGACCGGGTCTTCACCGCGTTCCCCGATGTGCTGCGGCGTGCGCGCTGGGTGGGCAACCCCTTGCGTGCGGCGTTCCTGCAGCAGCAAGGCCCTGCCGAGCGCTTCGAAGGCCGTACCGGCCCGCTGCGCTTGCTGGTCGTCGGCGGCAGCCTGGGCGCCAAGGCGCTCAACGACATCGTGCCGCAGGCGCTTGCGCACCTGCCCGAGGCGCAACGCCCACGGGTCATTCACCAAAGCGGCGCCAGGCAGATCGAGGAATTGCGCGCCAACTATGCGGCCGCCGGCGTTGCGGCCGAGCTCACGCCCTTCATTGACGATACGGCGGCAGCCTTTGCGCAGGCCGACCTGATCGTGTGCCGTGCCGGCGCGAGCACCGTGACCGAGATCGCCGCCATCGGCGCGGCCGCGCTGTTCGTGCCTTTTCCGTACGCAGTGGACGACCACCAGACCCGCAACGCCGAATTCCTGGTCAAGGAAGGCGGTGGCTGGATGGTGCAGCAAAAAGACCTGAGTCCCGAGTCCCTGGCTGCACTGCTCGCCGGCATGGACCGCGCGGCCTTGCTGCAGTGCGCCCTGCGGGCCCGGGCCCTGCGCAAGACCGAAGCCACGACGGACATCGTGGCGGCATGCGAGGAACTGGCGCCATGAAGCACGCAATCAAGCGCATTCATTTCATCGGCATTGGCGGCGCGGGCATGTCCGGCATCGCCGAGGTCCTGCACAATCTGGGCTACCAGATCTCCGGCTCCGACCTGTCCGACAGCGCGACGCTCGCGCGGCTGGGCCGCCTGGGCATACGCACCTATGTGGGCCATGCGCCCGAGCACATCGCCGATGCGGACGCTGTCGTCACGTCCACGGCGGTGCAGCCGGACAATCCGGAAGTGGTGGCGGCGCGCGCCAGGCGCATTCCCGTGGTGCCCCGTGCGCTCATGCTGGCCGAGCTGATGCGCCTGAAGCAGGGCATCGCCATTGCGGGCACCCATGGCAAGACCACGACCACCAGCCTGGTGGCCAGCGTGCTGGCCGAGGCCGGACTGGACCCGACCTTTGTGATCGGCGGGCGGCTCAACAGCGCCGGCGCCAACGCCAAGCTGGGCAGCGGCGACTACATCGTGGTCGAGGCCGACGAGTCCGATGCCTCCTTCCTCAATCTGCTGCCGGTGATGGCGGTTGTCACCAACATCGACGCCGACCACATGGAGACCTACGGCCACGACTTCAACCGGCTCAAGGCCGCTTTCGTCGATTTTCTGCACCGCATGCCCTTCTATGGCGTGGCCATCCTGTGCGTGGACGACCCGGCCGTGCGCGACATCGTCTCGCAGGTTTCCTGTCCGGTCACGAGTTACGGCTTCAGCGAAGACGCGCAGGTGCGCGCCGTCGATGTGCGCGCGGTGGGCACGCAGATGCACTTTGTCGCGCAGCGGCGCAACGGCGTGACCCTGCCCGACCTGCCTGTGGTGCTCAATCTGGTGGGTGAACACAATGTGCTCAACGCCCTGTCGGTGATCGCCGTGGCGGTGGAACTGGGCATCGACGATGCGGCGGTGCAAAAGGCGCTGGCCGAGTTCAAGGGCGTGGGCCGCCGCTTCCAGGGCTACGGCGACCTGCCCTTGGGCCAAGCCGGAAAAAGCGCCGGCAGCTTCACCCTGATCGAGGACTACGGACACCATCCCGTCGAAATGGCCGCGACGCTGGCTGCGGCGCGCGGCGCCTACCCGGGGCGTCGCCTGGTGCTGGCCTTCCAGCCGCACCGCTATACCCGCACACGCGATTGTTTCGACGACTTCATCAAAGTCATCGGCAATGTCGATGCCGTGTTGCTGGCGGAGGTCTATGCCGCTGGCGAAACACCCATCGTTGCAGCCGACGGCCGCGCGTTGGCGCGTGCGCTGCGCGTGGCGGGCAAGGTCGAGCCGGTGTTTGTCGACGACATCGCTGGCATGCCGCAGGCCATTGTCGACAACGCGCGTTCCGGCGACGTCGTGGTCTGCATGGGCGCGGGCTCGATCGGCGCCGTGCCGGCCAAGGTGGTGGAAATGACACAAGGAGATTCACGGCAATGAGTGCGATGGGCATGAACTTCGGCAAGGTGGCGGTGCTCATGGGCGGCACATCGGAGGAGCGCGAAGTCTCTCTGATGTCGGGCGCCGGCGTGCTGCAGGCCCTGCGCTCTCGGGGCGTGGACGCCCACGCCTTCGATCCCGCGCAGCGCGGTCTCGACGAACTCAAGACAGACGGCTTTGCCCGCTGCTTCGTGGCCTTGCACGGCCGCCATGGCGAAGATGGCACGGTACAAGGCGCGCTCGAACTGCTGGGCATTCCCTACACCGGCTCGGGCGTGCTGGCGTCGGCTCTGGCCATGGACAAGATGATGACCAAGCGCATCTGGCTCGCCGAAGGTTTGCCCACGCCCCGCCATGTCTGGCTGTCGCCGCAGCAGCGCACCCAGGCCGAGGTGATGTCCGTACCGGACACGCTGGGCCTGCCGCTGATTGTCAAGCCGCCGCGCGGCGGCTCGTCCATTGGCGTGACCAAGGTTTCAGGCCATGCGCAGATGCAGGACGCGGTGCGCCTGTCCTCGCAGTACGACCCGGATGTGCTGTGCGAGGAATTCATCGACGGCGAGGAAGTGACCTGCCCTGTGCTGGGCGAAGGTGCCTCGGCACGCGCGTTGCCCGTGGTGCGCATCGTCGCCCCCGAGGGCGCCTACGACTACCAGAACAAATACTTCACCGACACCGTGCGCTACCTATGCCCGAGCGGACTTGCGCTGCAGGAGGAGCGGGAGATCCAGCGCATCGTGCTGGCCGCCTACCGCACGCTGGGATGCCGTGGCTGGGGCCGCGCTGATCTGATGGTGCGCGCGAGCGACCGCAAACCCTATCTGCTGGAGATGAACACATCGCCCGGCATGACCGGACATTCTCTGGTGCCGATCTCGGCCAAGGCGGCGGGCATCAGCTATGAAGACCTTTGCGTGCAGCTTCTGGCCGCCGCGGCGCTCGATGCCACCTGTGCAGCAGGAGGCGTGGACCAATGAGCGACAGCCTGCCCGCGCCGATCGACATCCGGCTCATGAATCTCACCACCATGATCCTGGTGTTGGTACTCTGCGCTCTGTCGATCATCGCGGCCGTGGCCTGGTGCGCACGCAATCCCGTGTTCGACATCCGCCGCATCACGGTGCTTGGCGATATGCAGCACAACAACGCGGTCACCCTGCGCGCCAATGTCGCGCCGCGCCTGACCGGCAATTTCTTCACGCTCGACCTGGCGCAGGCGCGCGCCGCCTTCGAAGCTGTGCCTTGGGTGCGGCGCGCCGTGGTGCGGCGCGAGTTTCCAGACCGGCTGCGCGTGGTGCTCGAAGAGCACAAGCCGGTGGCCTACTGGGGCCCGGAGGGTGAGTCGCGCCTGGTCAACCACATGGGCGAAGTCTTCGAAGCCAATATCGGCGAGGTCGAGACGGACGATCTACCCAGACTCATGGGCCCCGAGGGGCAGGCAGCGGCCGTGCTGCGTACTTTCGAGGCGATCAAGCCCCTTTTTGCATCCCTGGACGCGGCGCCGGACGAACTGGCGCTGTCGGGCCGGGGCGGCTGGCGGGTGCTGCTGGACACGGGCGCGATGCTGGAGCTCGGGCGCGGCACCGCAGAGGAAGTGGCGGGCCGAACGGAGCGTTTCCTGCGAACCGTGACGCAGGTGACCTCGAAGTATGGGCGGCAGATCGATTCGATCGAGTCCGCAGACCTGCGGCACGTCGATGGCTACGCGCTGCGCCTGCGAGGCGTGACGACCACGGGTGCCGACGGACAGAAGAAATAGCAGACAGGCAACACATACGGGTGCAACTATGGCAAAAGAGTACAAAGACCTGGTCATCGGACTGGACATCGGAACCGCCAAGGTCATGGCGGTGGTGGCAGAAATACTGCCCGGCGGCGAGCTCAAGCTCGCCGGGCTGGGCATCGCCCCGAGCAATGGCCTCAAGCGCGGCGTGGTCGTCAACATCGACGCCACTGTGCAGAGCATCCAGCAGGCCCTGCGCGAGGCCGAACTGATGGCCGACTGCAAGATCACACGGGTCTACACAGGGATCACGGGCAGCCATATCCGCGGCATCAATTCGAGCGGCATGGTGGCCGTGAAGGACAAGGAAGTCACGGCGGCCGATGTGGCCCGCGTGCTTGAAACCGCCAAAGCCATCAACATCTCCACGGACCAAAGGTTGTTGCTGGTCGAGCCGCAGGAGTTTGTGATCGACGGCCAGGACGTGCGCGAGCCCATTGGCATGAGCGGAATCCGCCTGGAGGCCAAGGTCCACATCGTCACCGGTGCACAGAGCGCGGCGGAGAACATCATCAAGTGCGTGCGCCGCTGCGGACTCGATGTGGAGCAGCTCATGCTCAATCCGCTGGCGTCCAGCCTGGCGGTGCTGACCGAAGACGAGCGCGAGCTCGGCGTGGCGCTGGTCGACATTGGCGCCGGTACCACCGACGTGGCGATCTTCACCAACGGCGCGATCCGCCACACGCAGGTGATCCCGATCGCCGGCGACCTCATCACCAGCGACATCGCCATGGCGCTGCGCACGCCGACCAAGGACGCCGAAGACATCAAGGTCGAGAACGGCTTTGCCAAGCAGTTGCTGGCCGACCCGGAAACCCAGGTCGAGGTGCCGGGACTGGGCGACCGCGGCCCGCGCATGCTCAGCCGCCAGGCGCTGGCCGGCGTGATCGAGCCGCGCGTCGAAGAAATCTTTTCGCTGGTGCAGCAGGTGCTGCGCGAATCGGGATACGAAGAAGTGCTGTCCTCGGGCATCGTCCTGACCGGCGGCAGCTGCGTGATGCCGGGCATGGTCGAGCTGGGCGAGGACATCTTCCTCAAACCGGTGCGCCGGGGTAGCCCCAAGTACGCGTCCTCGTTGTCCGACATGGTGGCGCAGCCGCGCGCGGCAACCGTCATGGGTCTGCTCGAAGAGGCCCGTCTGGCGCGCATGCGCGGCCTGAAAGTGGCGCAGAAGAACGGCTCGGTCAAGACCGCCTTCGGCCGCATGCGCGACTTCATGGTGAGGAATTTCTGATGGTGCCCTGCAAGCTCTGGCTGGCGCGCGGCAGCCCGCACTGGCGATGGCGGTGCGTCGATCCGCCTTCATGAATCGTTCGACACGGACAAGAGATAACAGACAAACAGATTATGGCAACTGCAATTCAGGAGAAAACAATGAGCATCGAAATGATTGAAGTCGAAGAGTTCCACCTCGGCACACAGATCAAGGTGATTGGCGTGGGCGGCGGCGGCGGAAACGCCGTGGATCACATGATCGACCGCATGGTCCAGGGCGTGGAGTTCATCTGCGCCAACACCGACGCACAGGCCCTCAGCCGCAGCGCCGCGCACAAGACCATCCAGCTCGGGGCCACGGGTCTGGGCGCCGGCAGCAAGCCCGAGCGAGGCCGCGAGGCCGCGCAGGCCGCTGAAGACTCGATCCGCGAAGCCATCCAGGGCGCCCACATGCTGTTCATCACCGCCGGCATGGGCGGCGGCACGGGCACGGGTGCCGCCCCGGTCATTGCGCGCATCGCAAAGGAGATGGGCATCCTGACCGTGGGCGTGGTCACCAAGCCTTTCGAGTTCGAAGGCGGCCGCCGCATGACCAATGCCGACCAGGGTCTGGCCGAGCTCGAAGCCAATGTCGACTCGCTGATCGTGGTGCTCAACGAGAAGCTGCTGGAAGTGCTGGGCGAGGACATCTCTCAGGACGAGGCCTTCGCACATGCCAATGACGTC
>JAURZS010000198.1 GCA_030653255.1 Burkholderiaceae bacterium | reverse complement strand
ACCTCTTTCGCCGGGGACTTTTCCTTTGAAACACAGCCTGACCGCCGTCTGCCAATCCTTTGCCGACCGACTCTCACATGCGCTGCAACACCACCCCCGCCAACTGACCTTCCTGCTCGCTGCCGTGCTGCTCGGCGGCGGCGGCGGCGCCTACGCTGTGGCCGCGCTCGGCCCGGACGCCTCCAACTTGCCGGTACGCGAGGTCCTCGAAGCCGTACAGCCCTTGCGCACGGAAGCCTCTCCCGATGCCTTTGCTGCCCAGGCTCTGCGCCTGTATCGCTCCGACATCAGCCGCTCCAATGACACCGCCGAGACCTTGCTGCAGCGCCTGGGCATCGACGACACCGGCGCGGCGGCCTTTCTGCGTACAGATGCCAACACCCGCCAGGGCGTGCTGGGTCGCGCGGGCCGAACCGTCATCGCCGAGGCCGACGAGCGCGGCGGCCTGCTGCGCCTGAGTGCGCGCTGGACTCCGGAGGACGACGGCAACTTCAAGCGCCTCGTGATCGAACGCACGCCACAGGGCGGCTTTGGGTCGCGCGTTGAAACTGCGCCGCTCGTGGCATCCGCCAGGCTGGGAAGCGGCGTCATCCGCTCGTCCCTGTTTGCCGCCACGGACGACGCACGCATCCCCGACACCGTGGCCATGCAGATCGCCGAAATCTTTGCCGGCGACATCGACTTCCACCGTGCATTGCGCCGGGGCGACCGTTTCTCGGTGGTCTACGAAGCGCTCGAAGCCGATGGCGAACCCATGCGCACGGGCCGCGTGCTCAGCGTCGAGTTCGTCAACAGCGGCAAGAGCTTTGAGGCCCTTTGGTTCCAGGAACCCGGCAGCAAAGGTGGCTACTACACCCTGGACGGCCAGAGCATGCGCCGCGCCTTCCTGGCCTCGCCGATGGAATTTTCGCGTGTGAGCAGCGGCTTCAAGATGCGCTTTCATCCGATCCTGCAAAAGTGGCGCGCCCACCTCGGTGTCGATTACGCCGCCCCCACGGGCACGGCAGTGCGCGCCGTCGGCGATGGCGTGGTCGAATTCGCCGGGGTGCAGAACGGCTTCGGCAACGTGGTCTTCTTGAAGCACCGCAACAACACCACCACCGTCTACGCGCACCTGAGCCGCATCGGCGTGCGCGTTGGCCAAAACGTGGCGCAGGGCCAGAACATTGGCGCCGTGGGCGCCACCGGCTGGGCTACCGGCCCGCACCTGCACTTCGAGTTCCGCGTCAACGGCGCGCACCGCGACCCCCTGACCGTGGCCCGCCAGAGCGAAGCCATCCCGGTCTCCCCCGGCGCACGCCCCGCCTTCGACAAACTCGCCGCCGCCATGCGCATCCAGCTCTCCGCCGCCGCCTCCGTCCAGCAGGCCGCCGCGCAATAGATCGGATGATGTGACAAGCGTGGGGGCCTCATCCGCCGCCGGGCCGCCCCAAGGCGGATCGCACCCCCTCGGGGGGCAGCGCAGCGACACGCAGTGCGCAAGCGTGGGGGCCACACCCTTCTACATTGGTTTGATGTCGGGCACCTCGCTGGATGGGGTGGATGGCGTGCTGGCGGATTTCTCCGGCACATCGATGACCGTGCTGCACCACGCCACAGCCCCCTTCCCCGACACCCTGCGTGCCGAGTTCCTGGCTCTGAACCAGGCCCAGGGCCACGATGAACTGCACCGCGGCGCACTGGCCGCCAATGCGCTGGCCCGCGTCTACGCCCAGGTCGTCGCCCAGCTGCTGACCGACAGCGGCCTGCAGCCCGCGCAGGTTGCCGCGATCGGCGCCCACGGCCAGACCGTGCGGCACCGACCCCAGGAAATCGACGGCACCGGCTACACCCTGCAACTTAACAACCCGGCCCTGCTGGCCGAACTCAGCGGCATCGATGTCGTCGCTGATTTCCGCAGCCGCGACCTTGCCGCAGGCGGCCAGGGCGCGCCGCTGGTGCCGGCCTTTCACAGCGAAGTGTTCGGCCGCCCCGGCGAAACCCTGGCCGTGCTCAACCTGGGCGGCATCGCCAACCTGAGTGTGCTGGGCGCGGGCGGTACCGTGCTGGGCTTCGACTGCGGCCCCGGCAATTGCCTTATGGACCATTGGTGCCAGTTGCACCGCGGCCAGCCCTTCGACCACGACGGCGCCTGGGGTGCCGGAGGCAGCGTCAAGGCGCCGCTGCTGGAGCGCCTCCTGGCCGAGCCCTACCTGGCCCTGCCACCGCCCAAGAGCACTGGGCGCGACCTGTTCAACCGGCAATGGCTCCATGACCGGCTCGAGGGCCTGCAAGACCTGGAAGCAAGCGACGTGCAAGCCAGCCTGGCCGAATTCACGGCGCGCACCTGCGCGGCGGACTTCTCACGCCATGCCGGTGCGGCCCGGACCCTGCTGGTCTGCGGTGGCGGTGCGCTCAACAGCGCCTTGATGCAGCGCCTGAGCCAGGCCTTGCCGGGCGTGGACGTCTGCTCCACGGCCACGCGCGGCCTGCCCCCCCTGCAGGTCGAGGCAGCCGCCTTTGCCTGGCTGGCACGCCGGGCCATGCAGCGCGAAAGCGGCAATCTGGCCAGCGTCACCGGCGCGCGCGGCGCGCGCGTGCTGGGCGCGATCTACCCGCGCTGAGCCGCGGCGCTCAGGCCGAGAAGCTGGAGCCGCAGCCGCAGGTGGAGGTCGCGTTAGGGTTCTTGATGACGAACTGGGCGCCTTGCAGATCTTCCTTGTAGTCGATCTCGGCGCCGACCAGGTACTGGTAGCTCATGGCATCGATCAGCAGCGAGACGCCATTCTTGGTCATGATGGTGTCGTCTTCGTTGGTGATCTCGTCGAAGGTGAAGCCATACTGGAAGCCCGAGCAGCCTCCGCCCTGCACGAAAACACGCAACTTCAGATCCGGATTGCCTTCTTCGGCAATCAGGTCGGCCACCTTGGTGGCAGCGCTGTCGGTGAATACCAGCGCAGCGGGCATTTCGGCAGGGGTGGTTTCGGCTAGGACGGCGCTCATGGAGGACCCTTCGGTTTCGGTATTTTTAATACTACTGCAAAACGCTCGGGAATTCAGTCAGAGATTGTTTGCCGCCAACTTCAGTAGGGGCTTTTCCGCGTCGTCCAGAATGGGGCGCAACTGGCCCGCAATCATGGCGCCCTGGTGCATTTCGAGCGCCTTGTAATAGACATCCCCCTCAATCCGGGCCTTGGGCTGCAACTCCAGCAACTCGCGGGCATGCACCGGGCCGCGCACGCTGCCATTGATGATCACATGGTCTGCGTGGACCTCACCGGTGATACTGGCGCTCTCGGAGATCACCAGGATGCTCGAGTGCTCGGGCTGGGCTCGCACATCGCCCACCACCTCGCCATCGACCCGCAGGCCGTCGATGAAATGGTAGTTGCCGTCGATGCGACTGCCTTGCGCGAGCAGGCTGCGGATGGCGGGTTGCTTCGTCTTGCCGAACATGGGAGCCCTTAAAAAGCGGTTTTGATCGCGATGCTCTGTGCCGAGCGTGTCGCCGTGCCTTCGATCACCTTGGCCGAAACGTTTTTTACCACGGTTTGTGCCGGCAGGGCGATCAGCCCCTCCACGCGTCGGTACTGTCTGAACTGCAGCGGCTGCGGCCCGCCGGGCAGCGGCAGAGTCCAGGGTTTGCCGTTCTGCGTGCCCGAGAACACCAGTTCCAGGCGGCCCTTGAATTCCGGCGCATTCTTGTCTGACTGGATCACCAGCACCTGCCAGCGCAACTGGGCGCCGCCCACGGCCTCAGCCTGCAAACCGCGGATGGCGATCCCGGCAGCGCCGCCTGCGGCCGGAATCAGCTTCTCGAAAAAGCCCAGATCGTCGCGCAGGACGCGGTTCTCCGCCTCCAGCAGCTTGATCTGGCTGGTCAGGCGCTCCTGCGCTGCGCGCTCGGCCGTGAGCAGGCTGCCGGCGGTGTTGGCAATCGACTGCGCCTTGCTTCCATCCTCGCGCAGGCGGACATTCTCGACGCGCAGCTTCTGCAGTTCCTCCTTGGCATCGCTGTCCAGGCCCGCAATGTCCTTGCCGAACTCGAAGGCCCACAAGGCAACGGCGCCGCAAAAGCCCAGCAGCACTGCAACAAAGATCCAGCGGAAAGGCCAGGGCAAGGCACTGCGCACCGCCATGCGAGGGGCGCTGATGGTCAGGCGGCGGCGGAGCAGGCGAAATCGCATGGAGGGGCGAATATATCAGGAAGAGAGGCTGCCGCCGAGCGCCTGGCATCGGTTGTCCGCGGACACCAAAAGCAAAAGCCGCCGGGTTTGAAGCCGGCGGCCTTTGCAGCGATAGCCTTGTCGGCGATCAGCGCTGGGAGAACTGCTTGCGGCGGCGTGCAGAGTGCAGGCCGACCTTCTTGCGTTCCACTTCGCGGGCGTCGCGCGTCACGAAGCCAGCACGGCTCAGATCGGGCTTCAGGGCCGCGTCATAGTCGATCAGCGCGCGGGTGATGCCGTGGCGCGTTGCCCCAGCCTGCCCCGATTCGCCACCGCCGTGCACATTGACCATGATGTCGAAGGTTTCGACATGGTTGGTCAGGAAAAGCGGTTGTTTGCAGATCATGATCGAGGTCTGGCGGCCGAAGAACTCTTCGATATCCTTGCCGTTGATCGTGATCTTGCCGCTGCCCTTTTTCATGAACACGCGGGCCACGCTGGACTTGCGGCGGCCCGTGCCATTGTTCCATTCACCGATCATGGCTTGGCTCCTTTGAGTTCCAGCACCTTGGGCTGCTGTGCAGTGTGCGGGTGCTCTGCGCCGCCATAGACCTTGAGCTTCTTGATCATGGCATAGCCGAGCGGGCCCTTGGGCAGCATGCCCTTGACAGCCTTCTCGAGCGCGCGGCCGGGGTGCTTGGCCTGCATGTCGCGGAAATTGGTGGCCGTGATGCCGCCCGGGTAGCCGGAATGCCGGTAATAGATCTTGTCGAGCGGCTTGGCGCCGGTGACGCGCAGCTGGGCTGCATTGACGACGACAATGAAGTCGCCGGTATCGACGTGAGGCGTGTAAATGGCCTTGTGTTTGCCGCGCAAACGGAGAGCAACTTCGCTGGCTACTCGTCCGAGGACCTGATCGGTCGCGTCAATCACAAACCATTCATGCACCACGTCAGCGGGTTTCGCGCTGAAGGTTTTCATGAGTTTTCTCTTCAAAAGAGGGTTTGGCGGGCTCTTTTCTACGGTCGGCGTTCCTCTGAAGGGAACCTCTGAGGTAGTGATTTCGGCCCTGGGGCATAGACCCTGGCCAACTCCGCCGCGGAGCCACAAAAGCGCTGCGAAGCCTTGGATTATACGAAAAATCAAGAACTTGGCGCAAGTCGGCCCCTCTCGGAACCGCATTCCCCCAGAACGAGGCTGTCACCCCGCATGCGGCGTTCGCCCGGCGCCTACCAAATTAGCCGACCAATTGGTCGGCTAATTGCTATGCTGCCTGCGCGCCGCGGCCTAAAGACCCAGGCGGTCGCAGATCGCAAGCGTCGCCTCGCTCTGGTTCATGGTGTAGAAGTGCAGGCCCGGCGCCGCGCCGGCGCGCAGCTGCTCGCACAGGCGCGTGACCACGTCGAGACCGAAAGCCTTGATCGAGGCGGTGTCATCGCCGAAGGCCTGCAGCCGCAACCGGATCCAGCGCGGAATCTCCGCGCCGCAGGCATCGCTGAAGCGCAACAACTGCGTCGAACTGGTAATGGGCATGATGCCCGGCACCACCGGTGCGGCCAGACCGAGCCGTGCAGCCTCGTCCACGAAACGAAAGTAGGCCTCGGCGCTGTAGAAGTACTGCGTGATCGCCGAATCGGCGCCGGCCTGGATCTTGGCGGCATAGGCGCGCAGGTCCGCTTCGGGTGAACGCGCCTGCGGATGCACCTCGGGATAGCAGGCCACCTCGATATGGAAGTGCGCACCCGTCTCGGCCCGGATGAAGGCCACCAGATCGCTCGCGTACTGGAATTCGCCGCCCGAGCCGTAGCCGCTGGGCAGGTCGCCGCGCAGGGCAACCAGGCGGCGCACGCCCATGGCCTTGAGCGTGGCCAACTGCTCGCGCACGCGGTCGCGCGTCGCGCCGATGCAGGAAAAATGCGAGGCCGCGTCCACCCCTTCGGCAAGGATCTCGGACACCGTGTCGAAAGTACCCTGCTGCGTGGAGCCGCCCGCGCCGAAAGTCACGGAGCAGAACTCGGGCCGCCGCGCATACAGCGCCTGGCGCGCCAGGCGCAGCTTGGCGGCGCCTTCGGGCGTCTTCGGCGGAAAGAACTCAAAACTCAGGGGAGTGCGGGTTGGCTGGCTCATGCCAATCTCCTTGCAAAAACAAAAAATTCACGGTTGCCGTCACCGCCGGTGATCGGGCTGTCGAACCATTCGAGCACCGTCAGCCCCAGAGACTGACAGCTGTCGCGGATACGCTGCTCGATCTGGACATACAGTGCGGCGTCCTTCACGATGCCGCGCTTGCCGACCTGGCCGGGCTGCAATTCGAACTGCGGCTTGACCAGCATCAGCACCGCGCCGCCGGGCTTGACCAGCGGCACGGCCGCAGGCAACACCAGCGTCAGCGAGATGAAGGCCAGATCGCCCACCAGCACATCGAAGCCCCCGGCGATGCCGGCCACAGCCGATTCCGGGTCGGTCGGCGCCGCCCGCGCTGCGTCTTCCAGCAGACTGTCCAGCGTCATCGAACGCGCATTGACGCCCTCGATCGCCACCACCCGGATGTCCTCGCGCAGCGAGGGGTGCAACTGGCCATAGCCCACATCCACGCCCACCACCTTGCGCGCGCCGGCGCGCAGCAGGCACTCGGTGAAGCCGCCGGTGGACTGGCCCAGGTCCAGGCACAGCGCGCCGGCCACGTCCAGGCCCACATGCTGCAGCGCGCCTTCGAGCTTGAGACCACCGCGCGAGACAAAGCGCGCCTCGGCCGCGTCCAGCAGTTCGACGCGCGCATCCGCAGGCAACTCGTCGCTGTTGCCCGAGACGGCCTTCCATGCGCCGGCGCAGTGCCAGCGCACGCCCGCCTTGATCAGCCGCTGCGCCTGCGAGCGGGAACTGGCCAGGCCGCGTTCCAGCAGCAGCAGGTCGGCGCGCATCAGTACCTGTAGGTGTCGGCCTTGTAAGGGCCTTGCTTCTTCACGCCGATGTAGGCGGCCTGCTCGTCGCTGAGCTCGCTCAGCATGGCCCCCACCTTCTTCAGGTGCAGGCGTGCGACTTTCTCGTCGAGGTGCTTGGGCAGCACGTAGACCTTGCCGGCCTCGTAGGCGTCGCGCCGCGTGAAGAGCTCGATCTGCGCCATGGTCTGGTTGGTGAAACTGGAGGACATCACAAAGCTCGGATGCCCCGTGCCGCAGCCCAGATTCACCAGCCGGCCCTTGGCCAGCAGGATGATGCGCTTGCCGTCCGGGAAGATCACGTGGTCCACCTGCGGCTTGATCTCCTCCCACTGGCATTTTTCGAGCGAGGCAACATCGATCTCGTTGTCGAAGTGGCCGATGTTGCAGACAATGGCCTGGTCCTTCATGGCCTTCATGTGATCGTGCGTGATCACGTTCTTGTTGCCGGTGGCCGTCACGAAAATATCGGCCTTGTCGGCGGCGTATTCCATGGTCACGACCTTGTAGCCTTCCATCGCGGCCTGCAGGGCGTTGATCGGGTCGATCTCGGTCACCCAGACTTGCGCCGACAGCGCGCGCAGTGCCTGGGCCGAGCCTTTGCCCACGTCACCGTAACCGGCGACCAGCGCAACCTTGCCGGCGATCATCACGTCGGTGGCGCGCTTGATTGCGTCAACCAGCGATTCGCGGCAGCCATACAGGTTGTCGAACTTGGACTTGGTCACCGAATCATTGACGTTGATGGCGCGCAGGGCCAGCGTGCCCTTCACCGACATCTCGTTCAGGCGCAACACGCCGGTGGTGGTTTCTTCGGTCACGCCGATGATGTTTTTCAGGCGGCGGCTGTACCAGGTCGGGTCTTGCGCCAGCTTGGCCTTGATCGAGTTGAACAGGCAGATTTCTTCTTCGCTGCCGGGCTTGGACAGCAGGGAGGCGTCTTTCTCGGCCTTGGTACCCAGGTGCATCAGCAGCGTTGCGTCGCCGCCGTCGTCCAGGATCATGTTCGGGCCTTCTTCAGGCGTGCCCTTGGCGCCGCT
>JAURZS010000196.1 GCA_030653255.1 Burkholderiaceae bacterium | reverse complement strand
AGGGGCTCCAGTCGACCGCGTACTTGCTCTTGAAGTTGGTCAGCACCGGGTCGAAGGTGTTCTTGCCGGCGTCCAGCGCTGCGCGCAGGGCCTTGACCATGTCGTCGCCCAGCGTCTCGCCCATGCCCTGGGCCGTGAGCTTGTCGGCGTACAGGCGCCGGGTGCCGGGGTGCTGCGCAATCTTCTTGTACATCAGCGGCTGCGTCAGTGCCGGCGTGTCCTGTTCGTTGTGGCCGAGCTTGCGAAAGCAGATGATGTCCACCACCACGTCCTTGGCAAACTCCATGCGGTACTCCAGCGCGAGCTGGGTGGCCAGCACCACGGCTTCGGGATCGTCGCCGTTGACGTGCAGCACCGGCGCCTCGATCATCTTCACGACGTCGCTGCAATACAGCGTGGAGCGGCTGTCGCGCGGGTCGGAGGTGGTGAACCCGATCTGGTTGTTGATCACGATGTGGACCGTGCCGCCCGTGAAGTAGCCACGCGTCTCGGCCAGCGCCAGGGTTTCCATGACCACGCCCTGCCCGGCAAAGGCGGCATCGCCGTGCACCAGCACCGGCAGCACCTGCTTGCCCTGGGGGTCGGCGCGGCGGTCCATGCGCGCGCGCACCGAGCCTTCGATCACCGGGTTGACGATCTCCAGGTGCGAGGGATTGAAAGCCAGGCTCAGGTGCACCGGCCCGCCAGGGGTGGTGACATCGGAGCTGAAACCCTGGTGGTACTTGACGTCGCCACTGGGCAGTTCTTCGGGCGCCGTGTGGTCGAACTCGGCGAACAGATCGGCAGGCATCTTGCCCAGCGAGTTGACCAGCACATTGAGCCGGCCGCGGTGGGCCATGCCGATCACGATCTCCTGCACGCCGACCATGCCGCCCATCTGGATCAGCTCGTCCATGGCGGCGATGAAGCTCTCGCCGCCTTCAAGCGAGAAACGCTTCTGGCCGACGTAGCGCGTGTGCAGAAAGCGCTCCAGCCCTTCGGCGGCGGTCAGACGGTCGAGGATGTGGCGCTTTTTCTCGGGCGAGAACTGGGGCTTGCTGCGGATGCTTTCAAGTTTTTGTTGCCACCAGCGCTTCTTGTGCTGGTCGGTGATGTACATGTACTCGGCGCCGATGGTGCCGCAATAGGTTTCGCGCAGCGCATTGAGCAGCTCGCGCAGCGACATGGTTTCCTTGCCGAAAAAAGTGTTGCCGGTGTCGAACACGGTTTCCTGGTCGGCATCCTTGAAGCCGTAGAAGGCGGGATCGAGCTCGGGAATTTTCTCGCGCTCGGCGCGCTTGAGCGGGTCGAGGTCGGCCCAGCGCGCCCCGACATTGCGGTAAGCCGCGATGAGCTGCTGCACGCCGGTGCGCTTGCGGCCCATGGCCGAGTCGGCGCTGGCCAGTACGGTCTTGGTCGTGCCCTGTTTGGCGCGTTCGGCGAAGGCGTTGATGACCGGCAGGTGCGGTACGTCCCTGGCATTGCTGCCGTCGACGGCGGGCACGTGCTGCAAGGCGTCGAAATAGTCGCGCCAGTTGTCCGGCACGCTGCCGGGATTGCTCAGGTAGTTTTCGTAGAGTTCTTCGACATAGGGCGCGTTGCCGCCGAAGAGATAAGAGTTGCCGAGATAGGCGGAATAGACGCCGGACGCCGGCGAAGAAGACTTCGACTCACTCATATTGCGCTGACCTTCGCCTCCCTGAGGGAGACATTAGCTGGTTGAAAAACCTTCCGCGACACGGCTGGACCGGATAGCGGATGCGACTGTGGCAGGAAGGGCCCTAGTAACAACCCTAATTGTGCCACCAATCGGAAAACCGGGGCGGCTGGCGCCTGCGCGCCCCCCTAACCCACCCAGCGCCGCGCGTTGTGCCAGAGCTGCATCCAGGGGCTTTGCGCGGCCAGGCCGCCGCTGCGCGCAAGGTCGGTCCAGCTCATCTGCACATTGCGGAACACCCGCTCCGGGTGCGGCATGAGTGCGGTAAAGCGGCCGTCTGGGGTGGTCACAGCGGTCAGGCCGCCAGGGCTGCCGTTGGGGTTGCCCGGGTAGGCCTCGGTGGGCCGGCCGTGGTTGTCGACGAAGCGCATGGCCGCCAGCACGGTGGCAGCGTCGCCCCTGCGCGTGAAGTTGGCATAGCCCTCGCCATGCGCCACCGCGATCGGCAGGCGGCTGCCCGCCATGCCGGTGAAGAACAGGCTGGGGGATTCCAGCACCTCGACCATGGACAGCCGGGCCTCAAAACGCTCGCTGCGATTGGTGGTGAAGCGCGGCCAGGCCTGGGCGCCGGGAATGATGGAGGCCAGCTCCGCGAACATCTGGCAGCCGTTGCACACCCCCAGGCCAAAGGTGTCTGCCCGTGCGAAGAAGTCCTGGAACTGTTCGCTGAGCAGCGGGTTGAAGGTGATGCTGCGCGCCCAGCCGATGCCCGCGCCCAGGGTGTCACCGTAGCTGAAGCCGCCGCAGGCCACGATGCCGCGGAAGTCGCTCAGGCGGGCGCGGCCGCTTTGCAGATCGCTCATGTGCACGTCATGGGCCTCGAAGCCGGCCTGCGTAAAGGCGTAAGCCATCTCGACATGGGAGTTGACGCCCTGCTCGCGAAGCACGGCCACCCGCGGGCGCGACAGCGCCAGGGCGCTGGCCTGCGGCACGCGCACGGGCGTGGGGTCGATACTCAGATGCACGTGCATGCCGGGGTCGGCGGAGTCGCCGGCGGCGGCGTGCTCCGCATCGGCGCACACGGGGTTGTCGCGCTGCTGGCAAATCCGCCAGCTCACGCTGTCCCAGACCTGCTGGAGGTCTTGCAGGCTGGCGTTGAATACCAGCTTGGTGTCGCGCCAGATCTGGATTTCTCCCTTGCCGCCCTCGATGGGCGAAGACTGCGCACGCGTCTTGCCGATGACATGGCTGTGGCGGCTCAGGCCATGCTCGCGCAGCACGCGCATGACTTCGTCGCGCTCGGCGCCGCGCACCTGCAACACCACGCCCAGCTCTTCGTTGAACAGTGCCTTGAGCGTCAACTCGTCGCGGCGAGCACTGACCTGCCCGGTCCAGTTCTTGGCGTCGCCCACGTCGGCGCGGCTGTCGGAGATGCCGTCGCCCTCGGTCACCAGCAAATCCACATTGAGGGCCACGCCGACGCGGCCGGCAAAGGCCATTTCGCACACGGCGGCAAACAGTCCGCCATCGCTGCGGTCGTGGTAGGCCAGCAGCCGGCCGGCTGCCCGCAAGGCATTGACGGCGTGGACCAGGCGCACCAGGTCCTGCGCGTCGTCAAGGTCGGGGACGGCATCGCCCACCTGATCGAGCGACTGCGCGAGGATGCTGCCGGCCATGCGGTTGCGGCCATGGCCCAGGTCCACCAATACCAGGGCGCTGTCGGGCTCGGCAGCGTCGAGTTGTGGCGTCAGGGCGCCGCGCACATCGGTCAGGGTGGCAAAGGCGCTCACGATGAGGGACACCGGCGAGCTGACCTTGCGGGCCTGACCGTCCTGCTGCCACTGGGTGCGCATGGACAGGGAATCCTTGCCCACCGGAATGGAGATGCCCAGGGCCGGACACAGCTCCATGCCTACAGCCTTGACGGTGGCGTACAGCGCGGCGTCTTCACCGGGCTCGCCGCAGGCCGCCATCCAGTTGGCCGACAGCTTGACGCGAGGCAGCTCGATGGGCGCGGCCAGCAGATTGGTGATGGCCTCGGCCACTGCCATACGGCCCGAGGCCGGCGCGTCGAGCGCGGCCAGTGGCGTGCGCTCGCCCATGCTCATGGCTTCGCCGGCAAAGCCGCTGAAGTCGGCCAGGGTAATGGCGCAATCGGCCACGGGAATCTGCCAGGGGCCCACCATCTGGTCGCGGTGGCTCAGGCCCCCCACCGTGCGGTCGCCGATGGTCACCAGGAAGCGCTTGGAGGCGACCGTTGGATGCGCCAGCACGGCAATGCAGGCCTGCTGCAAGGTGACGCCGCTCAGATCGAGGGGCTGGCCCCGGCGCGGCACGGATGCGACGTCGCGGTGCATGCGCGGGGGCTTGCCCAACAGGACTTCCATGGGCATGTCCACGGGGGTTTCGGCCCCGCCATCGGCCACGACGAGCTGGCGCGCGTCGGTGGCCGTGCCGACCACGGCAAAGGGGCAGCGCTCGCGTTCACAGAAGGCGGCGAAGCGCTCCAGTGAATCGGCCGCGATGGCCATGACGTAGCGCTCCTGGCTCTCGTTGGACCAGATCTCGCGCGGGCTCATGCCGCTTTCCTCCAGCGGCACAGAGCGCAAGTCGAAGCGCGCCCCGCGTCCGGCGTCGTTGCTCAGTTCGGGAAAGGCATTGGACAGTCCGCCCGCGCCGACGTCGTGGATGGCCAGGATCGGATTGTCCGCACCGAGTGCCCAGCATTGGTTGATGACTTCCTGGGCACGGCGCTGGATTTCGGGGTTGCCGCGCTGCACGGAGTCGAAGTCGAGTTCGGCCGTGTTGGTGCCCGTGGCCATGGAGCTGGCGGCGCTGCCGCCCATGCCGATGCGCATGCCGGGGCCACCGAGCTGCACCAGCAGCGAGCCGGCAGGGACAGCGATCTTGTGGGTCAGGCCCGCATCGATGGTGCCGACGCCGCCGGCGATCATGATGGGCTTGTGGTAGCCGCGCTGCACGCCGTCTACGGTCTGCTCGTACTCGCGGAAATAGCCCAGCAGATTGGGCCGGCCGAATTCGTTGTTGAAGGACGCGCCGCCCAGCGGGCCTTCGGTCATGATCTGCAGGGGACTGGCGATGTGCCCGGGCTTGCCGAAGCGGCCGTCGAACAGCCGGGACACGGTGAAGCCGGTCAGGCCGGCCTTGGGCCGCGAGCCGCGGCCGGTCGCGCCTTCGTCGCGGATTTCTCCGCCCGCGCCAGTGGCGGCGCCCGGAAAGGGAGAGATGGCGGTCGGGTGGTTATGGGTCTCTACCTTCATCAGCACATGCTGGGCCGCGCGGCTGGCGCCATAGGGCGCGGGGCCCGCACCCGGCCGGGGCAGGAAGCGTTCGACCTCCACGCCTTCCATCACGGAAGCGTTGTCCGAATAGGCCACCACCATGTGCTGCGGACTTTTCTGATGCGTGTGGCGGATCATGCCGAACAGGCTGAGCGCCTGGGCCTGGCCGTCAATGGTGAACTGCGCGTTGAAAATCTTGTGGCGGCAATGCTCGCTGTTGGCCTGGGCGAACATCATCAGCTCGACATCGGTCGGGTTGCGCGCCAGCCGGGTGAAGGCATCGACGAGGTAATCGATTTCGTCGTCAGCCAGGGCCAGCCCGAAACGGCGGTCGGCCTGCTCCAGCGCGGCGCGGCCACCGCCGAGCACGTCGATGCGCTCCATCGGGGCGGCGTTCAGTTCGCCGAACAGTCGATGGGCCTGGCCGCGATCGAACATGGCGCTTTCGGTCATGCGGTCGTGCAGCAACGCAGCCAGCGCCTGGCGCTGTGCGTCGCTCAGGGCGGACGACGCGGAGGTGCGCGACAGCAGGCCCGATTTCAGCGCGATGCGGTACTCGACGATGCGCTCAATGCGCTTGACCGCCAGGCCGCAGTTGTGGGCGATGTCGGTCGCCTTGGAGGCCCAGGGGGACACCGTACCCAGGCGCGGCGAGACCACCACCAGCACGCTCTCGGGCGCAGCCGCTGCCGCAGGCTCGCCATAGTCCAGCAAGGCGGCCAGGCGTGCGGCGGGGTCTGCGGCCAGCGGCGCCTCGCTGGCCACCAGGTGCACGAAGCGCGCGGACAGACCGACGACGCCGCTGTGCACGGCCTGAAGACGTGGGAGAAGCTGCTGGATTCGGAAATCGCTGAGGGCGCTGATGCCGGGGACGGGCCCCTCGAACTCGGTAATGTGAAGGGTCACGATGCGTGTGGCCGTAAAAACCCGGCATTTTACCTGCGGGGGATTGAGGCCGGTGGGATAATTGCCCGCATGAGTATCACTTTCAAAGACGCCGAAGGCGTCCAGGGCATGCGCGTGGCCGGCAGGCTTGCCGCCGAAGTTCTTGACTATCTGACCCCCCACGTCAAGCCCGGCGTGAGCACCGACCACCTCGACCGGTTGGCCCACGACTACATCACGCAGGTGCAAGGGGCCATTCCCGCGCCTCTGAATTACGCGCCGCCCGGCTACAAGCCCTATCCGAAATCGATCTGCACTTCGATCAACCATGTCGTGTGCCACGGCATCCCGGGCGACAAGACCCTGAAAAAAGGCGACATCCTCAACATCGACATCACTGTCATCAAGGACGGCTGGCATGGCGACACCAGCCGCATGTTCGTGATCGGCGAGGGTTCGATTGCGGCCAAGCGCCTGTGCGCCCTCACCTACGAGGCCATGTGGCACGGCATCGTCAAGGTCAAGCCCGGCGCGACACTGGGTGATATCGGCCACGCGATTCAGCGCTTCGCAGAGGGCAATGGTTTTTCCGTGGTGCGCGAGTTCTGCGGCCACGGTATCGGGCGCACCTTTCATGAAGAACCCCAGGTGTTGCATTACGGCAAGCCCGGCACGCTGGACAAGCTGCAGCCGGGCATGACCTTCACCATTGAGCCCATGATCAATGCCGGCCGGCGCGACATCAAGGAAGCCGGCGACGGCTGGACCATCGTCACGCGCGACCACTCCTTGTCCGCGCAATGGGAGCACACTGTGCTGGTCACTGAGTCCGGCTACGAGGTGCTGACTCTGTCTGCGGGCAGCCCGCCGCCGCCGCCCTTCGTCAACGCCTGAGCAGGCCAGGCCGCCAGCCTTTTTGCGCGCTGAACCCGCCTCGCCCATGTCCGACGTATCCACCCTGCGCGACGATTACCGGGCCCGCAAGGCGGCCATGCTGACATCGGCTCTCGGCGGCGGCGCGCGCACGCGCAGCATCCGCCTGCTGTTGCAAAAGACGGCGCGCTTGTGCGACGACGCTTTGCGCACGCTGTGGCAGCGCGCCGGGATGCCGGCTGGCGCAGCCCTGGTGGCCGTTGGCGGATTCGGGCGCGGCGAGTTGTTTCCCCATTCCGATGTGGATGTGCTGCTGCTGCTGCCCGATTCCCTGAAACCCGACCAGGATCCGGCGCTCAAGCAGCGCATCGAGGGCTTCATCGGCAGCTGCTGGGACACAGGCCTGGAGATCGGCTCCAGCGTGCGCACAGTGACCGAGTGCGCCGCCGAGGCGGCCAAGGACGTGTCGGTGCAGACATCGCTGCTGGAGTCGCGCCTGATCACCGGAGACACGGCGCTGTTCGCGCAGTTCCAGCAGCGCTTTGATGCCGCGCTAGACCCCAAGGCTTTTTTCATCGCCAAGACGCTGGAGCTGCGGCAGCGCCACAGCAAGTTCGAGAACACG
The DNA here is from genome assembly GCA_030653255.1 of Burkholderiaceae bacterium. Classification (GTDB taxonomy): domain Bacteria; phylum Pseudomonadota; class Gammaproteobacteria; order Burkholderiales; family Burkholderiaceae_C; genus JAURZS01. The sequence goes on along the minus strand of JAURZS010000196.1, from coordinate 8,930 downwards.
CCCTACTCGCTGGAGCCCAATTGCAAGGAGTCGCCCGGCGGCCTGCGCGACCTGCAGGTGATCCTGTGGGTGGCCCGGGCGGCCAAGCTCGGCGCGAGCTGGGACGAGCTCGCGCGCACCGGCCTGGCCACGCCCTTCGAGGTGCGGCAGATCAAGCGCAACGAGGCGCTGCTCAGCCTGATCCGGGCGCGGCTGCACCTGATCGCTGCACGGCGCGAGGACCGGCTGGTGTTCGACCTACAGACCGCCGTGGCCGAATCCTTCGGCTACGACGCGCAGACAGCCGGGGGCCCGAAACTGCCTGTGCGCGCCAGCGAGGCGCTGATGCGGCGCTACTACTGGGCCGCCAAGGCGGTGAGCCAGCTCAACCAGATACTGCTGCTCAACATCGAAGAGCGGTTGAACCCGGTCAGCCAGGCGCCGCAGCCGATCAACGAGCGCTTCTTTGACAAAGGCGGCATGCTCGAAGTCGCCAGCGACGATTTGTACCTGCGCGAGCCGCACGCCATCCTGGAGACCTTCCTGCTGCACCAGACCACAGTGGGCATCAACGGTCTGTCGGCGCGCACATTGCGAGCGTTGTACAACGTGCGTAACGTGATGGACGGGAGGTTCCGCAGCGACCCGGTCAATCGCGAGACCTTCATGCGCATGCTGCGCGAGCCGCAGGGCATCACCCACGCCATGCGGCTGATGAACCAGACCTCGGTGCTGGGTCGCTACCTGTGGGTGTTCCGCCGCATCGTCGGGCAGATGCAGCACGACCTGTTCCACGTCTACACGGTGGACCAGCACATCCTGATGGTCTTGCGCAATGTGCGCCGCTTCTTCATGGCCGAGCACGCGCACGAGTACCCGTTCTGCTCGCAACTGGCCGCCGGCTGGGACAAGCCCTGGACTCTGTACATCGCCGCCTTGTTCCATGACATCGCCAAAGGCCGCGGCGGCGACCACTCCGAGCTTGGCTCGCGGGAGGTGCGTCGCTTTTGCCGGCTGCACAAGGTAGCCGAGGAGGATGCAAAGCTCATCGAGTTCCTGGTGCGCGAACACCTGTCCATGAGCCGTATCGCCCAGAAGGAAGACCTGAGCGACGCGCAGGTTATCGGCGCCTTTGCACAGCGTGTGGGCAACGAACGCTATCTCACGGCTCTGTATCTGCTGACCGTGGCCGACATCCGTGGCACCTCGCCCAAGGTCTGGAACGCCTGGAAGGGCAAGCTGCTCGAGGACTTGTACCGCTACACCCTGCGGACCCTGGGCGGGCGGGCGCCTGACCCGCAGGCCGAGGTCGAGGCGCGCAAGCGTGAAGCCCTGGTGTTGCTGGCGCTGCACGCCCAGCCGTTTGAGGCGCACAAGACCCTGTGGGCCACGCTCGACGTGGGCTACTTCATGCGGCACGATGCCGCCGACATTGCCTGGCACACGCGCCATCTGTCGCGCCATGTCGGCACTGCGCGGGCGATCGTGCGCGCCCGGCGCTCGCTGGTCGGCGAGGGGCTGCAGGTCATGGTCTACACGCCAGACCAGCCCGATTTGTTCGCGCGCATTTGCGGCTATTTCGACCAGGCCGGCTTCAGCATCCTGGATGCCAAAATCCACACCGCCAACAACGGCTATGCGCTGGACACTTTTCAGGTCGTGACCTCGATGCTGCCCGAGCACTACCGCGAGCTCATCAGCATGGTGGAGAACGAACTCGACAACACCATCGAGACCGCCGGCCCGCTGCCGCCACCCAGCCGCGGGCGGGTGTCGCGCCGCGTGCGTAGCTTTCCGGTCACGCCCCGGGTGGAGTTGCAGCCCGACGAAAAGGCGCAGCGCTGGCTGCTGAGCATCTCGGCCAGCGACCGCGTCGGCCTGCTCTATTCGGTGGCACGGGTGCTGGCCCAGCACAAGCTGAACCTGCAACTGGCCAAAGTCACGACCCTGGGCGAGCGCGTCGAGGACGTGTTCCTGGTCGACGGCGCCGAGCTGCAGCAAAACCGCAAGCAGATCGAGATCGAGACCGAGTTGCTCGAAGCGCTGAAAGCCTGAAACCGAGCCGTGTCGCCGGGTCTCACTCGTCCGCGTCGGGCGCCAGTTCGGGAAACAGCACTTCGGTGTAGCCGAAGCGGGAGAAGTCGCGCACGCGCATCGGGTACAACTTGCCGATCAGGTGGTCGCATTCGTGCTGGACCACCCGGGCATGAAAGCCTTCGGCGATGCGGTCGATGGGGTCGCCAAAGGGATCGAAGCCGGTGTAGCGGATGTGCGCGAAGCGCGGCACCACGCCGCGCAGCCCGGGCACCGACAAGCAACCCTCCCAGCCTTCCTCCTCCTCGCTGGACAGCGGCGTGATCACCGGGTTGATCAGTACCGTGCGCGGCACGGGCGGCGCATCCGGGTAACGGGGGTTGACAGCGTCGCTGCCGAAAATCACCAATTGCAGATCGACGCCGATCTGCGGCGCAGCCAACCCCGCGCCGTGAGCCTCGGCCATGGTCTCGAACATGTCGCGCACCAGCAGATGCAGGGCATCGGTGTCGAACTCGCGCACGGGCTGGGCCACGCGCAGCAGGCGCGGGTCGCCCATCTTCAGGATTTCATGCACGGCCATGAAGCAACTCCTGCAGTTGTGATTCGTCGATGACGTTCACGCCCAGTTCCTGTGCGCGTTCGAGCTTGCTTCCCGCCTCTGCGCCGGCGACCAGGTGATCGGTCTTCTTGCTCACCGAGCCGGCCACCTTGCCGCCCGCCGCCTCGATCATTTCCTTGGCTTGCTCGCGGCTGAGCGTGGGCAGAGTGCCGGTGATGACGAAGGTCTTGCCGCTGAGCGGCAGCGCCGTGCGCGGCGCGGGCTCGCCCTCCGGCCAGCGGACGCCGCAGGCGCGCAACTGCTCGACCACCTCCCGGTTGTGGCGCTGGCCGAAGAAAGTGCGGATGCTTCGGGCGACGATGGGGCCGACGTCGTTGACCTGCAGCAGATCTTCTTCACTGGCGTCCATGACAGCATCGAGCTTGCCGAAGTGGCGCGCCAGCTCCTTGGCCGTGGCCTCACCGACATGGCGGATGCCCAGGCCGAACAGGAAGCGCGGCAGTGTCGTCTGTTTTGATTTCTCCAGCGCCTCGACAATGTTGCGCGCCGACTTCTCGGCCATGCGGTCCAGCGCAGCCAGCGCCGAGACACCCAGCCGGTACAGATCGGGCAGCACGCGCACCACGCCGGCGTCCACCAGCTGCTCCACCAGCTTGTCGCCCAGACCCTCGATCTCCACGGCGCGGCGCTGCGCATAGTGCAGGATGGCCTGCTTTCGCTGCGCCGCGCAGAACAGGCCGCCGCTGCAGCGGTGATCGGCCTCGCCCTCCTCGCGCACAGCGGTGGACCCGCACACCGGACAATGCGCCGGCATGGTGAACACCGGGCCGCGCGCAACGGGCGCCGCGCCCGGTTCCGGCGGCACCAGCCCGACGATCTCGGGGATCACGTCGCCGGCGCGGCGCACGATCACTGTATCGCCCACGCGCACGTCCTTGCGTCGGGCCTCGTCTTCGTTGTGCAGCGTGGCATTGGTGACCGTCACCCCGCCGACAAAGACCGGCGCGAGCTTGGCCACCGGTGTGAGCTTGCCGGTGCGCCCGACCTGCACGTCGATGGCCAGCACGGCGGTGATCTGCTCCTGCGCCGGGTACTTGTGCGCCACAGCCCAGCGCGGCTCCCGGGTGACGAAGCCGAGCTGCCGCTGCAAGGCGAGGCTGTTGACCTTGTAGACCACGCCGTCGATATCGAAGGGCAGTGCGTCGCGGGCCTGGCCCATGCGCTGGTGGTAAGCCGCCAGCGCATCGGCGCCGACCACCACCTGCGCCTCGCGTGCCACTGGAAAGCCCCAGGCGGCCAGCGTCTGCAGCAACTCAAACTGCGTCTGGAAGTCCGGGCCGCCCTGCCCCGGCGGCGTGATCTCGCCCAGCCCGTAGGCAAAAAAGCTCAGGGGTCTGCGCCGGGCTACAGCCGGGTCAAGCTGCCGCACGGCGCCGGCCGCGGCATTGCGCGGGTTGACGAAGGTCTTTTCGTTGCGGGCGCCCTGCGCAATCTTCTCGCGCTGGGTTTCGTTCAGGGCCTCGAAATCCTTGCGACCCATGTAGACCTCGCCACGCACTTCGAGAACCGGGGGCGCTGTGGACGGAAGGCGCAAGGGAATCTGCCCGATGGTGCGGATGTTCTGCGTGACGTCTTCGCCGAGCTCGCCATCGCCACGGGTGGCTGCCTGCACCAGCACGCCATCTTCATAGCGCAGGCTCATGGCCAGCCCGTCGAACTTCAGTTCGGCGACGTATTCGAGCGCCGGATCGGATTCGTTCAGGCCCAACTCGCGGCGCACGCGCGCATCGAAAGCGACCGCGCCCTGCGCGCCGGTGTCGGTCTCGGTGCGGATGCTGAGCATGGGCACCGCATGGCGCACGCTTTCGAACTGCGGCAAGGGCCGCCCGCCGACGCGCTGGGTTGGAGAGTCCGGGGTCTGCAACTCGGGGTGCGCCGCCTCCAGGGCCTGCAGCTCCTGAAACATGCGGTCGTACTGTGCATCCGGAATCTGCGGCTCGTCGAGTACGTAGTAGTGATGCGCATGCGTGTGCAACTGCGCGCGCAAGTCGCGTGCACGCGCAGACTCGGCCTCTGTGGCTTTCATGAGAACAGGCGGCGGGCCTGCGGCGAACCGGCGGAGAGTTCGCGCGCGTCCAGGGTGTCGTACAACCGCTCCAGGTCGGCGCCGATGCCGTCGAGCGCTTCGGCCGGCACCGCATGGCCGTTGTCATCGGTGATCACGCCGTCCATGGTCTCGGCCAGGGCGGCGGCGGCCTCGCGCATGCGCAGAAAAGGCTGTTCACTTCGGTGCACTTGCGGTGCGTCCAGGCTCAGCACAACCTCGCGGATGGCCGACTGGGCAGGGTCTTCGGCCAGCGCGGCATGGCTATCGAAGGCAAGGCTCAACACCGGCGGCGCGCCAGCGGTGCTGGCGGGGATCACCATGCGGCCGGGGATGACCCCAGCGATGAAGCCAAGGCGCGAGGCGTTCTGCTGCAAATAGCCGGGGCTCCAGGCCGCATGGCGCGCGCGCAGCGTGAAGGTGAGCTGCGCATCGTGCGCGCCGGCGAACTGGTCGAGCTCGCGGGCCCGGGCCACTTCTTCCAGCATCTCGGGGAACTCGGGCTCGCCGTTGATCGCATCGGCGAAAGCCTGTGTCTTCATGACGAACTCGGAATACTCGATCTCGTTGAGCGCGCCGGTGCGGTTGGCCAGCTGTACGCCGGCCTGGAAAGCGCTGTAGCGCTGCCCTGGCGCAGGCGCCTCCCAGACCCCGGTCGACTCGTTCAGGCCCTCGACCGCAAAAGTCTTGCTGCCGGCGCGCCGCGTGGGCGGCAGTGCGGCCAGCGCGGCGTCGCCAGAGACCACGCCGTCGAGCGCCACGGGCGCGATGACGTCAATCAGGGCATCGAGCCCCGGCCGCTTCTCTGGAAGCGGCAGCGAAGCCAGACCGGCATCGAATACTGGATCGAGCCGTTGCACACCGGGCACACCGGCGGCATCCTCTGCGTGCGACGCCTCAGGCTCCGGCTGCGCCTGTCGCGGCGCATTGCGGCGCGAGCTCCAGCTGCCATAAACCGCCACAGCGACCAGCACCAACACGCCGACGCTGGCCAGTCCCAATTGCAGTGTGCTCAGTTCCATGGTGGGCTGCGCCTCAGGCGGACTCGGCCATGGACACAGCGGACTCCATGTCAACCGCCACGATGCGCGACACGCCTTGCTCCTGCATGGTCACGCCGATCAGCTGCTCGGCCATTTCCATGGCTATCTTGTTGTGGCTGATGAACAGGAACTGTGTCTCGCGGCTCATGCGCGTGACCAGCTTGGAGTAACGCTCGGTGTTGGCGTCGTCCAGGGGCGCGTCGACTTCATCCAGCAGACAGAAAGGCGCGGGGTTGAGCTGGAAAATCGCGAACACCAGCGCAATCGCCGTCAAGGCCTTCTCGCCACCCGACAGCAGATGAATGGTCTGGTTCTTCTTGCCAGGTGGCTGTGCCAGTACCTGCACGCCGGAGTCGAGAATTTCATCGCCGGTGATCACCAGCTTGGCATTGCCACCACCGAACAGCTCGGGGAACATCTTGCCGAAATGCTCGTTGACGGTATTGAAGGTGCCCGCGAGCAGCTCGCGCGTCTCGGCATCGATCTTCCGGATGGCGTCTTCCAGCGTACTCATGGCCTCGTTCAGATCGGCCGACTGGGCGTCAAGAAACTGCTTGCGTTCGCGCGCGGTGCCCAGCTCCTCCAGCGCGGCCAGATTCACGGCGCCCAGGGCTGATACCTCACGGTTCAGGCGGTCGATCTCGCTTTGCAGGCCGCCAAGGCGAACCGTGCCCGCCTCAATGGACAGGGCTACGGCCCCAAGGTCTGCCTGCGCATCGGCGAGCAACTGCGTGTACTGCTCGAAGCCCAGCCGTGCGGCCTGCTCCTTGAGCTGGAAATCGGTGATGCGCTGGCGCAGCGGGTCGAGGGCGCGCTCCAGTTGCAGCCGGCGCTCGTCGCTGGCGCGCAGCTTGGCGGTGAGGTCGTCGTATTCGCGGCGCTTGGCGCCCAGGGCGGATTCACGCTCCAGCTTGAGCGCCAGCGCGCTTTGCAGGCCGGCCTGCGCTGCGGCATCGCTCAGGCGGGTGAGTTCTTCGGCCAGGTGCGCCTGTTCCTGGCTGATTGCTTCGGCCTGCTGCTGGGCGGTGTCGATGGCGCGCGCCAGTTCCGCGCGCCGCGCCTCCAGCGTACGCTCGGAGAACACGGCCTCCTGGGCCTGCCGCTCCAGGCTGCGCTGCTGCTCGCGGCTCTCTCCCAGCTTGCGTTCGGCGTCGATCACGCGCTCGTCGAGCTGGGCGTGTCGCTCCTGCGTATCCGCCAGCTGCATGTCGAGCTCTTCGAACCTGGCCTCCGCAGTGACGCGGCGTTCCTGCAGGTCGGCAAGCTGGGCATCGACTTCGGCCAGATCGCCGGCGATTTGCTCGCTGCGCGCGCGGGTCTGCTCAGCCAGCTGCGTCAGGCGCAGCGTCTCGACCTGAAGCTCGTGGGCGCGCGACTGGGTTTCGCTGGCATCGCGGCGAGCCGCCACCAGACGCTGGGAACTGTCGGCATAGACCGCTTCGGCCCGCGCCAGCGCCAAGCGCGACTCCTCGCAGATCAGGGCCTGGGCCTTGAGCTGCTTGTCGAGGTTCTCGATCTCCTGCGCGCGCGCCAACAGCCCGGCCTGTTCGGAATCCTGCGCATAAAAGCTCACACTGTGGGTCGTCACACAATGGCCCGCGCTGACAAAGATGGCCTCCCCAGGCTGCAATTTAGCGCGGCTGCCCAGCGCGTCTTCCAGGCTGGGGGCCGTGTAGCACCCCTGCAGCCAGTCGGCCAGCAAGGCCTTCTGGCCCGCGTCGCCCAGACGCAGCAGGTCGGACAGGCGCGGCAGCGCGGCAGCGCGCTCGGGTAGGCTGGCCTGCGGCGGGCTGTAGAAGGCCAGCTTGGCCGGCGGCGCGTCGGCGGCGAAGGCGCGGGCCATGTCCAGGCGGCTGATCTCCAGCGCGCCCAGGCGCTCGCGCAAGGCGGCCTCCAGCGCGTTCTCCCAGCCCTGCTCGATGTGAATGCGGCTCCACAGGCCCTGCAGATTCTGCAGGCCGTGCTTTTGCAGCCAGGGGCTCAGCTTGCCATCGGTCTTGACCTTTTCCTGCAAAGACTTGAGTGCTTCCACACGCGCCGAAAGATCGGCCTGCCGGGCGGCATCGCCGTTGACGGTCTGCTGATTGCGGCGCCGGTCTTCGTCCAGGCGCGGCACGGCCTCCTGGAGCTCATGCAGCCGGGCTTCGGCCACTGCGGCGGACTCCTGCGCAGTGGCCAGTTGGGACTGCAGGTGCTGCAGGCGCTGCTCGTCGGGCGCGTCCAGCGCATTGCGATCGGCGGCAAGCCGCTCGCGCCGTAGCGTGAGCTGGCGCGACTGGTCTTCGATGTTGCGCTGATCGGCCGCCAGCACCTGGATCTGTTGCTGCACCTGGGCCACGCCGCTGCGCTGCTCATTGGCCCGGGCTTGCGCCTGGCGCAGTTCATCTTCCAGCGCCGGCAGCTGCCGTGCCTGGTCCTCAACCTGCGCGGCCAGCAGCGCGGCGGTCTCCTCGGCTTGAACCCGGCGCCCGCTCAGGTCTTCGGACTCGGTCAGGGCTGCATCCTTGCGCTCCGCCCATTCTGCGGCCTGCTCCTTCAGGGTGAGCAGACGCTGCTCGGCGCGCTGCCGGCCCTCGACCACATAGCGGATCTCGGCCTCCAGCTTGCTGACTTCGGCCTGCGCTTCGTAGAGCCGGCCCTGCGACTGGTTAACCTCGTCGCCCGCCGCATAGTGCGCCTGGCGGATGGTCTCAAGCTCCGACTCGACATGGCGCAGTTCAGCCACCCGGGCTTCGAGCTGGTTCACAGCCTGCGCGGCCTCGGACTTGATGCGGGTCTGCTCGGCCTCACTCTCGGCGCGCTTGAGGAACCAGAGCTGATGCTGCTTGAGCGAGACTTCGGCTTGCAGGCTGTTGAAGCGCAGCGCGACCTCGGCCTGCTTTTCCAGCTTTTCAAGGTTGGCGTTGAGCTCGCGCAGGATGTCTTCCACTCGGGTGAGGTTCTCGCGCGTGTCGCCCAGACGGTTCTCGGTCTCGCGGCGGCGCTCTTTGTACTTGGATACGCCGGCGGCCTCTTCGAGGAACAGCCGCAGTTCCTCGGGCTTGGATTCGATGATGCGGCTGATCGTGCCCTGTCCGATGATGGCGTAAGCGCGCGGCCCCAGGCCCGTGCCCAGAAACACGTCCTGGACGTCGCGCCGGCGCACCGGCTGGTTGTTGATGTAGTAACTGGACGTGCCGTCGCGCGTGAGCACGCGCTTGACGGCGAT
>JAURZS010000194.1 GCA_030653255.1 Burkholderiaceae bacterium | reverse complement strand
AGCCGCGCATGACCTCAGTTGGCTCGCAGGACACCACCGGCCCGATGACGCGCGACGAGCTCAAGGACCTGGCCTGCCTGGGATTCAGCGCCGACCTCGTGATGCAGAGCTTCTGCCACACGGCAGCCTACCCGAAGAAAGTAGACGTCAAGATGCACCATGAACTGCCCGAGTTCATGAGCAACCGCGGGGGCATCAGCCTGCGGCCTGGCGACGGCATCATCCACAGCTGGCTGAACCGCATGTTGCTGCCCGACACGGTGGGCACGGGCGGCGACAGCCACACCCGCTTCCCGATTGGCATCAGCTTTCCCGCAGGCTCGGGCCTGGTTGCCTTCGCCGCCGCCACCGGCGTGATGCCGCTGGACATGCCCGAGAGCGTCCTGGTACGTTTCAAGGGCGAGATGCAGCCCGGCGTCACGCTGCGCGATCTGGTCAGTGCCATTCCCCTGTATGCCATCAAGCAGGGCTTGCTCAACGTGGACAAGAAGAACAAGAAGAATATCTTCTCCGGGCGCATCCTCGAAATCGAAGGCCTGCCGGAGCTGAAGGTCGAACAAGCTTTCGAGCTGTCCGATGCATCGGCCGAACGATCCGCCGCCGGCTGCACCGTGCACCTGGACAAGGCGCCGATCATGGAATACATCACCAGCAATATCACCATGCTCAAGTGGATGATCTCGACCGGCTACTCCGACGAGCGCACCATCCGCCGCCGCATCAAGGCGATGGAAGCCTGGCTGGCTGACCCGCAGCTTCTCAAGGCAGACCCCGATGCCGAGTATGCGGCGGTCATCGAGATCGATCTGGCCGAGATCGTCGAGCCCATCGTCGCCTGCCCCAACGACCCCGATGACGTCAAGACCCTGTCCGACGTTGCCGGCGCGAAGATCGATGAAGTCTTCATCGGCAGCTGCATGACCAACATCGGGCATTTCCGCGCCGCATCCAAGCTGCTCGAAGGCAAGCGCGACATTCCGGTCAAATTGTGGATGGCGCCGCCCACCAAGATGGACGCGAGCCGTCTGACAGAAGAAGGCCACTATGGCGTGCTCGGGGCGGCCGGCGCGCGCATGGAAATGCCCGGCTGCAGCCTGTGCATGGGCAACCAGGCGCAGGTCAGGGAAGGCGCGACCGTGTTCTCCACCAGCACGCGCAACTTCCCGAACCGTCTGGGCAAGAACAGCAATGTCTATCTCGGCAGCGCCGAGCTCGCATCCATCTGCTCCAAGCTCGGCCGAATCCCGACCCGCGCCGAATACATGGCCGATATGGGTGTGCTGACCGCCGCGACAGACCAGATTTACCAGTACATGAACTTCGACCAGATCGCGGATTTCCGCGAGGCGGCCGAGGGCGTCAAGGAAAGCCAGACGGCCTGAGTGCCGCGCCTGGGCGGGGTGTGTCAGTCTTACTCCAGGCTGACACGCCCCGGAACTTTGTGCCGGGGCGTCAGGGAGTGTCAGAATATTCAGGGGAAACCCGTCCGCAATTCAGCGCAATGACGGAGTAAAGTACTACGTCAGGAGTGCGCAACCATGAAGTTCCTTCTCGCCGTTTCCCGGTGCATCGACTGGATCACCGACCGCTTCGGCGGCATTGCCAAGTGGGCGGTCGTACTGTCCTGTCTCATCAGCTGCCTGAATGCGGTGGTGCGTTACACCTTCGACTACAGTTCCAACGGCTTCCTTGAAATCCAGTGGTACCTGTTTGCCGCCTGCGTGATGATGGGCGCGGCCCAGGTGCTGCGCGTGAACGAACATGTGCGCGTCGACGTGTTTTATGGCCAGCTGTCGAGCCGCGGCAAGGTCTATATCGACCTGCTGGGGTTGGTGTTCTTTCTGCTGCCGGCAATGACGGTCATGCTCTACCTGTCCGTGCCGCTTTTCGTCAAGATGTTCCTTTCGCATGAAATGTCCAGCAATGCCGGCGGTCTGGTCCGCTGGCCGGCCATGTTCATGCTGCCGCTGGGCTTCACGCTGGTGCTGTTGCAGGGCCTGTCCGAGATCATCAAGCGTGTCGGCTGGCTGACTAACACTTACGAGATGAACCTCCAGTACGAGAGGCCCCTGCAATGAATATGCAGAGTTTCGCCCCGCTGATGTTCGCGGGCCTGATCTTCATCATGCTGATCGGGTTCCCGGTTGCGTTTTCACTGTCGGCCCTGGGACTGCTTTGCGGCTTCATCGCCATCGAGGCAGGCTGGTTCCCGGCCAGTTTCATGTCGAATCTGCCGATCAATGTGTTCGGCATCCTGTCCAACGACTTGCTGCTGGCCATTCCCTTCTTCACGCTCATGGGGGCCGTTCTGGAGAAGTGCGGACTGGCCGAAGACATGCTCGACTCCATGGGCCAGCTCTTCGGCCCGGTGCGCGGCGGCCTGGGCTACTCGGTGATCATCGTGGGCTTCATCCTCGGCGCGATCACCGGCACGGTGGCCGGCCAGGTCATTGCCATGGCCATGATCTCGTTGCCTGTGATGATGCGCTACAACTACAACATGCGCTACGCCACCGGTGTGCTGGCGGCTTCGGGCACCATTACGCAGCTGGTGCCGCCCTCGCTGGTGCTGGTGGTGATGGCCGACCAGCTCGGCCGCTCGGTCGGCGACATGTACAAGGGGGCCTGGGGCCCGTCCATCCTGCAGGTGCTGATCTTCGCGATCTACACCTTTGTCCTGACCCGCGTACGCCCGTCCTATCTGCCGGGGGTGCCGCCCGAGGCGCGCACGCTCGACGGTTGGGCGCTGTGGAAGAAGTGCCTGCGCGGCATCATTCCGTCGGCCATCTTGATCTTTGCCGTGCTGGGCAGCATGGGAGGCCTGCCGGGCATCAACACCGCGATCGCCACGCCGACAGAGGCAGGCGCGATGGGGGCGGTGGGCGCCTTCATCCTGGCGGCACTGCATCGGCGCCTGACCTGGCAGCTGATCAAGGAAGGCATGACCGGCACCATGCGCATCACGGCCATGGTGGTGTTCATCCTGATCGGCTCGCGCGTGTTCTCCCTGGTTTTCCAGGGCGTGGACGGGGCGATCTGGATCGAGCACATGCTGAGCAATCTGCCGGGCGGGCAGGTCGGCTTCCTGATCGTGGTGAACCTCTTCGTGTTCTTCCTGGCCTTTTTCCTCGACTTCTTCGAGATCGCCTTCATCATCCTGCCCATGCTGGGTCCGGTGGCCGACAAGATGGGCATCGACATGATCTGGTTCGGCGTGCTGCTGTGCGTCAACATGCAGACCAGCTTCATGCACCCGCCCTTCGGATTCGCGCTGTTCTACCTGCGAGGCATCTCGGACACCTTGTTCAAGAATGGGGCGCTGCCGGCCAAGGTGGAATCGCGCGACATCTACCTGGGCGCCATTCCCTGGGTGCTGCTGCAACTGCTGCTGGTGGTGATCGTGATCTTTGTGCCGCAGACGGTCACGGTGTTCCTCGACAAGGAGCAGAAGGTCGACGTGGACAAGGTGCAGATCGAAGCCCCGGCGCAACAGGAAAACCTTGATCCGCTGGACGAACAAAAGAACGTCGACGACTTGTTCAAGGACGCGGCGAAATCCGATGCGGACCACAACGCAGGCACGGCCCGCGATCCGGCTGCGGATGCAGCTGCCGCTGCCGCGTCCAGACCCTGATGCCGCACCATCCCGGGCTGGCGCCAGGCGACCGTGCCGAGGGCGCGGCATTCCCGGTGCTCATCAAGTTTCTGGCAACGGCATTGATGGCCGCGCTGGTGGTCTGGGGATTGCGTGTCGCTGCGGACATCGCCATGACGGCCTGGACCTGGGGCGCCATCGGCTTCATGCTGGCCGCCGGCGTCGTGATCCTGCTGTGCTATTACTGGATCCTGTGCAGCCGCACCAGCATTGATGCCCATGTCGTGCGCCAGACCTGGATGTGGCCCAAGGAGGTCAGGCTCGCCGACATCACCCAGGCCAAGTTCATCTATGTGCCTTATCTCAGCTGGCTGATTGCGCCGCGGCTAGTGGTGCGCGCCAAGGGTGGCGGCATGTACATCTTCCATTCCGCAGACATGAGGGTGCTGCAGGCGTTTGCGCGCCTGAGCCTGGGGCCGGTGATCGATCCCGGATAAGGATGGAACCTTTTTGCGACGCAGTGCCACTAAGCGTGAACTTCGAGGGAAGGCAGGTTTTCACATGCAAGGTCCGCACGGCAGGTCGTCTTACCTGAATCTGATATCAGCCAATCTGGGGAATCAATCGTTCCCCGCAGGCGGGTCCCATGAACTGCCGGGAAGATCACAGGCCGACTTCGCGCTGTTCTCCTGGCAGGAGCAGCAAAGCGCGCCGGACCGGCGCCTTGCAATGCAGATCGTGGCGCTCATCCACACGGCTGTCAGCCGCTATGAGCAGACTGGCGTGCCGCAGCCGTTGGACCTCGATGTGGGCTCGCACCGGCGTCTGTGCGAAACACTGCCGGACACTGTACGTCAGTGGATGGCGCCTGCGCTGCGTTCGGATGCGCGCATCCCGAAGGCTCAGGCCCGGCCGGCCCCGTTGCTGCAGACAGGCACCCCCATGGCGCCGCAATTGTTCGGCGTTAACGCCACAGGCGGCCTGGGCCAGCCCGGCATGCAGCTCAGATTTCACCCCCCGGATCCGACCCGGCAAGCGGTTCTGCCGGACGCTGTGCGTCAGTGGATGGCGCCTGCGCTGCGTTCGGATGCGCGCATCCCGATGGCTCAGGCCCGGCCGGACCCGTTGCTGCAGACAGGCATCTCCATGGCGCCGCAATTGTTCGGCTTTGACGCCACAGGCGGCATGGGCCAGCCCGGCATCCAGCTCAGATTTCACCCCCCGGATCCAGCCCGCCAAGCGGTTCTGCCGGAAGGTTTTCTCATGTGGAATCGTCTCATCGACGAAACGATCCGCATTCGAAGCGGTGGTCCCGGCGAGGGTCCCGATATGCAAGCCGTGGTGTTTCGGCGATACGCTCCCCGCATAAGAAAGCCGCCCCGTCCGTCTGCAGCAGTCGGTAGTCTGGAGTCATGCCAGCGCGCACTGGACTCCTATGCCCTGGTAGCCGGTGGCCGGGAAAGGGCAGGTTATGGCAAACACCGGCCAATTGAACTGATCAAGGTGCTGCAAGTCACGATCAAGAACAACGATGCGCAGACCCTGAGAGGAATTGCAGGGCAGATCGCACAACAGGGGGCATTGGCTCCGCGGATCTGGGGTACCTACAATAACCTGAATCTGATGAGCAGCTTCGACTCCCGCACCGCCAGCCGCGAGATGTTCGGGGCCATGAAGGACGCCTTTGAGAAGTGCCAGCTTCCCAATTTCCACAGTGCGACGCGTCAAGAACTGCAAAACAAGGTCGATGCCTTGAAGCAGATGCACATGGAGCGATTTGGCGAGCCTCTCGATTAAGTTGTCTTGAGCCGGCGACCGGGTCGAGGGCCTGTTCTGCCGAGGGCGCGGGGCTTTCTTGTATGCTTGAGGGCTCTGTTCCTGAAAGCACCTTTTCCATGACACGCGTCTTCAACTTCAGCGCCGGACCGGCGACCCTTCCCGAATCCGTACTTCGCACCGCCGCCGCCGAAATGCTCGACTGGCATGGCAGTGGCATGTCGGTGATGGAAATGAGCCATCGCGGCAAGGAATTTATCGCGATCCATGCCGAGGCCGAGAGCCTTCTACGCGAACTGCTGGCCATCCCGGCCAATTACAAGGTCGTTTTCCTGCAAGGCGGCGCGATCGGGCAGAACGCCATCATTCCGATGAATCTTCTGGGCGGCCACAGCAGCGCGGACTACATCCACACCGGCGAGTGGTCGAAGAAGTCCATCAAGGAGGCGCAGAAATACTGCAAGGTCAATGTCGCCGCAAGCGCCGAGGCGAACAACTTCACCAGCGTGCCCAAGCGGGACACCTGGAAGCTCAACCCTGATGCCGCCTATGTGCATATCTGCTCCAACGAGACCATCGGCGGCGTTGAATACCACTGGACGCCAGACACTGGCGCGGTGCCGCTGGTGGCAGACATGTCGTCCAATATCCTGTCGCGTCCGGTGGACGTCAGCAAATACGGCCTGATTTATTGTGGCGCGCAAAAGAACATCGGCCCGGCCGGCCTGACCATCGTGATCGTTCGCGAGGATCTGCTGGGCCGTGCGCTGCCCATTACGCCATCGGCCTTCGACTACAAGCAGCAGGCCGAGGCCGACTCCATGCTCAACACGCCGCCAACCTACGCGATCTACATCGCCGGGCTGGTGTTCAAGCACCTGAAGGAGCAAGGCGGTCTCTCTGCCATCGAACGGCACAACCGCGCCAAGGCGGCGGTGTTGTACGACTACCTCGACCAGAGCAGCTTTTACCGCAACCCTGTCGTCCCCGAGGACCGCTCGCTGATGAACGTGCCCTTCAAGCTCAAGGACGAGTCGCTTGACGACGCTTTCCTCAAGGGCGCGCAGGCCCGTGGCATGCTCCAGCTCAAGGGTCATCGTTCGGTCGGCGGCATGCGCGCATCGATCTACAACGCCATGCCGATCGAGGGCGTGCAGGCGCTGGTGGCATACATGAAAGAGTTCGAGGCCGCACATGGCTGATCAGCAACCGGAGCGTTTCGAGGTGCTGGTGCTCAACCGCATCGCCGCCAGCGGGCTGGCTCGCCTGCCGGCGCAGCGTTACAACGTAGGCGAGAAAGTCAGCGCACCAGACGCCGTGCTGGTGCGTTCGGCCGACATGCACGCCATGGATATTCCCGCCAGCGTGAGGGCCATCGGCCGTGCCGGCGCGGGCATCAACAACATTCCGGTCAAGGCCATGAGTGCGCGCGGCGTACCGGTGTTCAATGCGCCGGGCGCCAATGCCAATGCCGTCAAGGAGCTGGTTCTGGCCGGCATGCTGCTGGGCGCGCGCAATCTGGCGCCGGCGCTGCGTTTTGTGGCTGAACTGGACCCGGCTGCTCCCGACATGGACCGCAAGGTCGAGGATGGCAAGAAGACCTTCGCCGGTTTCGAGCTGGCCGGCCATACGCTGGGCATCGTCGGTCTGGGCAAGATCGGCTGTCTGGTGGCCGACGCGGCGATCAAGCTGGGCATGAATGTGCTGGGTTTTGATCCGGAGATCACGGTGGACGCCGCCTGGAGCCTGCCCGCGCAGGTGCGCCGCGCCAGCAGCGTGGCCGAAGTGCTGCGCAGTTCCGATTTCGTGACGCTGCACGTGCCGCTGGTGGAGGCCACGCGCAACCTGGTCAACGCCGACAACATCGGTTTGCTGCACGACAGGGCGGTGCTGCTGAACTTTTCACGCGAGGGCGTGGTCGCCGAGGGCGCGGCGCTGGCCGCGCTCGATGCAGGCAAGCTCGGTTGGTACATCTGCGACTTTCCCGGCCCGGCCCTGAACCGGCATCCGCGCGTGGTTGCCCTGCCGCACCTGGGCGCCTCGACCGGCGAAGCCGAGGAAAACTGCGCGATCATGGTGGCCGATCAGCTGCGCGATTACCTGGAACACGGTAACGTGGCCAATGCGGTCAATTTCCCGCAAGTGGTCATGGGACGCGAGTCGTCTTATCGGGTGGCCATTGCCAACTCCAATGTGCCCAATATGCTGGGGCAGATATCGACCACCATGGCGCAGGCCGGACTCAACATCCACAACATGGTCAACAAGTCGCGGGGCGACATGGCCTACACCCTGGTCGATGTCGACAGCCCGGTGAACGGCGCGGTGCTCGACAGCCTGAGCGCCATCGCTGGCGTGCTGACCGTGCGCTATCTGCCTCTGGCCGACTGACAAACTGCTGCAGCTCCAGGAGGCTGATTCCGCGCTGAAAGCACCCGGTTGGAGCACAATTGCCGGGAGTCCATTTTATTGCGGAGCAGTCATGAGCCGACACGCACCAGCCGATTTCACGTCCACCCTGAAGACCTTCAAGACAGCGTCCGGCAGCACGGGCAGGTTCCACTCGCTGCCGGACCTGGCCCGGCGCTTCCCGAAGGTCTCGCGCCTGCCGGTGTCGCTGCGCATCGTGCTGGAGTCGGTGCTGCGCAACTGCGATGGCAAGCGCGTGACGCCAGCGCACGTGGCCCAACTCGCCAACTGGGCGCCGGTGGCCGAGCGCAGCGAGGAAATTCCCTTTGTCGTCTCGCGCGTGGTGCTGCAGGACTTCACCGGCGTGCC
>JAURZS010000178.1 GCA_030653255.1 Burkholderiaceae bacterium | reverse complement strand
AGCATCTATGCTTTTCGCGGCGCGAGGGTGGGCAATATGGCTGACTTCGTGCGCGAGTTCGAGGTCCGCAACCAGATCAAGCTGGAGCAGAACTACCGCAGTTTCAGCAATATTCTCGATGCCGCCAACGAACTGATCAGCCACAACAGCAAGCGGCTGGGCAAGAACCTGCGCACCGACCAGGGCCCCGGCGAGCCGGTGCGGGTCTATGAGTCGCCGAGCGATCTGTCCGAGGCGCAGTGGATGGTCGACGAGATCCGCCAGCTTGTGCGCGCCGGCACCGATCGCAAGGAGATTGCGGTGCTGTACCGCAGCAACGCCCAAAGCCGCGTGATCGAGACGGCGCTGTTCAATGCGGCTGTGCCTTACCGCGTTTACGGGGGCTTGCGCTTTTTCGAGCGCGCGGAGGTCAAGCACGCGCTGGCCTATCTGCGCCTGCTGGAGAACCCGCGCGACGACACCAGTTTTCTGCGGGTGCTCAATTTCCCGCCGCGCGGCATCGGCATGCGCAGCATCGAGCAGTTGCAGGATGCGGCCCGCAGCGCGGGCGGATCGCTGCACGATGCCGTGGCCGGCGTCACCGGCAAGGCGGGCGCCAACATCGGCGCCTTCGTCGCGAAACTCGATGTTCTGCGCGAGCAGACCGCGGGCCTGACGCTGCGCGAGATCATCGAGCTGGTGCTGGAACACAGCGGCCTGCTGGCGCATTACAAGGCCGAGCGCGATGGT
This sequence comes from Burkholderiaceae bacterium, assembly GCA_030653255.1. GTDB lineage: Bacteria > Pseudomonadota > Gammaproteobacteria > Burkholderiales > Burkholderiaceae_C > JAURZS01. The sequence continues at coordinate 3,591 of JAURZS010000178.1, read as the reverse complement.
GCTGACCGCGTGGAGAATCTCGAAGAGCTGGTCAACGCCGCCGAGAGCTTTGTCACCCAGGAGGGCTTTGGCCGCGAGGCTGTGGCCCTGCCGATCGACGAGCATGCCGGTGCCGCGCTGGCGCCCGATCTGGAAACCGGCGAGACGCTCTCGCCGCTGGCCGCTTTTCTCACCCATGCCGCGCTGGAAGCCGGCGACAACCAGGCCTCGGCCGGACAGGACGCCGTGCAACTGATGACGGTGCACTCGGCCAAGGGGTTGGAGTTCGACTGCGTCTTCATCGGCGGGCTGGAGGAAGGACTTTTCCCCCACGAGAATTCCATGAGCGACCGCGACGGGCTGGAGGAGGAGCGCCGCCTGATGTATGTCGCCATCACGCGTGCGCGCCAGCGCCTGTACTTGAGTCATTCGCAGACGCGCATGCTGCATGGCCAGACGCGCTACAACATCAAGAGCCGCTTCTTCGACGAGCTGCCCGAGTCCGCGCTCAAATGGATCACGCCGAAGAACTCCGGTTTTGGCGCCGCGCAGCAGAATTTCAGTCAGGGCCGCTACCCGGAGCGCAGCAGCGGCCATGCGCGTGACGCCACTTTTGCCAGTCCGCCGACGCCGCCGCAAAAGGCGGACTCAGGTCACGGGATGCGCTGCGGCATGGCGGTGTTTCACAACAAGTTCGGCGAAGGCAAGGTGCTGGCTCTGGAGGGCGCGGGGCCGGACGCTCGGGCGCAGGTGGATTTCCCGCGGCATGGCGTGAAATGGCTGGCGCTGAGCGTGGCCAAGCTCACGCCGATCTGAGCCGGCGCTGGGCTCAGTACCCTGGCGCTGTAGTGCCGCGCGGCATCTCGGCCGGATGCATCTGGCCCGGCTTTTCGTCCATGTAGCCCATGCCGTCCTTGACGCCGCGCTTGCCCGCGATCTGCCAGGCGGTGCGCTGGTCGACCAGCCGTGCGAGATATTCGAGCTCTTCGTCAGTGTGGTTGATGGCGCGCGCGGGCGTCAGCATGCGGCCGTCTTTGGGTTCGGGTTCGCCCCAGAAGGCCTGGTGGTAGTCGGAACGGGACAGGACGCGGTCGTCGCGGGCCGTCATCTCGACTGTGCCGTAGCAGTTGCAGAAGTAGCTGCGGTAGCTCTGCTCGGGAAAGACTTCGGTGTACACGCCGGTGCCACGGATGCCGGCCGTGATGGTGGGCGTGGTGATTTGCCGGTTGCTGCCCCGGCCCCAGACGCTGACCACGGCGCCGGTCAACATGCGCAGCAGGCTGACGGCGTTGAGCGTGGCGCCGCGCTCGACGGCCAGGCGGGAGTTCTGCCGCACCTGGAACGAGGAGTTGCCGATCACGAAGATAAGGTGGGATCCGGGGCCGGTCTCCAGCTGATCGCCGGTCTGGATGGTCTGCTGCGGACGCAGGCGCTGGCCGTTGATCAGGGCGTCGCCAGTGAGCTCGACGATGTTGCTGCGCTGCTGCGCCTGCGCTGCTACAAAGCCACCCAGGGCGGTCCATGCGGCAGCGGCGCTGAGGAAGCTGCGGCGCTGGAACCACAAGACTTCGTTTTCGCTGCGGCCTTGCAATTCATGTCGGCTCATGGGCGGTCTCCTCTTCGGGGATCACGAAGCTGTCGCGATAGGTGAAGTAAAGCGATGTGAAGAACATGAACAGCACGCCGGCCATGAACACCGACATCGGAATTTCGAGCGAGGACGGATTCACACCGCCACCCAGCGCCACGACGATGGGCAGCAGCACCAGGCTGCCGAAGATGAAGATACCCGTCCAGGCCAGCCCGAAGATGGTAAACGCGAGCACGTTGCGAAGGCAGGCGACGGCGCTGAAGAACAGGGCCTTCAGGGGTGGAACACCCTGCCAGTGGACCAGCGCCGGCGCATGCCAGAACAGCAGTGACAGGGGCAGGGACAGCAGCATCGAGGTCCACATGGCGGCCTGGAAGTCGCCTGCCATGACCATCTCGCGCGTGAGCTTGCCGCCCAGCAGGTACAGTCGCGCGAACTTGCCGCCGTCGACCAGCGCCGAGATGCCCATGACCGAGAGAAAGCCGGCACCGTAGAGGGCGCCCAGGGTCAGCATGGCGCGTGTGTGCGCAGGTCCGGCGCGGAATGCCGTGAGCAGCAGCGCGGGCATGGGGAATTTGCCCTCCGAGGCGACCCGTGTTGCGGCCATCACGCCCAGCGTGCCGGCGGGCAGCAGCACCAGCACCAGGACGATGCCCACCATGGGCACCAGAGAGGTGAGGGACATCAGCGCGATCAGGATGCAGAAGAGCCCGGTCATGGCCAGCGGCTGGCGAAAAAAGGTTCGCACGCCGAGCTTGACCCAGAGCAGGCCCTGGCGGGCGGGGACGATGTTCAGCTTCATGGGCGGGCCGTGTGTGTATTGGGGACGGTGCTTACACCGTCATGGGCGCGGCGATGCGCTGGCGCAGGACGCGTTCGAAGTGCGTGGGGTCATGGGGCTTGAGCATCGAGGCTTCGCGCGGGAGGTGGAAGTCCCACAGCCGCGAGACCCAGAAGCGCAGGGCCGCAGCACGCAACATGGCGGGCAGGAGCCCGCGCTCGGCGTGCGCCAGCGGGCGGATCGACAGATAGGCATTGATCAGGCTGGCGCTGCGCTGCGGGTCGGCGCGGCCCGTGGGCAGGTCAATGCACCAGTCGTTCAGGCACACGGCCAGATCGAACAGCCAGCTGTCGACTCCGGCGAAGTAGAAGTCGAACAGGCCGCTCAGGCGCGCATCGTCGCCCGTGCCCTCGAACATCACGTTGTCGCGGAACAGGTCGGCATGCACCGGGCCACGCGGCAGCGCCGCATAGGCGGAAGACGCGGCAATGTGGTTCTGGAAAGCCAGTTCAGCGCGTATCAGTGCGGCTTGAGCCGCGTCCAGGTGCGGCAGAACCACGGGCACCGTGGCATTCCACCAGGCCAGGCCGCGAAGATTGGGCTGCTGCCCGTCGAAGTCGCGTGCGGCCAGGTGCATGCGCGCGAGCATGCTGCCCAGCGCGGCGCAGTGGCCGATGCCGGGCGACAGCACGCTGCGGCCCGGCAGGCGGTTGACCACCGCAGCGGGCTTGCCGGCCACCTTGTGCAGCAGCTCGCCCTGGCTGCTGGCGGCCGGCTCGGGCACCGGGATGCCGCGCACAGCAAGGTGCTTCATCAGGCGCAGGTAGAAAGGCAGTTGCTCGAAGCTCAGGCGCTCGAACAGGGTCAGGACGTATTCGGCGCGATCGGTGGTGGCGAAATAGTTGGTGTTTTCGATGCCGCCTTCAATGCCGCGCAGGTCGCGCAGTTCGCCCAGGTTCAGCGCGGCCAGCAGTTCGCTGGCCTCTTGGAAAGACACTTCGGTGAAGACGGCCATGACTCAGAAGCTCAGGATATTCCAGACGCGCTGTCCGGGCAGGGCTTGCTCGTCCCGCGTGGCGGGCCGGCTGCGCGCGCCGTCGGTGGGAGTGATTTCGTAGGCGGGCACGCCGGCCTTGGGCTGCACGCGGATGCTTTGCGTCTCGCCGCCCAGGCGCAGCTCGTCGACCCGGCTGCCGCCGTCTTCGACGACGATGCGCTGGATCTTGCGGTCCACCGCAGG
>JAURZS010000174.1 GCA_030653255.1 Burkholderiaceae bacterium | reverse complement strand
CGGTGCTGGACAAGATGGTCACCATGCGCGAAGAACTGCGCCAGCTCTGGCTCAATACCAATGCATCGCGCGAGCAGCTCGCGGCCGACCTGCAGGCCTGGTGCCGGCGCGCCGAAGAAAGCGGCATTGCCGCACTGCGCGACTTCTCCATGAAACTGCGCGCCGTGCGGGTTTGAGCTCAGGCCCCGTTGCCAGGAGCCGCCACACCCGGCGGCCACAAAAAAGCCCGCTGTCTCCAGCGGGCTTTTTTCATGCCGAACGGCTCAGGCTGAAATTACTTCAGCTTGATTTCCTTGTATTCAACATGCTTGCGTGCCTTCGGGTCGAACTTCATGATCGACATTTTCTCGGGCATGGTCTTCTTGTTCTTGCTGGTCGTGTAGAAGTGACCGGTACCGGCCGAGGATTCCAGCTTGATTTTTTCGCGTCCGCCTTTGCTAGCCATGATTGCTCCTTGGGTTTAGGCCTGGCCGCGTGCGCGCAGGTCTGCGAGCACGGAGTCAATGCCGTTCTTGTCGATCAAACGCAGGGCGGCGCTCGAAACGCGCAGGCGAACCCAGCGGTTTTCGGTCTCGACCCAGAAACGGCGGTATTGCAGGTTCGGCAGGAACCGGCGCTTGGTTTTGTTGTTGGCATGGGAAACATTGTTCCCAACCATGGGCTTCTTGCCCGTGACGTCACATACGCGTGCCATGAGGACACTCCGATACATTCAAACAGCGCCCGCAGCCGTCTGTGTCTGCGGGGGCCTCACCTCGCCCATGGGGGGCGGTAACCCATCTGCCGATTCCGGCAAAGCCTTGAATTATAACGGTTTTCCAGGAACGGCCGGGCGCCGGGGTCTGGCGCGCCGTCCTGCGGTCCGGTTCAGCCCTCGAGGAAGCGCTGCGCGTCCAGCGCCGCCATGCAGCCCGTGCCGGCACTGGTGATGGCCTGTCGGTACACATGGTCCTGCACATCGCCGGCGGCAAAGACGCCGGGCACGCTGGTCATGGTGGCAAAACCCTGCAGGCCTGAGCGGGTCACGATGTAGCCGTTGGCCATCTCGAGCTGGCCCTGGAAAATCTCGGTGTTGGGCGCATGGCCGATGGCGATGAAGCAGCCCGTGAGCGAGAGCTCCTCGGTGCTGCCGTCTTTGGTGCTGCGCAACCGCACGCCCGTCACGCCCGAGCTGTCTCCCAGCACTTCGTCCAGGGTGGCAAACAGCTTGAGCTCGATCTTGCCGGTGGCGACCTTGTCCATCAGCCGGTCGACCATGATGGGTTCGGCCTTGAACTTGTCGCGGCGATGGATCAGGTAGACCTTGCTGGCGATGTTGGACAGGTACAGCGCCTCTTCGACGGCAGTATTGCCCCCACCGACCACGCAGCACACCTGGTCCCGATAGAAAAAGCCGTCGCAGGTCGCGCAACCGGAGACGCCCTTGCCCATGAAGGCCGATTCTGATGGCAGGCCGAGGTACTTGGCCGACGCGCCCGTGGCGATGATCAGCGCGTCGCAGCTGTATTCGCCGCTGTCGCCCTTGAGCGTGAACGGCTTTTTGCCCAAGTCGACGGCGTTGATTTGATCGAAGATGACTTCCGTCTTGAAGCGCTCGGCATGGGCCAGCAGCCGCTGCATCAGGTCTGGCCCCTGGACGCCCTCGACATCGCCGGGCCAGTTGTCGACCTCGGTGGTCGTCATGAGCTGGCCGCCCTGTGCCATGCCGGTGATCAGGACCGGGTTGAGGTTGGCGCGTGCGGCATAGACGGCGGCGCTGTAGCCGGCCGGGCCCGAACCGAGAATGAGTACTTTGGCGTGTTTGGTGGTGGACATGGTAAAAACATGCACTGAAAGAGAGACATGTCGGGTACAGTTTACTGCCCAACCCGACCTTGTTTCGTCCAAAGCGGGTTGGGTATTTCAATGACCGCAATTGCCACAAGCAATCGGCGTGTTGCCGTCGAAAGGACCGAAAGATGTCGATGCTGTCGAATCTTGAACTGATTCGCCGTGTTCCCTTGTTCGCCATGCTGACCGCGTCGCAGGCCGAGGCGGTCGCCGAGGCGGTTTTCAAGCGCCGGGTCAAGCGCGGTGAACTCATCGTGGAGCAGGGCGAGAAATCCAATGCACTTTTCATCATCCTGACAGGCCGGGTCCGCGTCGTGACCACCGACAAGCGTGGCCGCGAAGTCATTCTGGCCACGTTGCGTCCCGGCGACTACATCGGCGAGATGAGCCTGATCGACAACGAAGCGCATTCGGCCAGTGTGCGCGCCGAGATCCAGACCGACATGCTGGTGCTGGGCCGGGCCGAGTTCGCCCGCTGCCTGCCCGAGAACAGCTCCATGGCCTACGCCATCATGAAAGGCCTGGTGCAGCGGCTGCGGCATGCCGACCGCAAGATCGAGTCGCTGGCGCTGATGGACGTCTACGGGCGCGTGGCCCGCTCGCTGCTGGAGTTCGCTTTTCCCGACCCCAGCGGCAATGGCGAGTCCGTCATCCGCGAGAAGATCTCCCGCCAGGACATCGCCAAGATGGTGGGCGCCTCCCGCGAAATGGTCAGCCGGGTCATGAAAGACCTTGAAGACCGCGGTTTCATCGAGACTCGGCCCGACGGCTCCATGTTGATCAAGGACCGCTTGTCCACGCTGGGCTGAAAACCCCCATTCCGGGGTTAAGCTTGCGGTCCAGCCGCATTGCCCATGACTTACTCGCTCGACACCCTGAATTCCTCGTCTTCCCCGGCGCCCGCCCAGCGTGCCGGACTGTCCCGCTTTGCCCATGAAATCAGCCTGGTTCTCGGGCTGCTGGCGCTGGTGTTCTGGCTTCTCGCACTGCTGAGCCATTCGCTGCAGGACGTGGCCTGGTCCACCTCGGGCGCGGGCGGCGCACTGCGCAACTGGGGCGGCCGCTTCGGCGCCTGGCTGGCCGACGTCAGCTATTACCTGCTGGGTTTCTCGGTCTGGTGGTGTTTTGCCGCCGGGGTGCGCGCCTGGCTCAGCACGCTGGCGCGCTGGATGCGGGGCGACCATTCCCGCCCGGACGCCCAGGCCGAGACGCAGGGCGTTGTGGCGCACCGCGCGGCTTTCTGGGGCGGTCTGGTGGTTCTTCTGTGCGCCAGCACCGCGCTGGAGTGGTCGCGCATGTACCGCTTCGAGTCGCACCTGCCTGGGCACGGTGGCGGCGTGCTGGGCTATCTCCTGGGGCCGCTCAGCGTGCAGTGGCTGGGCTTTACCGGATCAGGTCTGATCGGCATCGCTCTGGCCGTGCTGGGGGCCGCGCTGGTGTTCCGTTTCTCCTGGAGCCGTGTGGCCGAGCGCATCGGCGAGCGCATCGATGCGCTGCTTGCCTCGCGCCGCGAAAAGCGGGAAATCGCCCAGGATCTCGCCCTGGGGCAGCAGGCCGCGCGCGAGCGCGAAGAAATCGTGATCGAGGAACGCATCGAGATCGAGGAGCACCACCCCACGCCGGTGCTGATCGAGCCGACCCTGCTCGAAGTGCCCAAGTCCCAGCGTGTGGCCAAAGAGCGGCAAAAGCCGCTGTTCTCCGAAATGCCCGATTCGCGGCTGCCGCAGGTCGACTTGCTCGACGGCGCCACGGTGCGCCAGGAGACCGTGTCGACCGAGACGCTGGAGATGACCTCGCGCCTGATCGAAAAAAAGCTCAAGGACTTCGGCGTCGAGGTGCGCGTGGTGCTGGCGCAGCCCGGCCCCGTCATCACCCGCTATGAGATCGAGCCCGCCACCGGCGTCAAGGGCTCGCAGATCGTGGGCCTGGCCAAGGACCTGGCGCGCAGCCTGAGCCTGGTGTCGATCCGCGTGGTCGAGACCATACCCGGCAAGAACTACATGGCGCTGGAACTGCCCAATGCCAAGCGCCAGGCCATCAAGCTCAGCGAAATCCTCGGCTCGCAGGTCTACAACGAGGCCAAGTCCCTGCTGACCATGGGCCTGGGCAAGGACATCGTCGGCCACCCGGTCGTTGCCGACCTCGCCAAGATGCCGCACGTGCTGGTGGCGGGCACCACGGGCTCGGGCAAGTCGGTGGGCATCAACGCCATGATCCTGAGCCTGCTCTACAAGGCCGAGGCACGCGATGTGCGCCTGCTCATGATCGACCCCAAGATGCTCGAGATGTCGGTCTACGAAGGGATACCGCACCTGCTCGCGCCCGTGGTCACCGACATGCGGCAGGCCGCGCACGGACTGAACTGGTGCGTGGCCGAAATGGAGCGCCGCTACAAGCTGTTGAGCAAGATGGGCGTTCGCAATCTGGCCGGCTTCAACGCCAAGATCGACGAGGCCCGTGCGCGC